>CAWVWS010000161.1:0-6090 GCA_963933905.1 uncultured Sulfitobacter sp.
TTTCGTGAGCGGTACTTGATATTTTATAAATAGGAAACATGAGCTTGTCAGAATGTCGCGCATGCAGAAAACGCATAGCCGCTTTGCAGCATTGCTTCTTGTACGCGGCACCAAAATACCTAATTAATAATCACAACAAGACGCAGTCGATATGAAAGAGTTAACATGACATACTTCACAGACACCAACGCAGCAGTATCCACACAGCCTAGCCGCATCGCAGCATTTTTTGACGCAATCGCGCTCAAGATGCGTCAGCGCAAGGCACACCGCCAGACGTATAACGAGCTGTGCACAATGACAGCGCGTGATCTGGCCGACCTCGGCATGAGCCGCGCAGACTTCCGCCGCATTTCAAAAGAAGCGGCCGAAGCGGTCCGCTAAATTCGAATTCCCTGCGGTCCGGTCCTCCCACTGGGCCGCAGGCGAATGTACAGCGCGGCAGAGTCTCGCCTCCCCGATGACCCCACGCTGTAAAAGCTGTGTCTCTCGTTCCTCCCGATTGAGGGATGCACCTTATAAGACGGCGTCCCCGCCTCCGCGGGGGCGCCGTTTTACTTTACCGCCACCGCCTCAAGCAGATCACCCGGCTGGCACTCCAAGACATCACAGATTCGCGCAAGGGTCTCGAAACGCACGCCTTTGACCTTGCCTGACTTCAGCAAGCTCAGGTTCTGCTCCGTTATTCCGATCGCCTCAGCCAGATCCTTGCCCTTCATCTTGCGCTGCGCGAGCACCACGTCGAGCCTGACAATGATCTCCATCAGATAAATTCCTCGTTCTCGCGGGCGATCCTGATCGCCTCCCGCATGACGAGGCCCAGAAACAGAAATGCCAATCCGCAAAATGCCAACCCGACATCGCCACTACTGTACCAGAACCGCAGCAGCAAAGGACCATCCGCATTGTGCCACGAGCGCACCATCGGGCTAAGCGCCCCTGCAAGAAGCGCCAAGGTGGAGGATGAGAAGATCATAATCCCCATGACAGACAACCGGCGCGAGATGCGGGTGTCAAAGACAATGCCCTGCCGCAAAAGAATCAAAGCCCAAAAACCCGCCACATACCCCAGAAAACCGAGGACCACCGGCACGGCCCACATCGTAAAGAAGACGATCCGCGTGGTCATGGCGATCTGTGCGTCACGATCAACCCACCTGTCATTGCGGGTCCACTTGCCGGGATCAAGGAATGACACCTCAAGGTTCCAGGACAGCGCGTGATAAGGATAGTAGAGCATCATCGGCAACATCACGATCATCGCAATCGTGGCAAGGCGGCGTATACGGTGCATTTTATCTCCTTAATTATTATTGTATTAAAATAATTATTATGGCTTTTAGGATCAAAGCATACCTTAATACAGATATCCACCTCACAGGAGAATATTTGTGAAAACCATACTTCTTGCTTCTGCGCTTACCGTTTCGAGCCTTGCTGCCACCGCCACAGTTGGCCTGCTGGCAACCGCGCAGCCCCTTGCCGCTGAACCTGCGAATTTTGGACAGGGCAAACAGATCGGGCGTGTCGGTACTTTGCCAGCCCTGCCCCCAAAACTGCGCGGTCTATACAGCAAGTTTCGCCGCGAAGCACGGTACTTTGCCGCTTTTGCTGTGCACTTTGAAAAAGCCGAAGGCTTCTACATCCAGAACTTTCACGACGTGGCAAGTGTCCGTGCCACCGCATTGGAAGGCTGCAAACAATTTGCTGAGGCTGACGGCTGTGTGATCTACGCCGTTGCCATGCCAGCATCACTTCCCGTTGATCAGTCCCGCGCAACAGGGCTGAGTGAATGGGCCGCCGATGATTTCGACACAGTGTATAAGGAAAAACAAAAAGCGGGGACCTACGGTGCCTTTGCAATTTCAGGGGCAAGCCACCATGGATACAGCTACGGCTATAAAACCTCCGCCGAGGCAAAGGATACCGCCCTGTCATATTGCAAAATCGGTGTTGTAAAAGACATGGCAGAACTCGGACCCGAAGCCAGAAAATATGCCCGCGCACGCGGTTGGCAGAAGTGCAAAGTTGTTGATGCCAACTTCACGCCCGAAAACTAGGGTTCCTCATTGCTGACGCTCATACGGTTCTAGAACGGCACATCATCCGCAGCCGATAAAAAGCGGGCGACGATTTTCTTGTCGCCCGCTTTTTCAAAGGCAACTTCCAGTTTGTCTCCCTCGATTCCGATGATTGCGCCATAGCCAAACTTCTGGTGGAACACCCGCTCCCCCATTGTAAAACTGCTGGTGGCCGTCATATCGATGGTGATGTTCTTGGCCTCCGCAGGCTGGCTCATGCCGCGTGTACCTGCGCGCGATTGCAAGCGCCGCCAACCGGGCGAGTTATAGACATTCGCCTCTGCCGCCGCCTCATGCAGGGTGCTTTTCGGCATGGCAGCCCCAAAGCTGCCCCCATAAAGACCCGGTGGGGTGAGAACCTCCACATGCTGCTCAGGCAATTCGTCGATGAACCGCGACGGCAGCGCATTCTGCCACTGACCAAAGACAAAGCGGTTGGCCGCAAAGGAAATCGTACAAATCTCCTCCGCGCGGGTTATGCCCACATAGGCCAGCCGCCGCTCCTCCTCCAAGCCCTTTTGCCCGCTCTCGTCCATGGAGCGTTGCGAGGGGAACAATCCATCCTCCCAACCCGGTAAGAACACGGCGGGAAATTCCAGCCCCTTGGCCGCGTGAAGCGTCATAATGCTGACCTTCTCGCCCTCGTTTTCTTTCTCGTTGTCCATGATGAGGCTGACATGCTCCAAGAAGCCTTGAAGGTTCTCGAACTGCTCCAACGCCTTCACAAGCTCTTTGACGTTTTCCAACCGCCCGGGCGCCTCGGGGGTTTTGTCATTCTGCCACATGGTGGTGTAACCGCTCTCGTCGAGAATAATCTCGGCCAACTCGACGTGGCTGATCTCGGATGGCGCAAACTCCATGCGAATAGGGCCACCATTGTCCAGCACACTCTCATCATTGGCCTCAATGCGTGGACCGTGCAGCTTCGACGACCAGCGATCAATGCCCTCGATCAGGATACGAAGCTCGGCAGCCCCCTTCCCACCGATCCCCTTTTCGTCCAGTAAACGCCGCGCCCCCTCGATCAGATTGGTACCGTTGGCCCGTGCCGTGCCTTGGATCTTCTGCATCGCCACTTTGCCAAGGCCGCGTTTGGGGGTGTTGGCGATCCGCTCAAAGGCCAAATCATCGTCAGGCGATGTCACAACACGAAAGTAGGCCATCGCATCCCTGATCTCCATCCGCTCATAGAATCGCGGCCCCCCGATCACGCGGTATGGCAGACCGATGGTCAGGAAACGGTCCTCGAACGCACGCATTTGATGTGACGCACGCACAAGGATCGCCATGTGATCAAGGCTGAATTTCCGCAAACCACGTGTGCCGCGTTGCATAGATTCGATCTCGTCGCCGATCCAGCGCGCCTCTTCTTCCCCGTCCCAATGGCCGATCAGGCGCAGCTTCTCGCCTTCTTGCGCATCGGTCCACAGCGTCTTGCCCAGACGCCCCTCATTCCCGGCAATCACGCCAGAGGCCGCGGCAAGGATATGCGGGGTCGAACGGTAATTCTGCTCAAGGCGCACAACATGGCTGCCCGGAAAATCCTTCTCAAATCGCAGAATATTGCCCACTTCCGCCCCACGCCAGCCATAGATCGACTGGTCATCATCGCCCACACAGCAGATATTCTTATGCCCCGCCGCGAGCAATCGCAGCCAGAGGTATTGGGCAACGTTGGTATCCTGATATTCGTCGACCAGAATAAATTTGAACCATCGTTGGTATTGCTTGAGCAGATCGTCATAGGTTTGAAAAATCGTGACCATATGCAGCAGCAGGTCACCGAAATCGCAGCAGTTCAGCTCTTTGAGCCGCGTCTGGTAAGCTGCGTAAATCTTTGGCCCAAGGTGATTATAGGCTCCTGCATCGGCGGCAGGTATCTTGTCGGGCGTCAGTGCGCGGTTTTTCCAGTCGTCGATGATCCCTGCAAGCATTCGCGCGGGCCAGCGCTTGTCGTCGATACTCTCTGCAGCGACCAGTTGTTTGAGCAGGCGCAGCTGGTCGTCCGTGTCCAGAATGGTGAAGTTTGACTTTAGCCCCGCCAGTTCCGCATGGCGGCGCAGCAGTTTGACACAGATCGCATGGAAAGTGCCAAGCCATGGCATCCCCTCCACAGGTTGGCCTAACATGCTGCCTACACGGTTCTTCATTTCCCGCGCGGCCTTGTTGGTGAAGGTCACGGCGAGGATTTCATTGGGCCGTGCGCGACCCGTGTTCATCAGGTGAACAATCCGCGCCGTCAGCGCGCGCGTCTTACCCGTCCCCGCACCCGCAAGCATCAGCACAGGGCCGTCCATCGTCTCCACGGCCTCCCGCTGTGCAGGGTTCAAACCGTCAAGATAGGGCTGCGGCCGCGCAGCCATCGCACGGGCGGATAAGGAGGCGCCCTCAAAGGCGGCATTTTCGTCAAAATCATTCATGAGAGATAAGGTAGCGCGAACCGTATCCGGATTAAAGGGACGTTCTCACAATGTTCCAGATGATTGTTAATCACCTGCCCTATTCTGATGGCAGAAGTAAACAAATCCTAAATTCGCTGCCTACCCTGCCTGACACCACTGTCTAATAAATCTGACAGTCCGTCCGATATTTTACTGCTTGATAACCAAAATGAAGTTTGGTGGGGGCCTTGCAATACGAAAGAGATACGATGCTAAACACCGATATGCGTTCACCTGAACTTGAGGATCTCCCTTGGACGGATGGCCCACGATTTACCCCTGAACGGCAGCCCCAAACCGCACCAAGCGCGCTTTGCGCCCCCATAAACAAACCTTTTCAACACGCGATGGCGTCATCCATGCCAAGTCACCTGATAGATAATGACCTCAACAGAATGGCCTTTGAGGATGTCGCCTATTTTGCAGCCACCTGTACGATGCGCCTTACCCAGATCTCCGATGTCCTCACAGCAGCAGAAACAGGCTGAATTTCAAAAGAACGGCTGTCCACTTCGGTAGGCATGCTTGCTGGTTTGTGCCGCTGTATAAATGAAACCCAAGAGCAGCTTCGCAGAATCGCAAGCGCCCGCCTTGAACAAGCGAAACCACCCCGTTCCATGACCGTCACACAGAAATTACACGATCAAACCTCTGGTATGGACAGCGCCCTGCGCCGCGTTATGCACCATAATGACGCACTTTGCCCCATTTCTATTACGGGGGCTGGATCGGATTTTGCAATATCTTTCCCGTCGGGTCCCCTGCACCGATATGGATGAGCGTTAAATCATACGCTGGACAAGGGCATTGTGAATTGGGCAAATGATGCCATGGATTTACACGCAAAATACCCCGCCCTGAATGACCTGCGCGCCCGCGCAAAACGACGTATTCCCAAATTCGTTTGGGAATACCTCGACAGCGGTACGGGCGACGAGATGACAAAGGCCCGCAACCGCACGGGTCTGGACCGGATCGGCATGATACCGTCCATTCTGCACGGAGAGTTCACGCCGGATCTGGGCACACGATTTTTGGGGCATGACCTGCCCCTCCCTTTCGGGATCGCCCCGATCGGCATGTCTGGCCTCATGTGGCCCGACGCCGAGGGGCATCTGGCCCGCGCCGCCGCACGCGCGAATATCCCCTACTGCATTTCCACTGTTGCCACCCAAAGCCCCGAAGATATCGCACCTCATTTGGGCGAGCATGCATGGTTTCAGATGTACCCGCCCCGCGATCCCGACATTCGCCGCGATATGCTCGCGCGGGCAAAGGCTGCGGGCTTTTCGACGCTGATCCTGACCGTTGATGTCCCTGTCGCCAGCCGCCGCGAGCGGCAGGTCCGCTCAGGTCTGACCAACCCGCCACGCCTGACGCCCCGCCTGCTGGCCCAAGTCGCGATGCGTCCTGCATGGGCCATGGGCATGGCAAAACGCGGCATGCCCCATATGCGCGGATTGGATAAATACGCCAATGCTGCCACCAATGGCCTGTCACCCACGGCGCATGTCGGCTACCTGCTGCGCACCGCCCCTGACTGGGATTATGTCGATCATCTACGCGCA
>CAWVWS010000162.1:0-6067 GCA_963933905.1 uncultured Sulfitobacter sp.
GTCTGTGTATCTCTTTGCCATTCTTTATCTCCTTCATAGCAAACATTGCTCGAAAAAGACCGGAACTAAAACGCGACAAGACCAAATCCAGATTGTAACGAATGCAGACCTCTAGTCTTTCATCGTCCCTTCCGTCTTGAGCCATCGAACGACAGATATGCGCTTGGAGTTCATGTGACCCATCAAGGTCTGTGCCAAGTTGGGACCATCTCGTGCAACAAGAAACGCTAAGATATTCTCGTGTTCTTGCACGGCTTCACGCCATCTCCCTTGGGTCATATTCGCCAAATACCGCGCCCGCTGCATGCGAAGCGACAAGGCTTCACAGGATGATGTTAAGGTGCTGTTGCCAGCTGCGACCAGAATGGCGCGGTGAATTTGCTGGTTGACGCTGAAATAGGCGTCCAGATCACTATCCTTATAGCTTTTTAGCATGCGGGCGTGCAATTCTTGGACGGCTTCGATCTCGGCGTCGGTAATGTTTTGACAGGCCAATTCACCAGATAACGCTTCCAACGCGCCCAGCACGGGAAACACTTCTTCAACCTCTTCAATCGTAACACGGGTCACCCATGCGCCGCGATTGGGTTCGAGGCGCACCAGCCCGTCCGAGGCAAGCACCTTGAGTGCTTCACGCAGTGGGGTGCGCGACACGCCGAATTGGTCACACAGTAGCTTTTCGGGCACCTTTGATCCCGGCTCCAGCTCCGCATTGATGATCAATGTCTGAAGTCGGCTTACGAGTTCGTGGTGCAACGAAGTGCGGGTAATGGCCTGTGGGTTTGTTGATTGAAGCATAGGGACGTTGATTTCACTTTTTCAGAGCCATTTCGAGCAGGCGTGCCATGTGGACGGGTTGGCGGGTGGTAAGGTCTGCTACTTGATGTCGGCAGGATGTACCATCTGCAACGATTAAAGTTTCTATGTCCGCTTTCCTTATTGCAGGCGCCAAATCCAACTCTGCCATGGCGCGGGATGTCTCATGTGTGTCGGTACCATACCCGAATGCGCCTGCCATGCCACAGCATGATGTCTCCACCGTTTCGACCTGCGTATTGGGCAAGAGCGCCAGTGTCTTCTCAATGCTGGACATAACGCCCATTGCCTTTTGGTGGCAATGCCCGTGCAGTAGAACCTTGGGGGCAGGGGAGGTCAACGGAAGATGGAAATCGGGGTTGGCTTCTTGATCCGCGATGTATTCCTCCAACATCCGTGCCTTAGCGGCGAGCTTTGATGTGTCCTCACCGGGCAGAAGGGCAGGGATTTCATCGCGCAGGGTCAGCAAGCAGCTCGGCTCCAGCCCGATGATCGGAAGGCCCTGTTCCACATAGGGCATCAGGGCGTCGACCAAACGCTGCGCTTCTACTTTGGCCTCATCTATCAAACCTGCGGACAGGAATGTACGGCCACAGCACAGGGGCCGCTCCCCTTTGGGGGCCTTTGCCAGATGCACTGGTACATCAGCGGCCTCCATCACCTTGAGCGTGGCACGCAGGTTTTCGGGTTCAAAGTAGCGGTTAAAGCAATCTGCAAATACGACGGCTTGGGGGCTTTCACCCTCACTGGCTTCACTGTCCTTAAACGGCCGCGCCGCCCATGTGGGCAGCTTGCGCGTTGCGGTGAAGCCGGTCAGTCGTTCGGTCAATTTTGCCAATCCCGGAACGGTATTTCGCAAGTTTGCCAAAAAGGGCATGCGCGCTGCCATCGGGGCATAACGCGGCAGAAACGCTGTCAAACGGTCTTGTAGCTTCAACCCATTTTTACGCACGGTAGCCGCCTGCACTTCGATCTTCATGCGCGCCATATCCACACCCGTAGGGCATTCGCGCTTGCAGCCTTTGCACGATACGCACAGCTTCATGGTCTGGGCCATCTCGTCAGAGGTCAGAGCATCGGGCCCCAATTGACCTGAAATAGCCAGCCGCAGGGTGTTTGCGCGTCCGCGTGTGAGGTCTTGTTCCTTGCGGGTCACCCGAAACGACGGGCACATCACGCCGCCTTTGAGTTTGCGACAGGCCCCGTTGTTGTTGCACATCTCGACAGCACCCTGAAAACCGCCAGCGCTGCCCGACCATTCAGACCAGTCGAGGCCAGTTGGAAACTCTTCAACTTTATAGTCTGAGCCATAACGGAACAGGCTGCGGTCATCCATCTTGGGCGGGTTGACGATTTTGCCAGGGTTGAACAGGCAGGTCGGATCAAGGCGTGTTTTCACCTGTGCGAAATTGGCGACCATACGGGGACCGAACATCTTTTCGTGGAATTCCGAGCGGACCAGCCCGTCACCGTGCTCGCCCGAGTGCGAGCCTTTGTACTTTGCGACCAGATCAAAACATTCTTCTGCAATCGTACGCATGGTTTTTACGTCTTGATCCAGCTTGAGGTTCAGGACTGGACGTACATGCAGGCACCCGACAGAGGCGTGCGCGTACCATGTTCCGCGTGTGCCATTACGCTCAAAAATCTCAGTGAGACCCTCGGTGTAGGCGGCAAGGTCGGGCAACTCAACGGCGCAATCTTCGACAAACGACACGGGCTTGCCGTCGCTTTTCATGGACATCATGATGTTGAGGCCTGAGCTGCGCAGATCTGCGATGCGCGCCTGCATCGCTGGGTCAGGCACAGGGGTCATCCCGCCCCAATTCTTACCTGAGCCAGACCATGAAAACCCCAGATCGCCCATCATTTCATCCAGCTGACGCAATTTCTGGGCGTGCAGGCTTGGGTCTTCTTCGGCAAATTCAACCAACAGCAGGGCGTCTGGCTTGCCCGTCACGAATTCCTCGATGGTTTGTCTGAACATCGGAATATCGCGGGCCAGCCCGATCATTGTCGCATCCACCAGCTCAACGCCTTGGGGATTTAATGTGACCAGATGTTGTGCCGCATCCATCGCCTGATGGAATGTGGGAAAATGACAAACACCCAAGACCTTTTGCGAAATGATGGGCCAGAGCTTCAGCTCAATAGCGGTGGAATAGGCCAGCGTCCCCTCAGACCCCACCAGAAGATGTGCGAGGTTGTTGGGCGTGTCGCGGGGCACCAGTGCGTCGATATTATAGCCCCCGACGCGGCGCATGACCTTGGGGAATCGCGCTTCGATTTCTGCGGCTTCTCGGGCGCCGAGGCGCAGAAGATCGTCGGTCAGCGATTGCAGCTGCGGGGACGCGGCGTCCCCGACGGGTCCGAAATGGTGCTGACTGCCGTCGGCCAGAAAGGCATCAATCGACAGGACATTGTCGCGCATCATTCCGTATCGCAGGGATTTACCCCCGCAAGAGTTGTTGCCCGTCATCCCGCCAATGGTTGCACGCGACGCAGTCGAGACATCAACAGGGAACCAAAGCCCGTGAGGTTTCAATGCGCGGTTTAGATCGTCCAGCACGATGCCAGGACGCACAACACAGCGCTGCCCCTCCACATCAAGCTCAAGGATGTCATTGAAATATAGGGTGTTATCCAGCACCAAAGCTTCGTTTACAGTTTGGCCGCACTGGGACGTGCCGCCGCCACGCGCAAGCAGGGGCACGCCCTTTTCGCCAGCGATATCAATGGCGGCTCTGATGTCATCTTCGGACTTTGGCGATAGCACACCGACTGGTGTCATCTGGTACAATGACGCGTCCGTAGAATAACGACCACGTGAGAACCTATCAAACATCAGGTCACCCTGAACGCGGGATTTTAGAGTTTCGAACAGGTCAGACATTTGCGGTCCACTACGTATTAGAGCAATCATTGGTGTTGACTTAATTATAAATTCAAAATTAACTTGGTTCAACTGAAAAGAATAAATGTAGGCTACAGGGTTCTGCCTCTCGCCTACTTCACCACCTGAATGTGAGACTATCGTCATGAGAAAAGCTGGCCGCCATTTTCTGCAAATCCCTGGCCCGAGTGCTGTACCTGACCGAATTCTAAGCGCGATTGGACAACAGACAATCGACCACCGTGGTCCTGATTTTGCATCTGTTGGCATGAAGGCGCTCGACGGGATCAAGAGTGTCTTCAAGACGGAGCAGCATGCGTTCATCTATCCTGCGTCCGGCACTGGCGCGTGGGAGGCGGCATTGGTCAACACGCTGTCGCCAGGTGATCGCGTGTTGATGTTCGAGACGGGGCATTTTGCGACACTGTGGAAAAAGCTGGCTGAAAAGCTGGGTATCCGTGCGGAGTTTATTGAAAGCGATTGGCGCAGCGGCGCGGATCCAGACCAGATCGAAGCCTATTTGGCCGAAGATAAAGGTCACGAGATCAAAGCTGTTTGCGTTGTGCACAACGAGACCTCAACAGGTTCCGTTTCGCCCATTGCGGAGGTGCGCAAGGCGATTGACCGCGCAGGCCACCCAGCGCTTTTCATGGTTGATACAATTTCAGGCCTCGCGTCACTTGAGTACAAGCATGACGAATGGGGCGTGGATGTCACGGTATCAGGATCACAAAAAGGTCTGATGCTTCCCCCAGGGCTGTCGTTCAATGCCGCGAGTGAGAAGGCGATGGCGGCCAATGCCAAGGCTGGCCTGCAGCGGTCCTACTGGGATTGGGCAGAGATGGTTGGCCCGAACAAAACGGGATATTTCCCGTACACCCCTGCGACTAACCTTCTCTATGGTCTAAACGTTGCTGTTGATATGTTGCATGAGGAAGGGCTCGACAACGTCTTTGCCCGCCATGCGCGTCACGGTCAGGCTGCACGCGCGGCTGTTCGTAAATGGGGTCTCGAAGTGCTTTGTGCCAAACAGGGGCAGGAGAGTGGTGTGCTAACGGCCGTTAAGCTACCCGAAGGTCACAGCGCGGACGGGTTCCGCGCCAGCACCTTGGAGCATTATGATATTTCCCTTGGAAATGGCCTCTCAAAAGTTGCCGATAAGGTGTTCCGCATAGGTCACCTAGGCGACTTCAATGACTTGATGCTGGTTGCCACGCTTGCTGGTGTTGAAATGGGCCTGAAGCAAGCGAACGTCCCGCATGAAACAGGTGGTGTTCAAGCGGCAATGGAACACCTCACATAATAGAATGCCCCCACAGAATGGGGCACAGACGAAAACAAGAACATTTAAACTCTGGGAGGAGAACAAAATGAAGATAATTGCAAAACTGCTTGCAGCAACCACGGCTATTGGCATGGCAACAAGTGCCTATGCGGCTGATATGACCCTGAAATTTGGCCATGTCGGCAACCCAGGGTCGCTGTTTGAAGCGTCAGTCGATAACTTTGCAGCCTGCGTGAACGGTGGGATGGCCGGCGCGGTCGAGGTTCAGACGTTTGGCTCATCACAGCTGGGTAAGGACAAGGAGCTTCTGCAGAAGCTCAAATTGGGGCAGGTCGATTTCTCGCTGCCATCCTCGGTGATGTCATCAGTTGATGATACATTCGGTATTTTCGAGATGCCCTACATCATCAAGGACCGCGATCACATGCGCCGTGTTCAGGGTGCGATGATGGATAAGTTTCAATCTGCGGCGAATGCCAATGGCTATCACATCGTAGGTCTGGCCGAGAACGGCTTTCGCAACATCACCAACAACGTGCGGCCGATCAATCTGCCTGCCGATTTGGAAGGCGTTAAGCTGCGCACGCCGAATGGTGTCTGGCGTTTGAAGATGTTCCAAGAGTATGGGGCCAATCCAACGCCGATGGCATTCTCTGACGTGTTCACTGCGCTGCAAACTGGCGTGATTGATGGTCAAGAAAACCCATATGCTCAGATTGCGTCGGCCAAGTTTCAGGAAGTGCAGAAGTATCTTTCCGTTACAGGTCACGTCTATACGCCAGCCTATATCCTGATGTCGAAGAAGAAGTTCGACGGCATGGATGCTGACATGCAGGCGGGTCTGACGGATTGTGCCAACAAGACCCAAGACTTCACCTACGAGAAAGCGGCAGAGCTTGAATCCAGCCTGTTGAAAGTGATCGAGGATGCTGGTGTTGCGGTAAACACAGCCGACAAGGACGCCTTCATTGAAGCGTCAGAGCCGATCTATTCGCAGTTTGCAGCTGAAGTAGAGGGTGGGCAGGAGATGATCGACATGGTTCTCGGTCTCGGCAACGCAAGCTGATCCTTTT
>CAWVWS010000163.1:0-6028 GCA_963933905.1 uncultured Sulfitobacter sp.
CCAGTGGGTTAATCACACGAGAATCTGCGCCTGCTTCTAGGTCGAATTGGACCCATTTTTCTCAAATGCCACCCACAGACTTATTTCACGATTGAATTCAACGTATGATGGTGAAAATACTTGGTACTGCGACCATCATGCCCATTGCCCTGTGCCCTTCTTGCTTTTAGAACATGCGGAAGACAGTAGTGCGTTTTTGCCAACAGGCGTATCTGCATTTAAATATCAATATTAGGAGGCACCGCATGGCAGACGCAGCCATTAACGGGCACGACCATGAAGACGAACGCGGTTTTTTCACGCGCTGGTTTATGTCCACGAACCACAAAGACATCGGTATCCTATACCTGATCGTCTCAGCATTTGTCGGATTCATCTCTGTCGCATTCACGATCTACATGCGCCTCGAGCTGATGAACCCTGGCGTTCAGTATATGTGTATGGAAGGCGCGCGTTTCATCGTTGACTCGTCCACGACCTGTACGCCCAACGGCCACCTTTGGAATGTTTTGATCACAGGTCACGGCATTCTTATGATGTTCTTTGTCGTTATCCCTGCCCTCTTCGGCGGTTTCGGCAACTACTTCATGCCGTTACAAATCGGTGCGCCTGACATGGCGTTCCCACGGATGAACAACCTGTCCTTCTGGCTATATGTTGCTGGTACGTCACTGGCGATCTGTTCTGTCCTGCTTCCGGGCGGTAACGGTCAGTCCGGCTCCGGAGTTGGTTGGGTCCTCTACCCACCGCTTTCGGTAAAAGAAAGCGGCATGTCGATGGATTTCGCGATCTTCGCTGTTCACGTATCCGGTGCTTCCTCCATCCTTGGCGCGATCAACATGATCACGACCTTCCTGAACATGCGTGCCCCAGGCATGACATTATTCAAGGTGCCGCTCTTTGCATGGTCGATCTTCGTGACATCTTGGCTAATTCTGCTTTCCCTGCCCGTTCTGGCCGGTGCGATCACAATGCTCCTGATGGACCGCAACTTTGGCTTTGCCTTCTTCGACCCTGCGGGTGGTGGTGATCCGGTTCTCTACCAGCACATCCTTTGGTTCTTTGGCCACCCTGAAGTGTACATCATCATCCTTCCAGGTTTTGGTATCATCTCACACGTGATTGCGACCTTCGCGCGCAAGCCTGTGTTTGGTTACCTGCCAATGGTCTGGGCGATCATCGCCATCGGTGCACTGGGCTTCGTTGTTTGGGCGCACCACATGTACACAGTTGGAATGTCGCTGAACCAGCAGGCCTACTTCATGCTGGCGACCATGATCATTGCGGTGCCGACAGGCGTCAAGGTGTTCTCATGGATTGCGACCATGTGGGGCGGCTCGGTTACCTTCGAGACCCCCATGCTCTGGGCCTTCGGCTTCCTGTTCCTCTTCACCGTTGGTGGTGTGACAGGTATTGTACTATCGCAGGCCGCTGTGGACCGCTATTACCACGACACTTACTATGTGGTTGCACACTTCCACTACGTAATGTCGCTCGGTGCAGTCTTCACCATCTTTGCAGGTATCTACTTCTACCTGCCCAAGATGACTGGTCGTATGTACCCCGAATGGGCTGGTAAGTTGCACTTCTGGGCGATGTTCATCGGTGCGAACCTGACCTTCTTCCCACAGCACTTCTTGGGCCGTCAGGGTATGCCACGTCGCTACATCGACTATCCCGATGCGTTTGCGTATTGGAACTGGTGGTCAAGCATGGGCGCATTCCTTTCTTTCGGTTCCTTCATCTTCTTCTTCGGAATTATAGCATGGACATTGACCCGCGGTGCGCGCGTCACAGCCAACAACCCGTGGAACGAATATGCGGATACACTGGAATGGACACTCCCATCCCCGCCGCCCGAGCACACGTTCGAGCAACTGCCAAAGCAGTCGGACTGGGACAAATCCCACAGCTACTAAGAGGCTGAGACAGCAAAAAGAACATGAGGGCTCCAACGGCGGTTGGGGCCCTTTTTTATAGTCAAACAAACGACCTAACAGCACCCATCGGGAACAGCCCGCTTTAAAGAAGAGGGTGGAAAACAGTCTCGTCAAAACACGGAAACCATGCCAGTTTTCACTTTGTCGCATTGATCCAGATGACCGCTATGCTAGGATTATACAATGCCTTACGAATGGACCTCACAACCGCACAGCACACCCCAGACCATGCGTCTGTGGCCACACAACTCGCTTCCTGCGCGGGGGATGGCTGCCTTTGTCCTGTCAACTTTCACACTGATCACGATCCCCGCATTGCCGCTGCTCGGCTCCCCGATCCTTTGGGGGATCTTGCCCTTCACGCTCGCTGCGGTCTGGGGGGTCTACTGGGCGCTCCAACGCAACTACAAGGCGCGACAAATCAATGAGGAGCTGGTGCTGGGAGAGACGATGGCCATGCTCACCCGCACCAACCCCAAAGGTGATGTGCAGCAATGGGATTGCGACAGGTATTGGACCCAAGTCACCAAATACGAGGACGAAGGCCCTATTCCACATTACGTAACCCTGCGCGGCAAAGGCCGCGAAGTAGAGATCGGGTCATTCCTGAGCGAAGAAGAGCGGATCGAGCTTTACGATGATCTCCTGCGGGCATTACGCCGCTAGAGAAGTGCGCCAAATTAGTTGGACAAACGGTCCTTGATCCGCGGACCGACACGGCCAAAATCCATCTGACCTGTGTATTTGGCTTTCAGCACGCCCATGACTTTGCCCATGTCGCGGAATGAGCTCGCGCCCGTCTCTGCAACAGCAGCATCAATCGCGGCCTCGGTTTCCGCCTCATCAAGCTGGCGGGGCAGGAATTCCTCGATCACCAGAATTTCAGAACGCTCGCGCTCGGCAAGGTCAAGGCGACCGCCCTCTTCATAGGCACGTGCGGATTCCATCCGCTGCTTTGCCATCTTGCCAAGGATCGCAAGCACTTCTGCATCACCGACACCGTCTTCGTTGCCCTCGGCGCGTGCATCGATATCTTTGTCTTTGATCGCTGCATTCACCAGCCGCAACGTCGACAACCGTTCCACGGCTTTGTCTCTCATTGCCTGTTTTAAGTCGGTTGTGATACGGGTCCGAAGGTCCATGGGGATGCCTCTAAGGTTGCGGGTTCCAAGAGCGCAGACATTACCCAATCGCCCCCTTACTTGCAATGCGTTTTGAACAGCCCTAACTACCTGATATATAACGATTATTCATTTACCCTGCGATCTTGACCCGCCCCTATAGTCGCTATAGGTATCAATCGTTTGCCAAAAGAGGTGTATTACACTTCGTTCACGTTGCGGGCCTCTGCTGGCCCCTCCCCTTTAAAGGATATGACCATGGCCCCCGCTGCTCCTACACATCCAACCGCCTGTCTCGCCCTTGCTGACGGGTCTGTATTCTACGGCGCAGGTTTCGGGGCAACGGGCCAGACCGTGGCCGAAATGTGCTTTAACACTGCCATGACAGGGTATCAGGAGATCATGACGGACCCCTCCTATGCGGGCCAGATTGTTACCTTTACCTTCCCCCATATCGGCAACACAGGCACCAACCCCGAAGATGACGAAACGGCTGATCCTGTCGCCGCAGGTATGGTTGTCAAGTGGATGCCAACAGAGCCGAGCAACTGGCGCGCCACACAACACCTGTCAGACTGGCTCGCCACGCGCGGCCGCATCGCTATTGGCGGTATCGACACACGCCGCCTGACCCGCGCCATCCGCCAACAGGGCGCACCCCATGCCGCATTGGCCCATGATCCTGATGGAAACTTCGACGTAGAAGCCCTTGTTGCTGCGGCGCGTGCATTTGCAGGCCTTGAAGGCATGGATCTGGCCAAAGATGTCACCTGCGCACAATCCTACCGCTGGAACGAGATGCGGTGGGCTTGGCCCGATGGCTACCAGCCCCAAAATGCGCCAAAGCACAAAGTGGTCGCCATCGACTATGGCGCAAAGCGTAACATCCTGCGCTGCCTCGCCTCGGCAGGCTGTGATGTCACCGTCTTGCCCGCCTCCGCCACCTATGAGGATATCATGGCGCATGCGCCTGACGGTGTGTTTTTGTCCAACGGTCCCGGTGATCCGGCAGCCACAGGCAAATATGCGGTGCCAATGATCAAGGATGTGCTGAACAAAACCGACCTGCCCGTCTTTGGCATTTGTCTGGGCCACCAGATGCTGGCCCTCGCCCTCGGCGGCAGCACAATCAAGATGAGCCACGGCCACCACGGCGCAAACCATCCGGTCAAGGACATGGATACAGGCAAGGTCGAGATCACCTCGATGAACCACGGCTTTGCCGTTGACAGCCAGTCCCTGCCTGATGGTGTGATCGAGACGCACCGCTCGCTCTTTGACGGGTCCAACTGTGGTATCCGCATGGAAGGGCGCCCCGTCTATTCCGTACAGCACCACCCCGAAGCATCGCCCGGGCCACAAGACAGCTACTACCTGTTTGAGCGCTTTGCCGAGGCTATGGACATTCGGACAAAAGCCACAACTACCTGATCTGATCATCGATTAAGTAAGTTTCAACCCTTCCTTAATCTCTATCTGTAATCGTTTTAATCAAATTGAAACGATCCCAGATTGGCTTGCGATGAGCGACCTCTTTCTCCGGTTGCCCGATCCCGAAGCTGCAGTCTCTCCGAGTGAGCGTCTGCCGTTGGGTCGTGTTATGGTGAATGCAGGTCTGATTACCCAAGGGGATCTGGTCCACGCACTCGACCTCCAGCGCCATATTGATGCGCCCTTGGGCGAGATTTTGATCGCCGAGGGCTTGGCCAGTGCGACCGACATCCTGCAAATGGTGTCGCGCCAGCACAATATCCCCGTGGCCGACCTGACTGCTGATCCCACTGATCCTTCGCTGAGTGCAATGTTGCCCTCTGCGCTTTGCCTCAAATACCGCTGTGTACCGTGGCTGCGTATCGGGGATGTGCTGCTGGTCGGCACCCAGCACCCCGACGAATTTAACCGCCTATGCGCCTGTCTGGGGGAGCGGGGCCGCAGATTGCTGCCTGTGCTTGTAGAAGAAAAACAAATTCGCAAACACATCACCGCTCTTTATGGCGACGAACTTGCTCAAAAAGCAGAGACACGTGTTCCCGCCATCGAAAGCTGTCGGAGTTGGGACCCCACTTCCCCCCTGCGCAAACCCATCGCCCTTGCTCTACTGGCCATCTTGGTCTCGGCCCTCGTCATGTTCCCTGCCTGGACTATTACAGTCTGCATTTTGATCGCCTTTGTGACACTGGGAATGAGCACGGTGCTCAAAGTTGCCGCTTTTGTCGCGCAGATGACCAAAATAACCCAAGATACCAATACCACCGCAGACCTCACCCGTGGTGCGTTCCCTTTGCCTAAAGTGTCCGTTTTGGTGCCCTTGCTCAATGAAAAGGAAATCGCGGGAAAACTCGTTCAGCGCCTCACGCGCCTGACCTATCCCAAATCCCTACTCGAAGTTGTGCTTGTGCTGGAACAACACGACACGGTCACCCGCGACACCATCGCACGCACCGAATTACCCAGCTGGATCAGCGTTATCGAAGTGCCCAGCGCAAACAGGCTGACCACAAAGCCCCGTGCGCTCAACTATGCGCTGGATTTCTGTCGCAGCTCGATCATCGGCGTATGGGATGCCGAAGACGCCCCAGAACCTGATCAGATCGAAAAAGTTGTGACACGTTTTCAGGACGCACCTGAAAACGTTGCATGTTTGCAGGGGGTTCTGGACTACTACAATCCGAAAACAAACTGGATTTCACGCTGTTTCACAATTGAATATGCAACGTGGTGGCGCATGATCCTGCCGGGTGTGGCGCAGCTTGGTCTGGTGATCCCCTTGGGCGGTACAACGCTATTCTTCCGCCGCAATATCCTTGAAAAGCTGTGCGGTTGGGACGCCCATAATGTGACAGAGGACGCCGATCTGGGCATTCGCCTCGCGCGCCATGGCTATGTCACCGAACTCATCCCCACTGTTACCTTCGAGGAGGCGAATTGCCGTGCATGGCCTTGGGTCAAACAACGATCGCGCTGGCT
>CAWVWS010000164.1:0-5983 GCA_963933905.1 uncultured Sulfitobacter sp.
TCCTTCCATTCCTGAGAAAGGATCGCACCATCAAACCATGGGATCAAACACCTAACAATGTCAAAGCATCTGGTGCTGACGCAATATTGGCTTTAGAACAGCATAAACGCAGTAATCAGAATAAAAGGCACTATTCATGGCCCAAAAAGACGCACAACGGACCCGCATGGCAACTGCCGCAGGCTTTATCGCAGCGCTTGACCAATCGGGTGGATCGACACCCAAAGCACTGGCGCAATACGGGGTCGAACCTGCGGATTATTCAGGTGACGACGAAATGTATGCCGCCGTGCACGCCATGCGTAGCCGTATTATTCTAGCCGATGATTTTACCTCTGAAAAAGTCTTGGGTGCCATCCTTTTCGAGCGGACAATGGACAGCGACATCAACGGCAAGCCTACGGCTCAGGCGCTTTGGGAAGATCGCGGTGTTGTGCCTTTCTTGAAGATCGACAAGGGCTTGGCCGACGAAGCCAATGGCGTGCAAATGCTCAAGCCGATGCCAGAGCTTGATGCGCTTCTGGCGAAAGCCAATAAAAAGGGCATTTTCGGGACCAAGGAACGCTCCTTGATTCTGGAAGCCAACGCCAAGGGGATCGCGGATGTTGTGGCCCAGCAATTTGACATTGCCCGTCAAGTTGCCGCCGCCGGGCTGGTCCCGATTGTCGAGCCTGAAGTGCATATCGAGAGCGCTACAAAAGTCGAGGCAGAAGATATTCTTGCCGCTGAAATTATGAGCCATTTGAATGCACTATCCGAGGGTGTTGATGTCATTCTCAAGCTCACCATTCCGACCAAAGCAGGCCTTTATGATGGGGCCGCTGACCACCCACATGTGCTGCGGGTTGTGGCCTTGTCGGGGGGGTATTCCACTGACGTGGCATGTGACCTGCTGAGCCAGAACCATAAGATGATTGCAAGCTTTAGCCGTGCGCTGGCCGAAGGGCTGAGCGTAAAAATGTCGGAGGCGGAATTTAACGCGGCCCTCGGTGCGAACATCAAGAAGATTTATGATGCGTCGGTAGCATAAAGCGCTGGCGAAATTTTCAAAAATTCCGGACCGATTTTTTCGAAAAAATCGGATACACAATTAGACGTAGCGGCTCTTGATTGCAAAAGATGATCAATTGCCCCGCGTTCTCTACTGCATGAAAGCCGCGTCGTTTGAGTTCTTGCTCAAATCTTGCTCGGCCAACATAGCGTTCAATGTCGCGACTATTTCTGCGGACAACCCCACCTTCTCGTGCAGCTTTGGCAGTGAATACATGGGTAACCCATGCGTCAGGGGATAGAGGGGCGGGAATGCTCATAAACTGAGGTTATTCCACGCTTGGTAACTGATCTTTTAACGCTTGCAGCACATAAACGCGGATCGCCGAAGCAAGCCCACTGTCCATGCCGCGCCCCTCGTCTATCTTGGAGACAAGTGCGTTGATTGGCATCTGCTTTTGCGCGGCAATGCTGCGTAACTCTGTCCAAAAAGGCGTCTCAAGCGAGATCGACGTGCGGTGCCCGTGCAACGTAACAGAGTGTTTCACGGGCCGCGCAGTCATGTCTCGCGCTTGTGGCCTTCGAGATTACGGGAAATCTGCTCCGCACGCGCTTTGAGCGCTTCTTTTTGCGCTTTGGACTGGCCAAATTTTGCGCTGTTTTGATCTGCTTGCGATTTGCGGGCAGAGCGGTCACGGTCTTTGCGTGCTTTGTTCAGGCTCAGGGGATTGCTCATTTTGGTCCGATCATATTCTCTGGCCGCACAACGCGGTCGAATGTCTCATCATCGACAAAGCCGAGGGCGATCGCCTCTTCCTTGAGGGTTGTGCCGTTCTTATGGGCGGTCTTGGCCACTTTGGTCGCGTTGTCATAGCCGATTTCGGGGGCCAGTGCTGTGACCAGCATCAGCGACTCGCGCATGAGTTTCTCGATGCGAACAGGATCAGCCTTGAGGTCGACAATAAGGTTATCGGTAAAGGCAGAAGCCGCATCACCCAAAAGTTGCATGGATTGCAGAACGTTATAGGCCATCATGGGTTTATAGACGTTTAGCTCGAAGTGACCTTGCGAGCCTGCAAAGCCAACGGCGGCATCGTTGCCGAACACATGGGCGCAGACTTGGGTCAACGCCTCGCATTGGGTCGGGTTCACTTTGCCTGGCATGATGGAGGAGCCCGGTTCGTTTTCGGGCAGGATCAATTCACCAAGACCACAGCGCGGACCAGAGCCGAGCAGGCGGATGTCGTTCGCGATTTTGAACAGGCTGGCGGCGACTGTTTTTAGGTGACCAGATATTTCGACCATCGCGTCATGTGCGGCCAAGGCCTCGAATTTGTTCGGTGCTGTGATGAAGGGCAAGCCGGATATGCGCGCCATGTTGGCGGCGACAGTCTCGGACCAGCCTACTTTTGTGTTTAGCCCCGTACCGACAGCAGTACCGCCCTGTGCCAGTTCATAGATGCGACCCAGACCGTCTTCAACGCGGCGGATCGCCATCGCCACTTGGTGGGTGTAGCCGGAGAATTCCTGAGACAGCGTTAGCGGTGTTGCGTCTTGGGTGTGGGTACGGCCAATCTTGATAATGCCGTCGAATTCCTCGACCTTCGCCTGCAATCCAGCGTGCAGTTTGCGCAAACCCGGCAGCAGCACGTCATGGGCGGTACGCGCGGTGGCGATGTGCATGGCAGTGGGGAATGTATCGTTGGAGGATTGCCCCATGTTGCAATGGTCATTCGGGTGCACGGGGTCTTTCGATCCGATGACGCCGCCCATGATCTCGATTGCGCGGTTTGCAATGACCTCGTTTGCGTTCATGTTGGATTGCGTACCAGAGCCTGTCTGCCAGACGACTAGCGGGAAGTTGTCGTCAAACTTGCCTGCAACCACCTCGGAAGCGGCTTGCATGATCGCTTTGCCGCGCGCCTCGTCCAGCGACCCTTGGGCCATGTTGGCTTCGGCGCAGGCTTGCTTGATAACGCCCAATGCGCGGACAATGGCGATGGGCTGCTTCTCCCAACCGATGGGGAAGTTGATGATCGAGCGTTGGGTCTGCGCACCCCAGTATTTATCCGCAGGCACTTCCAATGGGCCAAAGCTGTCGGTCTCGGTACGGGTATTGGCCATCTTGGGCGCTCCTCGGATATTACTGTAAGAGTATGTTCAGCGGCGTTCTAGCGGGTGCTGTCCGCCTGCGCCAGTTCAAGACTTGCGAAAACTGTCCAGAGATACGATTTCGGCGGCCTTTGCGGGGGCCTCTTCGACCTCAAGCTCTGATTCCTCGGTCTGGGGAAGGGGCTTTGTCGCAGTCTCGGCTTTGGCCTTTGTGTCCTCGTCCTTCTGCTCAAAGCGCAGGCCGAATTCGACCGAAGGATCCACGAAGGTGCGGATCGCATCATAAGGGACGTAAAGTGGCTCTGGTGCGTCGCCGAAGTTGAGCGTGATGGAAAAGCCGTCCTCGGTCACGTCCAGCCCGTCATACCAGTGCTGCATGACAACCGTCATTTCGTCGGGATAGCGGTCCGAGAGCCAGTCTGCCAGTTCCGCATCGGGGTGCGAGGTATCAAACGTTATAAAGAAGTGGTGAGCACCCGGCAGGCCATTGTCCTTCACGTCTAGCAGGACATTACGGATCAGGCTGCGCATGGCGTCATGCATGAGGTTGCCATAGTCTATGGTGCGGCTCATGTCATATCCCTCAGGTGTTGTTTCCTTGATGCATCATAGGCGATTCCAATCGGGATAAAAGGGGCGACCTTATATGAGCGCAAGCCCAAGCGCACAGACGCCGAGAAGCCCCATCGCTTTGACAAAGCCGATCTGGAAATAAAGCATGAGCACAGCAGCCAAAGCGGTCAGCCCCGCAGCGGTGGGATCAAAGCTGTTCCAGACGGGCAAGGGCAGGGCGAGGGGGGCAGCAGTGCCGACTGTGCCAAACAAAACATGCACCGCGAACCACAGGGTCAGATTGGCCATAACCCCCACAACGGCGGCAGTGATTGCTTGCAACCCTGCGCTGAGGCGCGGTTGCGCGCTGAGGCGTTCAAGATAAGGACCCGCGAGGAAAATCCATAGAAAGCAGGGTGTAAACGTGACCCAAAGCGCCAGCAGACCTGCAGCAATCGCACCGTCAAGACCCGATCGAGCAAAGCCTGCGAGCAGGGCCACAAACTCGGTTACGAGGATCAGCGGACCGGGCGTTGTTTCGGCCAAGCCTAGCGCGTCGATCATCTGCTCCGTGGTGATCCAGCCCAGATCGCTTACGACTGTTTGGGTCATATACCCCAGCACCGCATATGCGCCGCCAAAGGTAACGATCGCCAGTTTCGAGAAGAACAGCCCGAGTTGCAGCAGAAAGGTCTCGTCCAACACCCAAAGCAGTGCCAAAGGTGTGGCCCAAAGTGTGCTCCAGAGCGCAATGATCCGCAGGGGGTGGGCCGTGATGGGGGTGGAAGACTTGGTTTCGGTCACAGGCACAGCACGCCAAATGCCCCAAAGGCCCGCAGTGATGATGATAAGAGGGAAGGGCAGGCCGATGACAAACAAACTGAGGAAGGAGAGTAGGGCCAGCACCCAGCCTTGGGTCCCGATCAGAGCTTTGCCTGCCACTTTGCGCAGTGCTTGGAAGACGACGACTACGACAGCGGCTTTGATCCCGAGGAACGTGGCCTGAACCAAGGGAAGCTGGCCGTAGTTCGCATAAAGAAGCGCTAGAAGTGCGATCACAACGGCACCAGGCAACACAAAGAGCAATCCTGCCAGCAGCCCGCCTGCCGTGCCGCGCAGGCGCCAACCTGCATAAGTGGCAAGCTGCATCGCTTCGGGTCCAGGCAGGAGCATGCAAAGGCTCAGGGCTCGCAGATACGATTGCTCGGTGAGCCAGTCGCGCAGTTCCACCAACTCACGGTGCATCAGGGCGATTTGCGCGGCAGGACCGCCAAAAGACAGCACACCGATGCGGCCAAAGACGCGGGTCATCTCCCGCCAGGTTGGCACGCTCACGATTTGCGCCCCGCGGGCCAGTCGTAGCCCTCATCCTGCCCGTCACGCGCCCAGCGGTAGAGCGCGTCATAAAGCGCCATACCCGCCTCCAGTTGCGCCTCGTCCGAGCGGTATTGGCGCGACAGACCGACAGAGAGCGCCAGCAAACCTGCCGCTTGGGGAGATAAGTCGTGAGTGTTGGTATCAGCCGCACGCACAACAGTGGCGAGGCGCGAGAGCGCAGGTGTTTGCAGCCCAAATTCGGTGAGCATTGTGTCAAAGGTACATGTCTCGTCGCGGTGCGACCAGAACGCGCCCTCTATATCAAAAGGAATGGCATCATAGCGTGCGGCGACACCCTCCACCTCTGCAGGTGAGACAAACAGAACGCGTGCATTCGCATCAACGAAACGGCGGATCAGCCACGGGCAGGCAATGCGGTCAATCTTGGGACGGTGGCGTGTGACCCAAAGGGTTGCGCCATCAACCAAAGGTGGAATGGCGGCAGCAGTCACACGGGGCGCATCTGCATGATCCCGCCAAGCGTAATTGCCGCCCTGAAGGTATTCAGCCTGCATGCCGTCACAGCGCAATCGCGCAGCGAGCCCTTGGCTCAACTTGATCCCCTGTTGGCAAGTGATCACCACAGGCCGTCCAGCGACCCGCTGCTTGAGGCCGTCAATGTCGGTATGGGGATGCCGGAAAGCGCCGGGAATAAGGAAGGGATCATCTGCAAAATCGGGATCAATAGAGATGTCCACAATAACAGGCGCGTCGGGCAAACCGATCAGGCGGAGGAGTTGTGGGACAGTTATTTCATTCGGGGCAGCCATAGCATGCATCCTTTTCTTTGGAAAACATGCGAACATCCGGCTGGCGCCTCACGGGGCGTTCGCAGAATGAACCCCATGAGTGATTAGTGACATGCTCTGTGCAGCAGGTCAATGTGGGGGGCTTGTGAGGGGGGAGTAAGTGCAGGTTTCTGTTGCCAGGTACCTGCGAACCCCGCCTTAGG
>CAWVWS010000165.1:0-5970 GCA_963933905.1 uncultured Sulfitobacter sp.
GCGCCAACCCAACGCCCGCGTCACCGCCTTTCACAAAGCGCTGATCGATGACATACGCGCCGAACTAGGACTCTAATCTATGCCAACACCAAACCCCGCCGCCCTCGACTTCCTGCTTACCCGCCGCTCGCGTCCTGCCAAGACGCTGACAGGCCCCGTTCCTGACCGCGATACGCTGATGCAACTGCTCACCGCCGCCTCGCGCACGCCCGATCATGGGAAGCTGGAGCCATGGCGCTTTGTCGTGGTGGACCGCGCTGCGATGGGACCACTGGCAGAACTGGCGCAGGTCCGTGGCGAAGCCCTCGGCCTTGATCCGGACCAGATTACCAAGGGCCGCTCCCAGTTCGACCAAGGGCATCTGGCCGTGGCCGTGATTGAAGTACAGCGCCCATCCCCAAAAATCCCCGCATTAGAGCAAACGTATACCGCTGGCGCCGTCTGCCTCGCCCTGCTGAACGCGGCCCTCGCGGCTGGATGGGGTGCGAACTGGCTAAGCGGTTGGGTCAGCCATGACCGCGCGTTTATGGAGAAAGGTTTCAACCTTGCCCCGCATGAGCGCATCGCAGGCATCATCCACATAGCAACCGAGACAAGCGCCCCACCAGAGCGCCCGCGCCCGGATGTAGAGACGATCACAACATGGCTTTAGAGACTGTTTTTAAGGCATTTGGCCTCGCTTTGAGTCAAATTGGCGATCCCCGCTTTCGCCGCGTTCTTCTGCTTGGCGTCGGTGGCGCGTTGGCAACCCTCATCGCGTTTGCTTGGGGCCTGTCCATGCTGGTGGGGTGGTTCACAGGCGACAGCATCACACTGCCCTTCATCGGTGAAGTGCAATGGCTCGACAATGTCTTTAGCTGGGGTGCGGTCGTTTTGGCGCTCATCCTGTCAGTCTTCCTGATGGTTCCCGTCGCCTCCGCCATTACATCACTGTTCCTCGACGATGTGGCAGATGCGGTTGAGGCGGTTCATTACCCCACAATCGCGCAACAGCCCCGCACACCTTTCGGCGAGGCCCTGCGCGACACAATCACCTTCCTCGGCGTGATTATCATCGTCAATCTGTTCGCGCTGATCCTCTATGTGATCTTCGCCCCAATCGCGATCTTCATCTTCTGGACAGTGAACGGCTTTCTGCTGGGGCGGGAATACTTCATGCTGGTCGCCATGCGCCGCGTGGGTCGCAAGCGCGCCAAGGAACTGCGACGCAAGCATTTCCTCACCGTTTGGGTCGCAGGCATCCTGATGGCGATGCCGCTCTCAATTCCGCTGCTAAATCTGGTGATCCCGATCTTGGGTGCCGCGACCTTTACTCACCTGTTCCAGCTTCTGCTGCAGGGACACCGCGACCCATCCAGTCCTCCAGATTATCCACGCTGATCACCCCCGACAGGATGATCGCCACAAACGCTCCCCAGATCAAAAATGACAGCCCCGTACACCACAGCGCCTTTTTACCAAGGTGGTGATGCTCGGGCGCACCCGCATGCGTGCCAGGCACAACATCTTCGAGGTCGCCCTGTGTCTGCACACGAATGGGCAGAATAATCAGGAACAGCATGAACCAAACGATAGCATAGAGGACAATGGCCGAAACGGGACCCATCAGACCTGCTCCAACTCAACCAGCGCGCCGTTGAAGTCTTTAGGATGCAAGAAAATCACTGGCTTGCCATGGGCACCAATCTTCGGTTCACCAGTGCCCAACACCCGCACACCAGTTGTCAACAAGTGGTCACGCGCCACGATAATATCGTCGACCTCATAGCAGATGTGATGAATGCCGCCCGCTGGGTTCTTGTCCAAAAAACCTTGGATGGGAGAATTCTCCCCCAGAGGATAGAGCAGCTCGATCTTGGTATTCGGCAACTCGATGAAAATCACCGTCACGCCATGGTCGGGCTCATCTTGCGGCGCACCTACATTAGCCCCCAGTGCATTGCGGTACTGGTCCGCTGCGGCCTCAAGGTCAGGCACAGCGATGGCCACATGGTTAAGACGTCCGATCATGGTATTCTCCTCACAGCTTTGGCTTTTCGCGTTTATGGGCCGCAAAAGATCGACGTGCAATGCGGCGTGTTAACTCTCTCTTAGGTATGCCTGCGTCAGGATAGGGAAACTTGTATGGAATCGGAGAGCACGATGAATACCAATGACCCGTTCACGGCAAACTATCCCGCGCCAACCGCTGCGCGCCCCCTGCTGGGCCTCACAGTGCTTGTGGTAGAGGACAGCCGCTACGCCTGCGAAGCGATGCGGTTGCTCTGCCTGCGCTCTGGTGCGCGGATCAGACGGGCTGATTGCATCCGCTCCGCCCGTCGTCATCTTCAAGTCTATCGCCCTTCTGTCGTGGTTGTGGACATGGGTCTGCCTGATGGAAACGGTGCCGATCTCATTGCCGAACTGGCACAAGCCGTGAAAGAAAAAAGTGTGGTTCTCGCCACTTCTGGCGATGACATGCTTGAACCTGAGGCGATGGCCGCCGGCGCACAGGGCTTCCTAGGAAAGCCGATTACATCCCTCGCCGTTTTCCAGCAAATGCTGCTTGCCGCCCTCCCCGCCGATCGGCAACCTCCCGGCTTGCGCGCGATTGTGGATGAACAGGTTTCACCGGACGAGATTGCCTATCATGACGACATCAACTATGCTACAGAAATGCTAGACAATCTGCCCAATGACAAGGCGCTGGACTACATCGCGCAGTTTCTTGAAGGGGTGGCACGGTCGGTCGAGGATAACCGGATGGAGCAGGCCGCACGCGCACTGGCGTCCAAACGGGCCACTGGCGAAGCGACAACATTCGAAATGGCCCAGATCGCCGGATTGATCCAGCAGAGGCTTGCCAACCGGATAGCGATCTAACCCTTAGGAAGGCAGTGAAGGATCGTCAGACACCCGAACAAGGCGCGTCATATCGCCAAGGCTCTCGCGTTGCTGCCCTGCGTTGTCAAAATTCGACGGTGACAGCCATGCTGCATAGGCCTCCTTGAGAGAAGGCCACTCCGCATCAATCGCAGCAAACCATGCCGTATCACGATTGCGCCCCTTTGAGACCGTAGCCTGACGGAATACACCCTCATAGCTAAAGCCCAACCGTTGCGCGGCGCGGCGTGACGCCATGTTAAGGGCATTACATTTCCACTCATAGCGGCGGTAACCAGCGTCAAACGCCCATGCCATCATAAGATACATCGCCTCAGTGGCGGCCCGCGTTCGTTGAAGCGCAGGACTATAATTGATGTGTCCAACCTCGATGGACCCCGCCTCGGGCGCCATGCGTAAATAACTCGCAACACCTTCCCAATTTCCGCTTTCCAAATTCTTGATTGCATAGAAATACGTATCATCCAGCGCTGCATGATCGCGCACCCAACGGTGATACTGCGAAGCGGAAGAGAACGGTCCGTATGCCATGTAATCCCACACATGATCGTGTTCGGCAAAAGCGCGATACAGCAGGGCCGCATGATCCTCGGCATTCATTCGTTCAAGGCGGACATACCTCCCCTCAACCATATCCCAGTTTGGAACACTTGGGGCCGACCAGTTCGCGACAGGCTTTCCAAAAATGGCGTCAGAGGAAGAATTGCTATTCATACATGAGTGATAGGCTGCATCCCGCTGATCGCCAAGCCCTGAATGCATCAGTGCAATTGAAACAAATGCAAAATATTTGGGCCGCCTCTCCTCCCATTTGCGCCTTATTCCGACACTATTCTGGTGCCAGCAAAGAGAAGCAAGGACACCAGAATGACCACAGTTCTTCGCAGTTTCAAAAATGATTCATCAGGCGGGGTAACCGTTGACTGGGTTGTCCTGACTGCTGCCGTTGTCGGGATGGGCATCGCTGCGGCGGTCAATATCGCGGAAGGAACCATTCAGCTGGGCGACAACCTAAAAAAATTCCTCCATACCGAAGAACCCTTTATCCAAAACGAATAATTGTCGACGCGGGGCCACAAAGCAAAAAGCGCCGCAGTTTCCTGCGACGCTTTAAATTAGTCCTGCGGGATAACCCTGAGGCCCAGTTCCATCAACTGGTCTGGCATCGGATCATTTGGTGCATTCATCATCAGATCTTCGGCCCGCTGGTTCATCGGGAACAGGATAACTTCGCGAATGTTGCTTTCCTCGGCGAGCAACATAACGATACGGTCAATCCCTGCGGCACAACCACCGTGGGGGGGCGCACCATACTGGAACGCATTCACCATCCCACCAAACCGCTTCTCGACTTCGTCCTTGCCGTAACCAGCAATTTCAAATGCTTTGAACATAATCTCGGGGCGGTGGTTCCGGATCGCACCGGAAACCAGCTCATACCCGTTACAGGCCAGATCATACTGATAGCCAAGAACTTCAAGCGGATCGCCATTCAACGCCTCCATACCGCCCTGCGGCATCGAGAAGGGGTTGTGTTCAAAATCGATCTTGCCGCTTTCTTCGTCCTTCTCATAGATCGGGAAGTCCACAATCCACGCAAAGGCAAAACGGTTCATATCCGTCAGGCCCAACTCTTCACCAATCACATTGCGCGCACGCCCAGCCACTGCTTCAAACGCTTTCGGTTTGCCCCCAAGGAAGAAGGCAGCATCGCCCACACCCAGCCCAAGCTGTTGGCGAATGGCTTCCGTCCGCTCTGGCCCAATATTCTTGGCCAATGGTCCCGCCGCTTCCATGCCTTCGCCCTGATCGCGCCAGAAGATATAACCCATTCCGGGCAGTCCTTCCTTTTGTGCAAAGGCGTTCATGCGGTCGCAGAATTTGCGGCTCCCCCCCTTGGGCGCAGGGATCGCGCGAATTTGCGTCCCTTCCTGTTCCAGCAACTTCGCAAAAATAGCAAAGCCTGAGCCAGCGAAGTGCTCTGACACAACCTGCATCTTGATTGGGTTGCGCAGGTCGGGCTTGTCAGAGCCATACCAAAGTGCTGCATCCTTATAAGAAATCTGCGGCCACTCCTGATCCACAGCCTTATCACCACCAAACTCTTCGAAAATGCCAGTCAGCACAGGTTGGATCGTGTCGAAAACATCCTGCTGCTCGACAAACGACATCTCAAGGTCGAGCTGGTAGAAGTCAGTTGGCGAACGATCCGCGCGCGGATCTTCGTCGCGGAAACAAGGCGCAATTTGGAAATACTTGTCAAAACCGGAAACCATCAACAGCTGTTTGAACTGCTGCGGAGCCTGCGGGAGCGCATAGAATTTGCCCGGATGCTGACGCGAAGGCACAAGGAAATCGCGCGCACCTTCAGGTGAGGACGCCGTGATGATTGGCGTCTGGAATTCTTTAAACGACTGATCCCACATCCGCTTGCGGATCGAGCTTACAACGTCGGACCGCAAAATCATGTTCCGCTGCATCTTCTCGCGGCGCAGATCGAGATAGCGGTAGCGCAAACGGGTTTCTTCGGGGTATTCCTGATCGCCAAACACTTGTAGCGGAAGATCACCGTTCACCGTACCCAGAACCTCGATCTCACGGATAAAAACTTCAATCTCGCCGGTCGGAATTTTGCTGTTCACCAGTTCAGGTGCCCGCGCTTTCACTTCTCCGTCAATACGAATGCACCATTCCGCACGCACCTTTTCAACCTGCGAAAAAGCGGCTGAATCGGGATCGCAAATTAGCTGCGTCATCCCATAATGATCACGCAAATCGACGAACAAGACGCCACCATGGTCACGGACACGGTGGACCCAGCCTGACAAACGGATTTTTTCACCAACATGTGTGGCGTTCAATTCGGCGCAAGTTTGGCTTCTATAGGCGTGCATGATGGTCCCTCTTACTTGGTCGGATATGACCTAATTTTGGCCATGTAACTTCTTTCATTTCGCCCGCAGCTACACAGGGCGGGCGCGGTGAAGTCAAGGGAATCTTCTTTGACCTCCGAGTTGAGTAACCTGTATGATTGGCATTCTCGGTTTTGTTGTATAATTTCTGTATTATATTTTGTTGGCGATATTT
>CAWVWS010000166.1:0-5867 GCA_963933905.1 uncultured Sulfitobacter sp.
CCGCCTACACACTTTCCAGGCGTGCGCCTTCGACCACTCGGCCACCTGTCCGTTGGGGCGTCTTTAGCAAGGGTTAGCGCGGGAACGCAAGGGCGAAATGCGTAAGAAAGCTGCAAAATCCTCAACTGTCGAGATGCACATAGATCCTGCGGTTCAACTTGCCCTTTTTCTCGATCTTTCCAAGACGCAGCGCGCCGATCTCGCCGGTGCGGGCCACGTGGGTGCCACCGCAGGGTTGCAGGTCGATCCAGTCATCGTCCTCACCAATCCGAACCAGACGAATATCACCTTGACCGCGGGGCGGCTTGACCGCCATCGTCTTGACCAACTCGGGGGCTGCGTCCAACTCGGCCTCGGTGATCCAGCCATCGCTGACGCGGGCGTCCTGCTCGACAAACAAGTTCAGCGCCTCTTCGAGGGCGGTGCGGTCCTCGGGGGCGTCTGGCATGTTGAAATCCAGCCTGCCATGGGTCGCAGAAATAGACCCGCCCGTCACGGCAAAGGGTACCGCCACTGAAAGCAGGTGCAAGGCCGTGTGAATGCGCATGTGTTTGTGTCTGCGGTCCCAATCGAGTTGCTGCACCACATGACTGCCCACAGGGGGCAGCGCCACAGGTTCTGACGGGACAAGGACAATCGCACCATCCTCACCTTTGATAGCCGTCGCAACCAACATCCGTTTGCCGTCCCACTCAAGGGAGCCGCTATCGCCCGGCTGGCCGCCGCCTGTTGGATAGAACAGGCTGGCATCAAGGATCACGCCCCCCTCTTCGGTATGGGCAATAACGCGCGATTGGGCCTCGCGCTGGTAAGGGTCATCTCGGAACAACATATGGGTCATCTGTCCCCCTCTCCTTTTGAGGCATCGCCCATGGCCGCAGGTTTAGGCTCTTTGCGCTTGGCACGCGGTTCTTTGGCGGGTGGCGCGCTTTGCAATGTTTCGGGGTTGCGCAGCCAGATGTCCTGCTGGGCAAAGGGTATCTCGATCCCTTCCTCGGCAAAGCGTTTTGCGATGGCGTGATTTACATCGCTCTTGACCGCCATCATCCAGTTCACATCACTCAGGAACATGCGGATTTCGAAATCCATCGACGAGGCACCAAAACCGATAAACAGGACATTCGGCGCAGGATTGGCCAATGCCATCGGTTGCACTTCGGCAATCTCGCGCAGGATCGTCTCAACGCGGCGCGTATCTGTACCGTATGCGACACCCACAGGAATAATCACCCGCCCCAGCGTGTTACCGCGGGTATAGTTTGTCACTGTTCCGCTCACCAGATCGGCGTTGGGGACAATCACATCCGTGCGGTCAAACGTCTCGATCCGCGTGGAGCGCACAGAGATATCACGCACATAGCCCATCTGCCCACCACTGACCTCGATCCAGTCGCCCTCGGATATAGGCCGCTCTATCAACAGGATGATGCCCGAGACAAAGTTGGACACGATGTTTTGCAAGCCAAAACCAATCCCGACCGACAGCGCACCAGCAACAATCGCCAGCGAGCTAAGGTCAATCCCCGCCCCCGTAATCGCCGCCAATGCCGCAAGGAAAATACCGACATAGCCGAGGCCCGACACGATGGCATTCTGCCCCCCCTTATCGATCTTGGTCTTGGGCAGGACATTGTTTTTCAGCGCCCCTTGGGCAAGCCGCGTGGCAAGATAGCCAAACGTAAAAATCAGCGCAAATGTCAGGAAGTCAGTCGGGGATATGCGCGAGTCGCCAATGGCAAAACCGCGCCGGAACGCGGCCCAGACCTCTGTGAGGTCCGAGACCCGCACTCCCCAGGCAAGGGCCAGTACCGGCAGTGCAAGCAACAGCAGGACCAGACCAAAGAAGATCGGAGCGAGCGCCTCACGCGATGCCGTACCTTGCCCTGTCACCACGCCGTAGACATCTGCAAAGAACCGCTGGAGCGCCAATACGAGGCCGAGAATAACAAGTGTCAGGACCGTCGGGTGCAAGATAAATTCGGACGCATTAAACAACCCTACCGCCTGCAATGCCGGCGCGGCCACAGCCACCACAATGGCAAAGGTCCCGAGGCTGCGCACCAGACGCCCTAATGTACCGGCGCGGGTGACCTCATCGTCTTCTTGCTCAACAACTTCACCGCCGAAATGGCGCAACAGACGCCCGATGCGGTAGACGGCATAAGAGATCAGAACTGTGAAGGGAAAGCTCACCACAGTTTTGACCAGACTGCCCGCCTCGTCCAGCGTCACAATCTGCTGCAACAGCGTATTGGCAATGATCAAAAGCGTGATGCCACTCACTAAAAAGCGCATCTCGCCCCGATCAGGCGCACTCAGCGCAATAAGCGCCGCGTCATCTTCGCGCGCAAACACCTGCTCCGCGACCCAGCGAAAACCAAGCATTAAACCGCCCAGCACTGGGATAAGCACTACCAATTCGTCGCCACGACTTCCCAGATACCCCGTGGTGCGGGCGGCATAGGCGAGCAAGGATAAACCGATCACCGGAAAGACAATGCGCAGCAGCGAGATCACAAAACGCCACACACCGATGCCGCTCCCGCCTACTGCACTCAGCTGGGCGACAATCATCTTTGACCAACGCCGCCCGCGGAAAATAAGCACCAGACCCGCAAGTGTGGCGAACAGAATCTTTGGCAGGTTGCTAATCAACAACTCGTTGCGTCGCTCCATTTCCTGCGGGCTGAGCGGGTTCCACAGCTTGGACACCGCCGTGCGCAAGGCCTCATAGGCAATGGGCCAGTGCACAGGGTTAAGTGGTGTTTCGACCATGACAAGCAGCTGTTCTGCCTGACGGTTTCGCATAATCGTATCAATCTCGCCCACAAGACCGTCTGCACGGGCATAGGCACTGTCGGCGACCTGTACGGGAGCGGTTAGCGTTGAAAGCTGGCTCTCCAGCTCTTTGCGCTTGTTCGAAAGCTCTGCGGCTTCTGTTTCCGCCTCCTCACCCGTCGGAGCAGGCATAAGCACAGCAAGCTGGTCGCGTAGGCTGGCGATGCGCGTGCTGTTGACGCCGCGCGCCTCATTGAATTGCTCGCGGTACGTGGCAATCTCGCCGCGCAGCGCCTCTAAGACGTCATTTTCCGTGTCCTCGGAATCCACAGCCTGCTCTGCACGCGTGGTAAGCGCATCCCATCCCGCCATATCCACACCGGGCACTTCTTGTGCGCTCAGCGCGGTGGCGCACAAAAATATCAGCCCTAAAAGGGCTGCAAGCCGTGCAAAGCCAAGCGGAAAATAGCGGATCATACGTCCTCGAAAACCGATGGAATATCCGCGGGTGCGCGCTCCAGCCACTCAGGTACAGGCAGGCCTTTTTCGTGCAGGAATACAGGGTTGAACAGCTTGGACTGATAGCGCGTGCCATAATCGCACAGGATCGTCACGATAGTATGACCCGGCCCCATATCCTCCGCCATGCGGATGGCTCCTGCGATATTGACACCTGAGGACGCACCAAGGCAAAGCCCCTCATGCTCCAACATGTCAAATACCAGCGGCAGCGCTTCCATGTCGGAGATATTATAGGCAAAATCAGGCGTGAACCCTTCGAGGTTTTTCGTGATGCGAACCTGACCGATGCCCTCGGCAATAGAGCCGCCCTCCATCGTCAACTCGCCCTTTGTGTAATAGTTATAGAGCGCTGCACCATCAGGATCGGCGATGCCGATTTTCACACCCTTTGGCTGGAGTGCCATGGCCGTCCCCACCAATGTTCCGCCAGAACCAACCGCACAAATGAAACCATCCACTTTGCCATCGGTCTGCGCCCAGATTTCGGGGCCCGTTGTCTCGATATGGGCTTGACGGTTGGCGACGTTGTCAAACTGGTTGGCCCAGATCACGCCCTCGTTTGTGGTGCGCGCAAGCTGTGCGGCCAGCCGCTCGGAGTAGCGGATAAAGTTATTCGGATTGCGGTAGGGCGCTGCTGGCACTTGGACCAGTTCGGCCCCTGCAAGGCGCAACATCTGCTTTTTCTCTTCCGACTGGGTCTCGGGGATGACGATCACGGACTTAAATCCCATAGAGGCCCCGACCAGCGCCAGACCGATACCTGTATTGCCTGCCGTACCCTCGACAATCGTGCCACCAGGCTTGAGATCCCCGCGTGCGATCGCATCGCGGATAATGAACAATGCCGCACGGTCCTTGACCGACTGGCCAGGGTTCAGAAACTCTGCCTTGCCGTAGATTTCACAGCCCGTGAGCGCGCTCGCACCGCGCAATTTAATCAGGGGCGTATTGCCCACTGCGTGTTCAAGATCGCGCGCTACATGCATGTCTGGCCCTCATTTACTGTCCATGCTACATCTAGCTGCGCGCACTCAAGACCTCAACCTGCTTCGGTGATGCGAGAGCCAATATGCCAAGAGCGTGAGCGGTGTGTTGGCCAGCGCCTGACGCTCAGCCATGGCGAGAAAATCGTTGAATGAAATCAGCCGCGAGCGGATGTTTTCCGCCTCGGTCTCAAGGCCTGACACCCGCGCAGTCCCTTCGGGCAAATCTGCAAGCCCCACAAATATGTGATAATATCCCGTTGAATCCCCCGGGCTAGGGTAGCCGCGTGCCACCAATTCCAAGCGGTCGATCTCCAAATCCGCCTCCTCGCGTGCTTCGCGCAGGGCGGTATGCTCGGCTGTCTCACCGGCATCAATGCGCCCTGCGATAGGCTCAAGGTGCCAAACCTCCGGATCATTGCGCCCGATCGGTGCCATGCGGATCTGCTCTACCAACAGCACAACATCGCGCACCGGATCATAGGGCAGCACCAACGCGGCATCGCCACAAATGAAATAGGACCGCTCCAACACGGGCGACATGGTGCCGTCAAACCGCTCGTGGCGCAGGCTAATCTCATCCAGCGCGAAATAACCTGTGTAGGCACGGGCCTGTTTTGTGATCTCGACCTTGCCGTCAAACACGCCTTGACCCGCATGCCATTGCGCGCCTAGCACTTTTGACCACGCACGCGCACGGATTTGCGAAAACATCACCGCGACGCCATCGCGGTCATATGTGCCGTAGTGACCCATCACTTCATCAGCAGCATGGCACGACATTTCGCCCCATTGTGCGCGCCATGCCTCAAAGTTCCATGGGCCGTGGGCCGTCCAGCGGTCAGGCGCGCAAACATAGACCTGTGCGCTCTGCCCGCCTTCAAGCACAACATTAATTAAATCGTAATCAAATCCACCTTCATAAAAGTCGAGGCGGGCAATATCGGCATCGGTCAGCCCGGAAACACAAATCCCTTGCGCCCGCTCGCCTGCTTGCGCAACCAGCATCGGGAACGGCCCCTCGGCAACGGCAAATGCACCGAACTCTGGCAAGACGGCAGGTGTTACGGTGTCTGGCTCCAGATCACGGCCCAAGACAATCGCCAACAGCGGCGCATGCCGAAGAGTGCCGTAGAAGAACAGCGGGGCGGCCATGCCCTAGCGCCAGTACTTGCCGGCCTGCTCCGCTGCAGGGCCGACAACCACAGCCCCGACAAAGGCAGTGGCAAAAAACGCAGGTGTGGCGATCATAATGCCGAACTCTGACCCGATCAGGAAAATAGCAGTGAGCGCCTCCATCGGGCCGTCATAGCGGTTGCGCATCGCAAGGCGGAACATTTCATAGCACGAGTGCGTAAACAGGCACCACAGGATCATCACGGCCGTGCCAGTGACCCCGTTGTTGATGGCCGAGACAAATCCGCGACCAACCCGCGTGCCGACAACTGTCCAACCAACACACAGGCCGATGAACGCGTTAACGTAGTTGAACCAGCCAAAGGCGGTCCCTTCCGGCATCAAGGGCCGTACGACATCTGACAAAAGCCATCCCAAAATGGCCAAAAGTACCGCCCCGACAAGGCG
>CAWVWS010000167.1:0-5709 GCA_963933905.1 uncultured Sulfitobacter sp.
CGGCAACGCAGAGGCCCTTTCAAAGGAATTGCTTTCGCGCGGATGGAGCGCTGTGGAGTCAGGAGATCTGAGGCTCCAGATCCAGACCGACTTTGAGTTTCACACCATGATTTACGACTGGTCAGGCAATGAAACGATTGCCACGGCAATGCGCAATAACTGGCACCACATTCGCCGTGCTATGGGTGTCGTCGTGCGGCAAGGCATTTCCGCCGAAACGTCTTGGCAAGAGCACCAAAAAATTATTGATGCGCTTATGAGCGACGATATCAGGTCAGCAGAGAACGCGATGAGACGTCACATAGAAAAAGCACAGCATGAGACGGCCTCAATTCTGTCGCAGATTGCGAAGTTCTAATTTGGCGCAAAATCTGATGTCTTGGTTGCGGACAAGGCAGTCAATGACCTCGTCCATCAAAGGGGAGCTGCCGTTTCGGATGATATGAAGCACAAAGGGCCACGGACCGCTTTGCTGTGTGGCTTAAGTGCGGGGGTCGCTTAGCTTTGCGAGAATGCGGTCTTTTGAAATCTGCCCGATCATTTTTTCGCCCTCAACGACACCAATCGTCGTCTGGTCTTCGCCCAGTTGCGCCATCACTTCGCGGACGCTCAGTTCGGCGGCAACAGTGGTTGAGGGCGCGCCCGTCACAGGCTCCATAACATCGCGCGCGCACAACACGCTGAGGGGGTTCATATGGGCGACGAAATCACCAACATATTCATTTGCGGGATTGGAATAGATGTCTTGTGGCGTCCCGCACTGCACGATCCGCCCACCTTCCATAATGGCGATGCGGTTGCCCAGCTTGAAGGCTTCGTCCAGATCATGAGAGACGAAAATGATCGTGCGTCCGCGTTTCGCTTGCAGCTCCAGCAATTCGTCCTGCAACCTCGAGCGGATAAGGGGGTCCAGGGCCGAGAACGGCTCATCCATTAGCAGGATCGGCGCATCTGTGGCAAAGGCACGGGCAAGACCGACCCTTTGCTGCATTCCGCCCGAGAGTTCCCCTACCAAAGCGTCGGCGCGATCCAGAAGACCGACGCCTTTCAGCTCATCATCCACCCTTTTGCGGCGCGCGGCAGCGGATTGCCCGTCAAGTTCCAGCCCAAGCCCAACGTTATCGCGCACATTGCGCCACGGCAGCAGGCCAAATTGCTGAAAGACCATCGCGACTGTGCGCAGCCTTATCTCGCGCAGTGCTTTGCGGTCGGCGCCAGACACGCTTGTCATCTTGTTGCCCGTCCTGACGCGTACTTCGCCGCGCACCACGGGATTCAGGCCGTTGACCGCGCGCAGCAGTGTCGATTTTCCAGAGCCAGACAGGCCCATTAGCACAAGAATTTCTCCGTCTTCTACAGTGAGCGAGAAGTTGTGCACACCAAGGATCTGGTTGCAGGCCGCGCTGATCTCAGCCCGTTCTTGCCCTGCGTCCATCAGGGGTAATGCGCTGGCCGGATCATCGCCAAAGACGATGCTGACGTTGTCAAACTCTACCGCGTTCATGACCGCTTCACCCTCAACATACGGTCCAACATGATGGCTACAGCGACGATAACAAAGCCCGATTCGAACCCTAAACCCGGATCATTGCGCCCAAGCGCCTGCACCACAGGTTTACCAAGCCCGTCGGCGCCGACATAGGCGGCGATCACAACCATGGACAAGGACAGCATGATCACTTGGTTCAAACCTGCCATGATCTGGGGCACCGCATAGGGCAATTCTACCTTCCAGAGGAGTTGTGTCGGGGTCGCGCCAAAGGCCTCGGCGGCCTCGGTTAATTCAGTCGGGGTCTTGGAAACGCCAAGGTATGTCAGCCGAATCGGGGCGGGGATGACGAAGATCACCGTTGCAAATAAGCCCGGCACCATACCGAGGCCGAAAAACACGATCGCTGGGATCAAGTAGACAAAAGTGGGCAGGGTTTGCATCAGGTCCAGAACGGGGCTGATGAACTGATAGGCGCGCGGACGGTGCGCAAGGAAAATGCCGATAGGTACACCAAGCCCCATGCACACCACACAGGAGGACAACACAAGCGCAAGGCTATCGGTTGTTTCCTCCCAGTATCCTTGATTGATGATGAAAAGCAGGCAAAGCGTGACCAGCAGGCACACTTTCCAAGAGCGCTGCAACGCCCATGTCAAAGCAACAAACAGCACAACGATGAGTAAGGTCGGCGGGGTCTGCAACGCCCACACGATGCCGTCGATCATCCATTCCAGACCGTCCGATAGTGTATCAAAGAACGGGCGCGCATGTGTCTTGAGCCAATCCACGATAGCCTCTGACATATCATCCATCGGGATTTTATATGTTTCTAACCAGTCCATGCCTGCCCCTAATCGTAAAGGGGGCCACCTCTGCGGCCCCCTCTTTTAATCTTAGTTGACCAGTGCCGCTGTGACGGCGCCAACAGCGTCGCCACCATCCAACGTTTTCACACCGTCAACCCACGCTGTCCAAGTGGCCGTATTGGCTGCAAGCCATACTTTGGCGGCATCCTCTGGATCAACTCCGTCATTCAGGATCGCGCCCATGATCTCGTTCTCCATGGCGAGTGTGAATTCGAGGTTCATCAGCAACTTGCCCACATTAGGGCACTCAGCGACATAACCCGCACGCGTGTTTGTCGCAACTGTAGCGCCGCCCAGATCGGGGCCAAAGAAGTCATCACCACCCGGCAGGTAGGTCAAATCAAAGTTTGCGTTCATCGGATGCGGCTCCCAGCCCAGAAAGACAACAGGCTCGGACCGATCAACGGCGCGTTCAACTTGCGCCAGCATGCCTTGCTCAGAGGATTCAACGACCTCAAAATCGGACAGGCCAAAAACGCCGCCGTCGATCATGTCCTGAATCAGACGGTTGCCGTCATTACCCGCTTCGATCCCGTAGATCTTACCGTCAAGGGCGTCAGCAGCTGTCGCAATAGAGGCGAAATCAGTAATCCCAGCAGCAACACCAGCGGCATTGGTCGCGAGTGTGTATTTGGCGCCAGTCAGATTTACCCGCACGGTGTCGACAGTGCCCGCTTCGCGGTAGGTGGCGATATCGCCTTCCATTGTGGGCATCCAGTTGCCGAGAAAGACGTCGATGTTGCCTTCTGCCATAGACGCATAGGTCACAGGCACAGACAGGATGTCGGTCGATGCTTCATAGCCTAGCGCCGCAAGGACCACGGATGTTGCGGCAGTTGTGGCTGTGATATCGGTCCAGCCAACATCGGAGAAGCGAACCTCCGTACAATTGGCGAATGCTGTGTTTGCCGCTGTAACCAGCGCGAGTGTGGAAATTGTGGTGGCGAATTTCATTGAAATCTCCCTAGCTTTTGAAATGGCTCATTGACAAAGTCGCGCTAGCCTAGGCGCTTCGACAAGAAGATGCCAAGCGCTTTTGGGGCGGCGGGCTATACGGATCGCAGCATCTTGGCATGCATTCGATCGATTTCCCTTTGTCGGGACTGCGCGATGTAGCAGAAAATTGGAAAAATCGGCTCAAAGCTGCCATTCTCGACTTTGAGGCATCAAACAGGCAACGCCGTCGTCTTACAAACAGTCCGCAAAGCAAAACTCGACTGCATTTGCCCAACCCCCGGCAGCCGCGCCAGATACTGGCGGTGAATACGCGCAAAATCCTCGGTATCCTCCGCCACCACCTTCAATAAATAATCCGCCGACCCCGCCATCAGATGACACTCCAGCACATCAGGTATCCGCCGCACACCCTTCTCGAAGGCCTCCAACAGCTCGTCCGCCTGCCCCGACAGCGTGATCTCAACAAACACAGTCGTGGGCACCCCGAGCTTACGCGGATCAAGCAGCGCCACATAATCACGGATATACCCCTCCGCCTCCAACCGCTGCACACGGCGGTGACAAGCCGAGGGCGACAGGTTCACCTGCTCCGACAGCTCCGCATTCGACATCCGCCCGCGTCGCTGCAACGCAGCGAGAAGCTTTCGGTCTATATTATCCAACATACGCGCAATACCTTTGCGTCAAAGTGTCTTTTGTCCGCAGAATATTCGAACATACCCTCCTTTAGCGACCCATAATCGCCACCTAATTGCACCAAATCGGGCGTATTACTCACTCCAATCATCGGAGGAGGAAAATTCCATGAAAATCGGTTGCCCAAAAGAGATCAAACCACAAGAGTTCCGCGTCGGCATGACCCCAAACGCCGCTTACGAAGCGGTCCAAGCAGGCCATAGCGTCATCATCGAGAAAAACGCAGGCACTGGTGCAGGCTTTGAAGACGCAGATTATATCGCTTCTGGTGCCGATATCATCGCTACCGCCGCCGAGGTTTTCGCCGCCGCCGATATGATCGTCAAAGTGAAAGAACCCCAAGCAGGCGAGCGCAAGATGCTGCGCGAAAGCCAGGTGCTGTTCACCTACCTCCACCTCGCCCCCGATCCAGAGCAGACAAAAGACCTCATTGCATCAGGTGCCACCTGCATCGCATACGAGACCGTCACCGACCGTAACGGCGGCCTGCCCCTGCTCGCCCCCATGTCCGAAGTTGCGGGCAAACTCGCCCCCCAAGTAGGCAGCTGGACCCTGCAAAAAGCCAACGGCGGCCGCGGCGTCCTCATGGGCGGTGTTCCGGGTGTTGGCCCTGCAAAAGTAGTTGTCATCGGTGGCGGTGTCGTAGGCACCCACGCAGCACGTGTTGCGGCGGGTATGGGCGCAGATGTGACAGTGCTCGACCGCTCGCTGGTCCGCATGCGCTACCTCGACGATGCCTTCTCTGGCGTATTCAAAACCAGCTTCGCCTCCGCAGGCAACACGATCGAGCTGGCCCGTCAGGCCGACCTGATCATCGGTGCGGTGCTCATCCCTGGTGCCGCCGCACCCCAGCTGATCACCCGCGCGCAGCTGTCAGAGCTCAAGCCCGGTGCCGCCCTCGTGGACGTCGCCATCGACCAAGGCGGCTGTTTCGAGACGTCACGCGCCACCACACATCAGGACCCGATCTATGACGTGGACGGCATCATACACTACTGTGTGGCCAACATGCCCGGTGCTGTGGCGCGCACGTCGACTATCGCCCTCGGCAACGCCACCATGCCATTCATGATGGCACTCGCTAACAAAGGCTGGAGGCAAGCCTGCGCCGACGATGCGCATCTGCTCGCAGGTTTGAACGTACACGCAGGCCAGATCACGTATGCCGCAGTCGGCGAAGCACTCGGGATGGATTACATCACGCCTGAACAAGCGATCGCATGAACGAAAAAGGGGGCCGCATCACTGCGACCCCCGATCTGTCGAAAAGGCTGATGCCTTCTTACTTCTTCAAAGCAACCAAGATCTGAGCAAGCAGCTCTTCTTGTGTCGGGCCTGCTGGTGCGGCTTCAACCACTGGCTCTTCAGCTTTGGCTTTGTTCACAGTGCGAACCAGCATGAACACAACAAACGCGATGATCAGGAAGTTGATGATCGCCATGATGAAGTTACCATAGGTGAATGTCGCTTCGCCAACGGATGCAGTCAGACCACCAAAATCAACGCCGCCCATGAACAGGCCGATGATCGGGTTGATGATGTCTGCAACGAGTGAACCAACGATTGCGGTGAACGCCGCACCGATGATGATACCAACAGCCATGTCCATGACGTTGCCCTTGGCGATAAAATCTTTGAATTCCTTAGGGTCAGGACCCATTAACTGATTGAGGTTATCGAGTTGTCATGATTCACACG
>CAWVWS010000168.1:0-5698 GCA_963933905.1 uncultured Sulfitobacter sp.
AACGAATTGTCAGGCATCGCACCAGACGGCAGCCCCTTTGACGACACCTCAGTGCAAAAGGCCTTTACCCAAGCACTCGACGAGATGCGCGATACCAAAGACGTAGAGGGCAGCTCCCCTGCGGGCATGACCTTCTTTGGCCAGTTCATCGACCACGATGTCACCCTTGATGCACAAAGCGCGATTGGCACCCGCATTGATCCGCGCTCTTTGCGGAATGTGCGCACACCGGCCCTCGACCTTGATTGCGTCTATGGCGACGGCAATGAGGCCAGCCCCTATCTCTATCACCCCAAACATCACGGCTTTTTGCTGTTCGGTATAAAAGCAAACCCCCGCGATCTGGCGCGCAATGGCCATGGCACGGCGCTGATCGGGGATTTTCGCAATGATGAAAACCAGATCATCAGCCAGATCCAAGGCGCTTTTGTCCAGATGCACAACATCCTGATGACCGCCCTGCAAAAAGACGCCAGCATGGTGCCGCAGGCGTTCGAGGGCATCCGCGCACAGGCCATCGCCCAAGGCATCAAACCGGTGAAGGCACGTTTCAGGCCGCACGGCGCATTTTGCGGCTGCACTACCACTGGATCGTTCTCAATGACTTCCTGCCCGATTTCGTCGATGCCGACGTGCTGGAGAGTGTGAAGGCAGCCTTTGCCGCAGGCACCCTGCCCAAACCGTTCAAAGCAGACAGCCCTATGATGCCGATCGAGTTTTCCGGTGCCGCCTACAGCTTTGGCCATGCCACTGTGCAAAACGACTATGAGTTGAGCGAGACGTCGGGCACCGTAAACCTGTTCGAGATGGGCCGCGACGAATTCAGCGCCCGCGATAAAAAGCTCAACATCTCCTTTGGCAAGCTCTTTGATCTGCCCGGCAATGCCAAATTCCAAAAAGCGCGGCCCATCGGGCGCAAGCTTGCAGGCTCCATCTTCAACCTGCACTTCATCGGCGAACCGCTCAAAATCGCAGGGTGCGCACTCAGCCTTGAGGACAGCAACAAACTGCCCCACCGCAATATCTTCCGCTACCGCATGACGCTTGAGCTGGCCTCGGGCCAGCAAATGGCGCGGCTGATGCATGTGCCCGAGATCGCGGCCCCCAAGGAGCTGACCAAGCACGGCATCACCAAAACCCCGCTGTGGTACTATTGCCTGCAAGAAGCCGAAAGCCACGGGGGCAAGCTTGGCCCCGTCGGTGGTACAATCGTTGCAGGCACTTTGATGCGCCTTCTGGCGCTTGACCCAGAAAGCCTGCTCTGCTCGGCGCATGATTTCAAACCATGGACCGCCCTTGGCGCATCAAAAGCAGGTAATTTCTCGCTTGGCCATATGCTGACCTGTGTCGAGGCTGGGCGCGGCTACATCGCCCATGCAGATGAGCTGATTTCGGGGTAATCACGTCAAACAGCATGGCACGGGACGCAAATCCCGTGCCATATTTTCCAAAATGTCGCATAAAACCCAATCAGACGAAATAATATTTCATAAAATCACCCGTCAGGGACATATTTTCTGAAAATTGGCGGTTGACGCCCCCAAAGCCCGACCATAATGTCGCCCCACACTTCAACGGAGTATCTGTGCATGTTGCACCTAGTCGTCATTGTGAATCGAACGCGCATGGGCCGGTAACGGTAGACCAGTTCTTTTCCCATGCGCCCCCGACAAAATCGGGGGCTTTTTTATGTGACCGACTACCTACGACACGGATACGCCAGACAAAACGCTGAATACAGACGCAGAGATAAAGGACCGAAGAAATGACACGCCAAATGACCGGAGCGAAAATGATCGTTCAAGCCCTGATTGATCAGGGTGTTGATACCGTATTCGGGTATCCCGGCGGTGCTGTCCTACCGATCTATGATGAGGTCTTCCAGCAAAACAGCATCAAACACGTGCTTGTCCGCCACGAGCAAGGTGCCGTTCACGCCGCCGAAGGCTATGCCCGCTCCACAGGCAAGCCCGGTGTTGCGCTTGTGACTTCTGGTCCCGGTGCCACGAACGCAGTTACTGGCCTCACCGATGCACTGATGGACAGCATACCGATCATCGTTCTGACGGGTCAGGTGCCCACCTTTATGATCGGCTCGGACGCGTTCCAAGAGGCTGATACCGTTGGCATCACAAGGCCATGCACCAAGCATAACTGGCTGGTCAAAGAGACCGACAAACTCTCTGGCGTGATCCATGAGGCGTTCCACATCGCCACGTCAGGTCGCCCGGGTCCCGTCCTGATCGACATCCCCAAGGATGTTCAGTTTGCCACAGGCACCTACACGCCCAAAGCCACTGTAAAATCCCACTACCAGCCCCAGCTCAAAGGCGACATGGACGCGATCACCGAACTGGTCGAGGCGATGGAGAAAGCCAAGAAGCCTGTCTTCTATACAGGCGGCGGCGTCATCAACTCTGGCCCCGCAGCATCCCAGCTGTTGCGCGAATTGGTCGAGGCGACAGGCTTCCCGATCACCTCCACCCTCATGGGCCTCGGCTGCTACCCTGCATCGGGCGATAAATGGCTTGGCATGCTCGGCATGCACGGGCTCTATCAGGCCAACATGGCGATGCACGGCTGCGATCTGATGATCAATATCGGCGCGCGTTTCGATGACCGCATCACAGGTGTTGTCGAGAAATTCAGCCCGAACTCGAAAAAAGCCCACATCGACATCGACCCATCCTCCATCAACAAAGTCATCCGCGTCGACATCCCGATCATGGGCGATGTTGGCCATGTCCTTGAGGATCTGCTCAAAGTCTGGAAATCACGCGGCCGCAAAACCAACTCCGAGGCTGTCGCCAAATGGTGGAAACAGATTGAAGCATGGCGCGCCGTTGACTGCTTGAAGTACGAGCAGAAAGGCTCTGTAATCAAACCACAATACGCCCTCTCGCGTCTTGAGGCTTTGACCAAAAAGCATGACCGCTACATCTGTACCGAAGTGGGACAACACCAGATGTGGGCCGCGCAATATCTCGATTTCGAGGACCCGAACCGCTGGATGACCTCCGGTGGCCTCGGCACCATGGGCTACGGCTTTCCCGCCTCCATCGGTGTGCAAATGGCCCACCCCGATGCACTGGTCATCAACGTCGCGGGCGAAGCAAGCTGGCTCATGAACATGCAAGAGCTCGGAACGGCCATGCAATACGCCCTGCCTGTCAAACAGTTTATCCTCAACAACGAACGCCTCGGCATGGTCCGCCAGTGGCAGGAACTGCTCCACGGGGAACGCTATTCCTCCAGCTGGTCTGAGTCCCTGCCCGATTTCGTAAAACTCGCCGAAGCGTTTGGCGCCAAGGGCATCCTGTGCTCCGACCCTGCCGATCTCGACGATGCGATCATGGAAATGCTGAACCACGATGGCCCCGTCCTCTTTGACTGCCTCGTGGAAAAGCACGAAAACTGCTTCCCGATGATCCCGTCAGGCAAGGCGCATAACGAGATGATCATGGGCGAGGTCGACACCTCAACCGCCATCGACGCCGCAGGAAAGCTGTTGGTCTAAGCCATGACAGACGCACCGATCACTGCAAAGACGCTGATGCCCAAGTGGTGGCAGGTTGGTTCAACCACCCTGCTCTATGCGGCCTATCTGCTCTGGCTCATCCCCATCTCGCTCTACTTCTGGCGCGATGCGGGGGCGCTCACCGCAGGCCTCTGGCTTGCAGGTGTGGTGGTGGTCCAATTCGTGTTGGTCAAAGTGATCGCGCTGGTGGAATACATCAGCACAGCCAATGAAATAGAACGTCTAAGCGCCGAGGACGATGATCCCGCGCCATTTGGAGAAAAATAATGTCCCCGCTCAAAATCAAAAAAGGTGCGACCTCGCACTCCGCCTACAACCTGCGCCCCAACTTCTCGGACGTCGAAGAACGCCACACCCTCGCCTTGGTCGTCGAGAATGAGCCGGGTGTCCTCGCCCGCGTGATCGGTCTTTATGCCGGACGTGGCTATAACATCGACAGCCTGACCGTCGCCGAAGTGGATCACACAGGTCACCTCAGCCGCATCACCATCGTCACCCATGGCACGCCGCAGGCGATTGAGCAGATCAAGGCACAAACAGGCCGCATCATCTCCGTGCGCGAAATCCATGACCTCACAGTTGAAGGTGCAAGCGTCGAGCGCGAGTTGGCGATGTTCAAAGTGTCTGGCACAGGCGACAAGCGTGTTGAGGCCCTGCGCCTTGCCGATATCTTCCGCGCCAATGTGGTCGACAGCACACTAGAGAGCTTTGTCTTCGAGATCACAGGCGCGCCCGAGAAGATCGACGCATTTGCCGACCTGATGCGCCCTCTTGGCCTCATCGACGTGGCCCGCACAGGCGTCGCAGCCCTGTCTCGCGGCAACTAATCCGATGTCGCCCCTGAGCAAAGCGGGTCGCTGACAGCGAGCACAGAATCGCCTGGCACCTGTAGGCTTCTCCCTAATAAAGGGAGAGCCTCATGGACCGATCAGACCTGACGACAGTGCACAACCCCATCGGGTCCGCCAATGGCCTGCCCAATGGACACTATATTGATCCCGAGATTTTCACCGAAGAACGTCAGGCGGTCTTGTTCGACAACTGGGCAGGCTTCGGCGTGGGGGCCGATGTGCCGGATATCGGTGACGCAAAACCTGTGACCTTCCTTGGCATGCCGCTCCTGCTGGTGCGCGATCGCACTGGCGCGGTGCGCGTTTTCCAGAACATCTGCCGCCACCGTGGCATGATCCTCGTCGCCGAGCCACGCAAGATCGAAGGCGCGATCCGCTGCCCATACCACTCATGGTGCTACTCCACCGAGGGCAAGCTGGTCAGCACCCCGCATGTAGGTGGTCCGGGTCAGAACACCCAAAAGGGCATCGACAAAAACCTGCTCGGCCTTATTGAGGTGCGCAGCCACATCTGGATGGATGTCGTCTGGATCAACATCTCAGGCACTGCTGCCCCATTCAAGGAAGCAAACGCCGATCTGCTCGCCCGTTGGGCCGAATTCGACAAACCCCTCTATCACGGCGGCTTCGACAGCCGCTTCGAGTTGGAAATAAACTGCAACTGGAAACTCGCCGTCGAGAACTATTGCGAGAGCTATCACCTGCCGTGGGTCCATCCCGGTCTCAACAGCTATTCGCGCCTTGAAGACCACTACCATATCGAACTGGCAGGCCAGTACTCTGGCCAAGGCACGCTCGTCTACCGTCAGCTCAAAGGCGAGGACGGCAACAGCTTTCCCGATTTCGAGGATCTCAGCGACAAGTGGGACACCGCCGCCGAATACATCACCGCCTATCCTAACGTCCTGCTCGGCGTGCACCGTGACCACGCCTTTGCGATCATCCTCACCCCGCAAGGGCCTGAAAAAACGATCGAGAGCATTCACCTCTATTATGCAGAGCAAGGCACCGATGCGGAACTGCGCGCGCGCAACACCGCCCAGTGGAAAGAGGTGTTCGAAGAAGACATCTTTGTCGTCGAAGGTATGCAGCGCGGCCGCCACGCCGTAGGCTTTGACGGGGGTCGCTTCTCCCCCGCGATGGACGGCCCCACCCATATGTTCCACACATGGGTCGCCACGCAAATGGAGCGTCACCGCGCCCCCCTCGCTGCTGAATGAGCGATCTCGACACGCAGCTTCTGGCGGCTCATGAAGATGAGGACAGCGATGCCCTCATCACTCTCTACACCCTCGCAGCGCAGCAGGCA
>CAWVWS010000169.1:0-5687 GCA_963933905.1 uncultured Sulfitobacter sp.
ATCTAACCTGACGGGACCGTCCAATCCGGACGAGGTTCGTGCCCTCTCGGGCATGTAAACATGCCCTGCATGGTGACAGATGAAGCCGAAAATGTCCGCTGCGCAACTTGAAGCGCGCCGGAAAGCGGGGCTCTCCACTTCCATTCCGACACATGCATGCAGCGGCGCAATTCGAACGTCAAACCAGACTGCGCAGAGAAGCGTGACGTTCGATGTAAACGTCAAATCAATAAGGCATTGTAAAGAAAGCGGACGTTGGACTTTCCAATTTATGCGCTTCAGAGCTTTCTGTTTTGCATCTGCTTGAAAGACAGTAGAAAAAGTGTTTTCTCCTGTCCTGCGAAAGGCTCCAAAAACTGAAGGCGATCTTCATCGGGCTAGGTGATTTTTAAGTAAGTCTAGCAAATCTGATCCAAAACAGATCGTCAGCGAGTTTGCCATCAACGACTTTGAACAAGCCCGCCGACTTCGAGAATGTGGCTCAGCACCTCGTCAGTTCCTTCATTCCGTCGCAGTGCGCAAAATACAAAGGGCCGACCACCTCGCATTTTTTTACAGTCTTGCTTCATGATATCCAAGGATGCTCCGACATGGGGCGCCAAGTCGGTTTTGTTTATCACCAGAACGTCTGACTTTGTCAGCGCTGGTCCACCTTTACGTGGGATGTCCTCGCCCGCGGCAACGTCGATCACATAGATCGTCACATCGGCCAACTCGGGGCTGAAGGTTGCCGACAGATTGTCACCACCGCTTTCGATCAGCACAATATCGAGATCGTCATGGCGCGCGCGCATCTGCGCGATGGCCGCCAGATTGATTGAGGCGTCCTCGCGGATGGCGGTATGGGGGCAGCCTCCGGTCTCAACACCAATAATGCGGTCTTGAGGCAGAATTTGCATCCGCATTAATGCCTCTGCGTCCTCCTGTGTATAGATGTCATTTGTTATCACACCGATCGAGAAATCGGGCTGCAACGCGCGGGCAAGGCAGGCCGTCAGGGTCGTTTTCCCTGCGCCTACAGGGCCACCGATGCCAATGCGCAAAGGTCCATTAAGAGATGTCATGACCGGAATATCCTTGGTTGAAGCGTTTCGTGTTGCATGGCGGCAATGTCAGAGAGGAAAGCTGTACTGCTGAGATCATCCAACGTGAATTGGACGGTCTCCTGCGCAATCTGATCGCAAAGCTTAACAAGAGCGGCAAGGACGCGCTGGCCCTCGGTTTGCCCCAGAGGCACTGCGCGCACTGCCGCCGAGACGAGATTGCTGGCGAAAGCATGGAGATACATTGCGGTGGTGAGATCAACGTTGAACCTCGCGCGCGCTGCGGCATCTCCAACCGCTACGGGGTAGCACAGAGTTATTGTCTCTGCGGCCTCCAAATCATCCCCTCCCCAGATTGCAACGGTGGTTTGCGCAAAGGCAGTTCCTTGCAATTTTGCTTCAAAAACCCGTTCGCGGGAGGCTGAAACTGCAATAGCCGTTTGGTTGACCTCTGCCAGTTGCGCAGGTGATGTGCAGTCATAGGCTGCCCGCAGCAAGATGCTATCGTTGCGCCCGCTGCCGTATTCCAAAACATCCCCAAGCCAGTCTTGCAGGTTGCACGCGCTGGTAATCATTCCGCCTTGAATGGCGGTTTCCAGCCCGTGCGAATAGGCAAACCCGCCCACAGGAAACGCAGGCGAAAGCCATTGCGTAAGGGTGAGCATATCGCTGTTAATGGTCATGGGCCGTGGCGACATGTTCGTGTGAATGGGTGCGTCCGTGACCGTATGCGCCTCCCTCGGGCGTAAACGGTGCGGTGATCGGCTCAACAACGGCATCCAGATGTTCGAGCATGTGGCCGATGACAGGATCAGCTTGGATCAACAGGTGATCGTTGTTGATCTGGCAGGGCGTATGTCGGTTTCCCACATGCCATGCCAGCCTCACGAGATCTGGCCCCGACACTTTGTACAAGGCCTCAACGCCTGCCGTGATCTGGACCAGCACGCCGTTGTCAAGTTCAAGTGCGTCGCCTTCATCCAGTGATGTGGTCTGTGCCAGATCAACGATAAACGGCTCTCCCGTGGACATGGTCAGACGTTTGCGGCGCAAGAAACGCTCGGTATAGTCGAGGTCACAGCGGGATGCGGAGCCGGTCCAGTCTCCTTTTCGGTGGAGGGTTTGTGCGATGGGTAGCGTTGTCATAGCGTCCTTTCAGAACATGAAATAGCGTTGTGCCATGGGCAGCACTTCGGCGGGTTGGCAAGTCAGCAGGACACCGTCGGCGCGCACCTCGTAGGTTTCGGGGTGGACCTCGACTTGCGGTAATGCATCGTTCAGGATCATGTCCGATTTGCCGATGGTGCGGGTGTTCTTCACGGCTACTGTTTGCTTGGCTAGCCCCAAGGTTTCGCCGATGCCCGCTGCATGTGCCGCACCTGAGACAAAACTGATCGAGGTATTGCGCAACGCGCTCCCGTAAGCTCCAAACATCGGGCGGCTATAAACGGGCTGCGGCGTCGGGATTGAGGCATTCGGATCCCCCATCTGGGCCACAACGATCATACCCGCCATCAATACCATTTCGGGCTTCACGCCAAAGAACGCGGGGTTCCAGAGCACCAGATCGGCGCGTTTGCCGACACTGATATCGCCGATAACATGGCTCACACCTTGGGCAATTGCGGGATTGATTGTGTATTTCGCGATGTAGCGGCGCACGCGCATGTTGTCGTTGTCGCCAGTCTCTTCCGCGAGCGGCCCGCGCTGCTTTTTCATCTTGTCAGCAGTTTGCCATGTGCGGATCAACACTTCACCCACGCGGCCCATGGCCTGACTGTCCGAGGCAATGATCGAAAAAGCACCCATATCTTGCAGAATATCCTCGGCTGCAATCGTTTCACGGCGGATGCGGCTTTCGGCAAAGGCCACGTCTTCGGGGATGGATTTATCAAGGTGGTGGCACACCATCAGCATGTCCAGATGCTCTTCGAGCGTGTTCACCGTGAAGGGGCGCGTCGGATTGGTCGAGGAGGGCAGAACATTAGCATCGCCACAAATTTTGATGATGTCAGGGGCATGGCCGCCGCCCGCGCCTTCGGTATGGAATGCGTGGATCGTGCGGCCTTTCATGGCAGCAACCGTATGCTCGACAAAGCCGCTCTCGTTCAGCGTATCCGTGTGGATCATCACCTGTACGTCCATGTCGTCGGCAACTGACAGGCAGCAATCAATCGCGGCAGGGGTGGTGCCCCAATCCTCATGTAGCTTGAGCGCGCATGCGCCTGCATTGACCATCTCGACCAGGGCGGCAGGCTGGCTCGCGTTGCCCTTGCCCGATAGGCCGATGTTCATTGGAATGCCGTCGAAAGACTGCAACATCCGCCCGATGTGCCACGGCCCTGGCGTGCAAGTGGTCGCCAGCGTGCCATGCGCAGGACCTGTACCGCCGCCAAAACAAGTCGTCACGCCGGAGTGCAGTGAATCCTCCATCTGCTGAGGACAGATAAAGTGGATATGGCTGTCCATACCACCCGCAGTCAGGATGCGCCCTTCGCCAGCGATAACTTCGGTGCCTGGTCCTACAATGATATCGACGCCTGATTGCGTGTCTGGATTGCCCGCTTTGCCGATGGCATGGATGAGCCCGTCTTTGAGCGCCACATCGGCCTTGTAGATACCTGAATGATCCACAATTAGCGCGTTGGTAATCACGGTATCTACCGCACCACCTGCGCGTGTGACTTGGGATTGCCCCATCCCGTCACGGATGGTCTTACCGCCACCAAATTTCACTTCTTCCCCGTAAGTGGTCAGGTCACGCTCAACCTCGATGATCAGATCGGTATCGGCAAGGCGCAAACGGTCGCCCGTTGTTGGGCCATACATGGCAGCGTATTGGGCACGGGGGATTTGGACGGGCATCAGAGGTCTCCCATAACTTGGCTGTTAAAGCCGAAAATGCGCCGCGCCCCGCCAATCGGGATCAGTTGCACTTCGCGGCGCTGTCCTGGCTCAAACCGCACGGCGGTGCCAGAGGCGATATCGAGGCGCAGGCCGCGGGCTGCGGTGCGGTCAAACTCCAGCGCGGGATTTGTTTCTGCGAAATGGTAATGGCTGCCCACTTGCACAGGGCGGTCTCCTGTGTTGGCAACCATAAGCGTGAGCGCTTCAGTCCCCGCGTTGAGGGTCAACACGCCATCCGCGGGGAATACCTCACCGGGGATCATTTGCGGTTCCATGCCAACAATGCAGCAAAGCCGATGACCAGCAATCCTGCCGCCAGCGGCATCCAGCTTGGGTCAGTGAGGTGATGATGCAAATGCGGGGTCTGATGTGCGACAGAAGCATTGGCGATAAAGATCAACGGCAGGCTGCGTAGGATATGGTTCATGTGTGGCTCCTCAGGGTGCTCAACGGATTGGATTATGGACGGTGACCAGCTTGGTTCCGTCGAGAAATGTAGCTTCGACCTGCACTTCATGAATCATCTCTGCGATGCCCTCCATGCACTGTTCGCGGGTCACCACATGACCGCCTGCTTCCATCATATCAGCGACAGAGCGGCCGTCGCGCGCGCCTTCGACAACGGCGTCAGTGATCAGCGCAATCGCTTCGGGGTGGTTGAGCTTGACGCCACGGGCCAGCCGCTTGCGGGCAACTTCTGCGGCCATCGCAATCAGCAGTTTGTCTTTTTCACGGGGGGTCAGTTGCATGGACTACAGTCTCCAGGACGTGGGTAAAGTGTTGTCGGAAAGATGCTCAAGGGCAGGGACGAGAGTGCGGCGCAACTCAAAGCTGTCCGTGGCGAGATGGCGGAGGACCAGCACCCCGTCGCTCAGCATGCTCGCACCGGCAGTATCTGGCAAAAGGGCGCGCAGAGTGGCTAGATGCGCTTCGGCATCTGGGGCAATCATAACAACACTCGCCATTGCTCCTGCACCGTTGGCGATTGTGGGGCGGGCAAGATGCTGGGCAGCATTCCCGTGCAAATCGATGCCGTCAATATAGACAGGCTTGCCGCTCTGCATGATCTTGATGCGGTCCTGAAACAGGATGTCGTCCAAAACCTCGGGCATCGCGGCACGCCCAAAGACCACTGGCTCCACCATCAACAGCCGCGCCTGTGGTCCCAGTGAGATTTCCAAGCGTCGGCGCAATGCGCAGCGGTCATAAAGGATGAGCTCTTGCGGAAGCCATTGTAAACAACCGCCATCTTGAACACTGAGCCGTGAACTGACGCTACCGATTTCGCCCGTTTGCGCACGATACGAACGTTCGGCCGCTTGAGTGGTCAGCGTCAGTTTGGCGCCGCTCCGCACCTCGATATCCAAATCGAAACGGTCGCCACCCGTAATCCCGCCAGCCGTATTGACCAAAATGACCTCAGCATCATCGCGGTGGGTTTGGGGAAAGACCAGCTTGAGCGATCCTGATTGACGCAGGTCCTGAAGCCGCGTCTTACCGACCGCGTCGCCATAGACAGAGACGTGTGCCGACCCGATTGCGCGTGGCTGCACATTGCTCGCGGCGGGAACACTTATAGGAACGGTAAGGGTGATATGAAGGCTCCGGAATTTTGTCTGCGTGCCTCTGGTTACACCACAACACGCCTCCCAACGGCAGTTTTTGAGCAGAAATTCACTCTCAACATCTTGGAAGTGATTAAATTGAAGGCGACAAACGGCATCATTGCCCAATATG
>CAWVWS010000170.1:0-5532 GCA_963933905.1 uncultured Sulfitobacter sp.
GCAGGGATTTTACCCGCTCAAACTGATGGAACAGGTCGAACAGTTGCCAGGTGTAAACACCACCCGCTACTATGAGGACGACAAGGGCAATGTGCGGGACGGTATTCCGGGTCTAACCGATTAAATACAGCAGCCCGTACAGGGTGACCGCTCCACCAAGCACAGCCATCAGAACATTCTTTGTGACCAACCCGATCAAAAGGGCCGCCGCCGCCGCCGCAGCGCGCGGAATGTCGAACACGCCATCCGTAGCAACAGGCCAGACAACTTGTGGTGCCACCAGCGCAGGCAGGATCGCAACTGCGGTGTAGCGCAGATGCCGCAGCAGCCAGTCGGGCATCGCGCGGTCACCCACCAATCCGGTAAAGACAAAGCGCAGGCCAAAGCTGCCGATACCAAGAACGATGATCACGGTCCAAAGTGTGCTTGTCTCGATCATTTGGCATGTCCTGTGCGCTCAAGCCACAGTTCGGTCTGCGCGCCTGCCATCATACCTGCAATGCCTGCGATGATTAGTCCCAGCGAGTAGGGCACACCAGCAGCGAATAGCGCGACAACCACAGCAATCAGTGCCGCAACCACATGGGCCGCCGTGCGGAACATTGGCGCAATCATCGCAAGGAACGTGATCGGAATGGCGAAATCGAGCGCCCAACTGTCGGGAATTTGCGCGCCCAAGACAGCACCGACATAGGTGAACAAATACCAAAGCGGCACAATCGGCGTCACTGCCCCCAGAAAGTAGGAGACCCGCGCCGCCACTGTCATGTCGGGCTCCCGCTCGAACTTGGACACGCCCACGACATAGGATTGGTCCACCGTGAGATAGGCACACAGTGCGCGCTGCCACAGCGGTGCTGCGCCGATATAGGGGGTGAGGGAGGCCGAATACATCGCCATGCGCAGGTTCACCGCCAGTGCGGAGATCAGGACAATCACAGTCGGCGCATTCTCTTGCATAAGTTGCAGCGCGGTAAATTGCGCCGCGCCTGCAATGACCACGATGGAGAAGGCCATCGTCTCTACCACACTCAGCCCCGCCTCACTCGCAAGCACGCCAAACAGCGACGCAAACGGAATAATCACCAGAATGAACGGGCTGCTGTCGATGATCCCTTGGCGGTATGGGGTTTTGCGGGTGGTAGAGGTCATGCGATGCCCTTAGATTAGAGCCACTGCGTAGCGTGTTGCCAAGGAGGGTGCAATTGGCTGTATCTCATGACCTGTCCGATTACCTGATCGCGCCTGATCCTTCTGCGCCCCGTCTGACCCGTGTAGTTGCGGGGATGGATCAGGACGGCGTGACCCAAGAGATCAATGTGGTAGAAGAACGTCCGCTTACGATTTATCTGAACGCGCAAGAGATTGTGACAGCCATGACGATTGGCGACTACCCCGACTATCTCGCGCTTGGGTTTCTGCGCAATCAGGGAATGCTGCGCCCAGAGGACGAGATTACCGCCGTCGACTATGACGAGGATCTCGAAGTGGTGGTTGTCCGTACCGCCCGCCAGACCGACTACGAGGACAAGATGCGCCGCAAGACCCGCACCAGCGGCTGCGCTGTTGGCACTGTCTTTGGCGATATGATGGAGGGACTGGAGGGGGTTGTGCTGCCCCAGACCCAAGTGCGTACCTCATGGCTGTATACTCTGTCTGCCAAGATTAACCGCACGCCCAGTCTCTATCTTCAGGCAGGAGCAATTCACGGCACGATCCTATGCTGCGCGGACCGCCCGCTTGTTTATATGGAGGATGTGGGCCGCCACAACGCAGTCGACAAAATCGCGGGCTGGATGTTGTCGGAAGGTGTGAGTGCGGAGGATAAAATCCTCTATACTACAGGCCGCCTCACCTCCGAGATGGTAATCAAGACCGCAATGATGGGCATCCCTGTGCTGGCCTCGCGCTCTGGCTTTACCGCGTGGGGTGTCGAGATTGCCCAGCAGCTTGGCCTCACCCTCATTGGGCGGATGAAGGGAAAGCGGTTTATGTGCCTGTCAGGTGAGGATCGTCTGCTGCGTGATGCGGACCCCGCTGCCATTGAGGACGAACCAAAGCGCAGCGGCCGAAAGAGTGCATCATGACTGAAGAGCGCTGGGAATTATCGGTAGCCGTTACCGCCGAGGAGCACCTCGAGGCTATGTTTACCGCAGGTCAGTACATCCTCAAAGGGCGCAGGCGCGTTGTGATGTGGGTCTATTCACTGTTTGTGATGTTCTTTGCGCCCATCGGTGCCGCAATGGTTTTTTGGGTTATTGTCCAGATTGCGGGTGGCCCAAAATTCTCAGAGTTGCCCGCTGCGGAAATCCCCATGACTGTCGTCACCTTCGGAATTTTGGCGATCTGGCTCATGCGGCAAGGGTACGTGATTACGGCCCGCGCGTCGGCCGCATCGCAGTTTGGACGGGCCTATGATCTAGTTCTCGCTCAAGATGGGGTGACACTCACGACAGGGTACAGCCGTTGGCACACGGGCTGGCACGATGTTGAGCTGGTGGGTGGCGGAAAAAAGACGATCACCATTGGAATATCGGGCATCGCGTTTCCCCTGCCGCGCCGCGCCTTCCTTGGGCCAAAAGACGCAGATGAAGCACTGGCTGTGATGCAACGCTGGCAGGAGGCTTCGCGTTGACTGCGCCTTATACCTTTGAATTCGAGCTTGAACCCAAAGTGCTCTTGGCGGCACTCATGACCAAAGCCCCGTCTTCAAAAGTGCGCGGAACAACCGCGTCAATGATGTTGCGTATCCTTCACTGCGTGTTGCTTGTGTGGGGCGGTGTGGCGATTGGCTATGGCGTTACCGACTTGCTGGGCTGGCGTCCAACGTTGATGCATTGGAGCAGTGTTGCTGGCCTGGGGTTGGCGTATATCGCAGTATTCGGCAGTATTTTCATTACTATTCCCACAATTGTCCGGAAGAGTTTGGCGACGAGGTCCAAACGTGGCACTGTCAGGATGAGTGTGGACGAGAGTGGTCTCAGGACCGAGGCAAACCACTTTAGATCCCGGCTGCAATGGGATGGCTTTGAGGGGATGCCGCGCAGCAAGTTGGGGTTTGTTTTGTGGTTCGGTGGCAACCGCCCGTCGATCCCGTTCACAACATTTGAAAATCCAGAAGACATAGACGCGTTTGAGGCGGATGTCCTGAACTGGCTGGAGGCCTCGCGATGAAACAACCCTACGGAGTAATCCTCGCAGGCGGGCAGGCCACGCGCATGGGCGGCGGCGACAAGGGCTTGCGCATGCTGGGCGGGCAAACGTTGCTGGCGCGGGTCGAGGCGCGGCTGGCCCCACAGGTGGACCGGCTTGCGCTCAATGCCAACGGGGATGTGGCGCGGTTTGCCGGAATGGGTCTGCCCGTGATCGCGGACAGCATCGAGGGGTTTGCAGGCCCGCTTGCCGGCGTGTTGGCGGGGATGGATTGGGCCGCGTCGCACGGCGCAGATACAATCGTCACGGCTGCGGCTGACACGCCCTTCTTTCCCTGTGATCTTGCCCCGCAATTGTTGCTTGCCTCCGAAGGGATGGTACATCCCCTTGTCCTCGCTGCCACTCCTGACGCAAAGCGTGGCACAGCACGGCACCCGATCTTCGGCCTCTGGCCTGTTGCCCTGCGCGAGGATTTGCGGGTGGCCCTTTCGGGCGGGCTGCGTAAGGTGGTGCTCTGGACCCAAGAGCATGGCGGACGCGAGGCGTTGTTTCCGCAAGAAGATGCCTTTTTCAACGTGAATACACCTGATGATTTGGTCCGTGCGGAGGCGATGTTATGAGGGTTTATGGTATTGTCGGCTGGAAAAATGCCGGCAAAACAGGCCTGATGGAGAGGTTGGTGACAGAGATTACGGGCCGAGGGTTTTCGGTCTCCACTGTCAAACATGCTCATCACAGCTTTGATGTCGATCACCCGGGTAAGGACAGTTATCGCCACCGTGAGGCGGGTGCATCACAGGTCCTGCTTGCTTCGCGCAACCGCATCGCGCTGATGCATGAGTTGCGCGGCGCGGACGAGCCACCCCTTGAGGCACTTATGGCGCAGCTTGCGCCTGTCGATCTGGTGCTGGTGGAGGGGTATAAGCGCGACGCGCACCCCAAGGTCGAGGCCCACCGCACCGTAACGGGCAACCCGCTAATTGCGCCCGATGATCCCACGGTGCGTGCCATTGCGAGTGATTTCGCACTCACACTTGATCGCCCAGTTTTCGACCTTGATGACACCGCTGCCATCGCTGATTTCATTCTGAAAGAGGTCGGGCTGTGAGCCTATTTGATACGGTCCTTGTCGTCGATTGGTCTGCGGGAAAACGCGCAGGGCCAAAACCGAAAAAGGATGCGATCTGGCTGGGATTGACCCGCGACGGCGTGTCCTGCGAACCGATCTATTGCCGCTCTCGCCAAGAGGCGGAGCGCGTCGTTACTGATCTGATTTTGTCAGAGCAGGCATCAGGGCGTAGGCTGATCTGTGCGTTTGACTTCCCGTTTGGCTACCCACGTGGGTTCGCCCGCAAAGTGACGGGATCGGACGACCCCTTCGCGCTTTGGGACTGGTTCGAGACGCGGATTATGGATGCGACTGACGGCACGAATAACCGTTTTGAAGTAGCCGAAAGCCTCAATGGATTGTTTGAAGGGGCAGGGCCCTTCTGGGGCAAACCGGACAAAGACAAATGGCCGGCCATTCCCTACCGCAAGGCAGGTATCCGATATGATCCTATAGTAGAAAAGCGTCAGTGCGATGCGGTGTCCAAGGCGTCATCTTCCTGCTTCCAAATGTTTTTTAACCCAACTGTGGGCAGCCAGCAGATGATGGGCCTGCCCATGCTCAATCGCCTGCGCCGTCTGGACAGTGTTCGGGTCTGGCCGTTCGAGGCCTGTTCCGACGCCCCTGTGGTCTTGGCCGAAATTTGGCCCGGTGTGATCGAACCCGCGGTGAAAGAGGCGCTTGCCCGTGAGGGGCCAGATGCCATTCGCGATCGTACACAAGTCAGGCTTTTGGCGAATGCGCTGGCCCGTCTTCCCGAGGTGGATTTAGCCAAACATATGGCCGAAGTGCCGACTGTTGCGCGCGAGGAAGCGTGGATTTTGGGCGCTGGCTTGGGGGAGGCGTTGAACGCGGCCTGCATGGACCCGCCGCCGCTGCGCAATGATTGTTTTGCCTTGCCGCAAGGGGTGCATTGGACCCCTGTGGATGAGGCGCTTGCGTTACTGCGGAACCGGTTGAATACAGTCACGAAGGTCGAGCAGGTCCCGCTGGCCCATGCATGCGGTCGCATTGCAGCGCAGGATGTGAGTGCACTGCGCGCCAATCCACCGCTGCCCAACACGGCTGTTGATGGCTACGGTTTTGCGGGGGGGCTGGATGCTGGAGCGCAGCGCATCGCATTGGCCGAGGGTCGTGCCGCAGCGGGTGACGCGCCAAAAGAAGTGGCAGCCGGCCGCGCCATTCGCATTTTGACTGGCGCTGCTCTGCCCAAGGGTGTGGATACTGTCATTTTACAAGAAGACGTGCGGATCGAACAGGGTCACATCCTG
>CAWVWS010000171.1:0-5384 GCA_963933905.1 uncultured Sulfitobacter sp.
ATCTTTGGCTTCTCTACTACATCATAGGGCAAGACATGCAGTAACATGCACCAAAAAACGAGGCTAATGTAACAGGGTGTAACGGACGCATGGTTTAATTCCATGCGAGGGACGAATACCAGCTATGAGCGTATTGCATAGTTGGGCGACCTCCTTAGAACTTTTCACCATGAGCCGCAAAAGCGGACTTTTCTGGGAGGAAAGATAATGAAAACGTATTTTTTGAGCGCAATCTCTGGTCTGGCACTTATCGCTGCGACACAAAGCGTTGCAGAGCCGCAGGCCGAAGTTCTGCACTATTGGACATCTGGTGGTGAGGCCAAATCGGTTGCTGTTTTGCAAGAAGAGTTTGCTAAAAACGGTGGCACCTGGACCGACATGCCCGTTGCAGGCGGCGGTGGCGATGCGGCCATGACGGCGCTGCGCGCGCGCGTTTTGTCCGGCAATGCGCCGACAGCCGTACAGCTGAAGGGCCCCGCCATTCAGGAATGGTATGAAGAGGGTGTCCTGGCCGATATCTCGGCAGTTGCCGAAGCCAACAACTGGGCTGATGTTTTGCCCGCCTCCATCGCTGGGCACATGAAGTGTGAGGGTACTTGGTGCGCGGCGCCAGTGAACGTCCACCGCGTTGACTGGATCTGGGCCAACGCTGACGTTCTCAAGGCCAATGACATTGCAATGCCCACCACTTGGGACGAATTCAACGCAGCGGCGGACAAGCTGCTGGCAGCTGGTATCATTCCGTTGGCGCATGGCGGGCAGGCATGGCAGGACGCGACAGTATTCGAGGCAGTAGCGCTTGGTATTCTGGGACCAGACGGATTCCGCAAAGCGTTTGTCGATCTGGACCGTGACACGCTGACTTCGCCAGAGATGGTGGCGGTGTTTGACCAGATGCGCACAATGCGTGGCTATGTGGATGGCAACTTCTCTGGTCGTGATTGGAACCTTGCCACTGCGATGGTGATGAATGGCGAAGCAGCGTTCCAGATCATGGGCGATTGGGCCAAAGGTGAATTTATGGCTGCTGGCAAAGTGCCCGGCACTGACTTCCTTTGCGCCTCTACGCCTGGCGAAGGGTTTCTTTATAACGTCGACAGCTTTGCCATGTTTGACGTGGATGGCGACGAGAAAAAAGCAGGGCAGGAATTGTTGGCCAAGCTTGTTGTCGGTCAGAACTTCCAGAAAGTGTTCAATCTGAACAAGGGTTCAATCCCCGCACGCACGGATGTGTCTTTGGACGAATTCGACAGTTGCGCAAAGCTTTCCTCGGAAGAAATGAACGCAAGCTCCGAGGGTGGCTCCTTGTTGCCAAGCTATGCCCACGGCATGGCGCTGCGCGGTGCGCAGGCGGGTGCAATCACGGACGTTGTGACAGCACACTTCAATTCCGACATGTCCTCCGCGGATGCAGTTCAGCAATTGGCTGACGGCATCGCGAACAGCATGTAAATGCGCAGCCTCACCCTGCCGTCTGTGGCGGGGTGAGGACCTTTTAGGAATTTATCCAATGTTTAAGTGGCTTGAAGAACATACGCCCAAGCTGGTGTTGGCGCCTTCGTTTGTTGCTATGCTGATCTTTGTTTACGGGTTTATCGCGTGGACGGCCTGGGTCTCGCTGACACGCTCGCGGCTGCTGCCGAAATACGAGATTGAAGGCATCATTCAGTATGAACGCTTGTTTGCGTCGCCGCGCTGGGACACTGCTTTTAGCAACCTTTTTGTCTTTGGCATCCTGTTTATCGTAATTGCGATGATCCTCGGACTGATCCTTGCGATCCTGCTGGACCAGAATATCCGCACCGAAGGGGCACTGCGCACGATCTATCTCTATCCTATGGCGCTCTCGATGATCGTAACGGGTACGGCATGGAAATGGATTTTGAACCCCGGTTTGGGGTTGGAGGCCACGGTACGCGGGTGGGGCTTTGAGGAGTTCACTTTTGACTGGCTCGTGAACCCCGATATGGCGATTTATACCGTTGTGATTGCCGCGATCTGGCAAAGCTCCGGCTTTGTGATGGCGCTCTTTCTGGCGGGGCTGCGCTCGGTGGATGAAGAGATCATCAAAGCGGCCCAAGTCGACGGCATTCCCACATGGCGCGTCTATACGGCAATTATCATCCCCTCCATGGCACCGATATTCTTGTCGGCTTTCATCGTTCTATCCCATCTGGCGATCAAGAGCTTTGACCTTGTGATTGCCCTTACTGGCGGCGGTCCGGGCTATGCCACTGATCTGCCTGCGACCTATATGTACACGATGGCGTTTTCGCGTGGTGACATCGGGCAAGCGGCCAGTTCAGCCATGATAATGATGATGGTCGTGTTTACGATTGTCGTACCATATCTTTATTCTGAATTGAGGTCCAAAGATGGTTGATACATCATTGATAACCGCAGGCCCTGAAAGCCAACGAAGCAAGATTATCCTTCGCTGGATGCTCTATATCATGCTGGGTGTCTTTGCGCTTTTCTACCTGATGCCCTTGTTCGTGATGATCACAACATCCCTCAAAAGCCTTGATGAAATTCGTACAGGCGATCTCATCTCTCTGCCGCGTGCGGTCACTTTTGACGCGTGGGCCAAAGCATGGTCGGGGGCGTGTACAGGCATCCAATGTGAAGGGGTCCGGCCTTATTTCTGGAACTCTGTGCTGATTGCAATTCCTGCGGTTCTGATCTCGACACTGATTGGCGCGCTTAATGGTTATGTCGTGGCGCAGTGGCGCTTTCGCGGGGCAAATCTATTCTTCTCACTGATGCTTTTCGGCTGCTTTATCCCTTTTCAGGTGGTGTTGTTGCCGATGGCGCGCGTTCTTGGGCTGATGGGTATGGCGGGAACCATTCCAGGCCTGATCTTTGTACATGTGATCTACGGCCTCGGCTTTACCACGCTGTTTTTCCGCAACTACTATGTCTCTATTCCATCCGAGTTGACCTCGGCGGCAAAGGTGGATGGGGCAGGGTTCTTTCGCATCTTTTGGTCGATCTTTTTGCCGCTGTCATTGCCGATCATAGTGGTGACTGTGATCTGGCAATTCACGCAAATCTGGAATGACTTCCTGTTTGGTGTCTCGTTCAGTCAGGCCGGAACGCAGCCTGTGACCGTGGCCCTCAATAACATCGTAAATTCAACAACCGGCGTCAAAGAATACAACGTGGATATGGCTGCTGCGATCATCGCCGCATTGCCTACGCTGTTCGTCTATGTCGTTGCTGGTAAATACTTTGTCCGCGGTTTGACCGCCGGCTCTGTGAAAGGATAATCCCATGGCCCCCATCTTGGAAATCAACAATCTGTTCAAAAGCTATGGCGCGACGGAGATCCTCAAGGACATTAATGTCTCGATTGATGAAGGGGACTTCCTTGTCCTCGTCGGCCCGTCTGGTTGTGGTAAATCCACCTTGCTCAATTGCATTGCGGGTCTGGAGCCGATCAACAGCGGCCAGATCGCCATCGACGGGCGCGACATGACCCATGTCAGCCCGAAGGACCGCGACATTGCGATGGTGTTTCAATCCTACGCTTTGTACCCGACAATGACGGTTGCAAAGAACATCACCTTCGGTATGAAAGTGCGCGGTATCGAGCAGTCGGTGCAGGATGAAAAGCTGGCTTATGTCGCCCAGCAATTGCAGATTGAGCCGCTGTTGAAACGCAAGCCCGGCCAGTTGTCAGGCGGACAGCGCCAACGTGTTGCGATGGGCCGTGCGCTGGTGCGCGATCCCAAACTGTTCCTGTTCGATGAGCCGTTGTCGAACCTTGATGCAAAGCTTCGTGTCGAAATGCGCACCGAGATCAAGGCGTTGCACCAGCGATTGGGTGCATCAATGGTCTATGTGACCCATGACCAGATCGAAGCGATGACACTTGCTACCAAAATCGTGGTAATGAAGGGGGGGATAATCCAGCAAATAGGGTCTCCTGCTGAAATATATAACCGTCCTGCAAACTTGTTTGTGGCCGACTTTATGGGCAGTCCTGCAATGAATCTCATCCCCGCAAAAGCGCGCGCGGACGAGATGGGAACCCGTATCGAGATTGCCCGTAAGGAGGGCGCGCCGATTATTCTGACGGATACTAAAAACAGGGATTTGCCAAGCGATGTCATCCTTGGTGTGCGTCCCGAAGATATTGCAGATGCTGCTGCGCGCGGTGGCCCTGACAGCCAAGAAGCGGAATGTATCATCGATATCGTAGAACCTGCTGGCGCAGACACCTATGCGGTGATGCAGATGGGCGGCAAGCATGTGACAGCCCGCCTCCATGCCGAAACAACTGCGAAAGCGGGTGTGGCGCAACGCTTGGCTGTTGATCTGGGAAAAGTGTCCTATTTCTCAACGGACACCGGCTTGAGGTTGAACTGAGGCAATGCGCCTTGTTGCAGATATAGGCGGGACGAATGCCCGCGTAGCCCTGAGCCACGCGGGATTGATCCTCGCCGAGACGATTCAGCATTATGCAAATGATGAATGGGACAGCCTTTATACTGTGCTAAAGGACTTCCTGAAAACCAGCGAAGTGCAACCCGATGAGATGGTGATTGCCGTCGCTGGACCTGTGAGCAGTGGGCGTGCTCGCCTGACCAATCGTGACTGGGATATAGAAATCTCAAAGCTGAAATCGCTGTTTGGCTGTCACAACGTCAGACTGCTGAATGATCTGACGGCGTTGGGCCATGCCGCGCCAATATTGACCACGGCCCAATTGCGAGTGGTAAGTGCCGGTGCTCCGAAACAGGTAGGTTTTTCGCAATCTCTGATCGTCGGTATCGGTACAGGGTTCAACGTCAGCCCAGTATTAGAAAAGTCAGGCATCGTTCATTGCCCTGCTGTTGAAGCAGGTCACATCAGCATGCCGATGAGCGTTGCTATCGCTATTTTCAATCTTGGGATCAAGGCAGAGCAGTTTGACACCATAGAAATGCTATTTTCTGGACGCGGATTTTCGCGGTTTTGCCGCGAAATAACCAATGATCCAAAGTTGGAAGGCTCGGTGGCAATAGCGAGATATGACAAGAGCGATGCGCAGGAAATTACCAAAGCAATTAAAGCCTATTCAGGTCTTTTAGGCATGGTCCTCCGAGACCTGTCTATGGCTTATCTTCCTTCATCGGGCATCTTTTTAGCGGGCAGTATCGCGCGTGCTGTTCTTAATGTTGCGCCCGCGCCCTGCATTGAGGAATTGCGTCGTCCATGTCCTATACTGGCTAACTTTAATCCGACCTGCTGGACGATAGAAGACGATGCTGCGGCCCTTACAGGGTGCGCGGAGTATGCTTTTGAATAGGAGACGTTTTTGTGCCGCTAGGTGGCTCAATCATCATCTGAAGTGGTCCGGCAAAATTGGACAGCGTGCTAAGGTGTATCCAACACGAATG
>CAWVWS010000172.1:0-5382 GCA_963933905.1 uncultured Sulfitobacter sp.
CTCCACATCCAGATCGGCCGAGGCGCGGGTGAAACACACAACCTCGTGCCCTGCCTCTTGCAAGGCTGCCAACGTTGCACGGCCCGCCGTGCCAGTAGCGCCCGTGAGAAAGATGCGTTTACGTTCCATATCCCGCGCACCATCGGGAAAAACCCTGCCGCGCGCAACCACCCGCAAAAGACATTTGCAACGGACCCGCCCAATCGCTACGCCATGCACTACGCGTAGCAAAGGCATATCCAATGAAACCCATCCGCTTGATGACCGGCTTTTTTACCGTAGGGGTCTGGACCTTACTGAGCCGCATCTTGGGCTTTGTGCGCGAAGTCATGCTGTTGGGCCTCATCGGACCTGGTCCCGTGATGGACGCATTCGTCGCCGCCTTCCGCCTGCCTAACATGTTTCGCCGCTTCTTTGCCGAAGGGGCGTTTAACGCAGCCTTCGTGCCAATGTTCTCCAAGCGCCTTGAGGCAGACACAGATGCCGCCGCATTTGCGCAAAACGCCTTTTCGGGCTTGTTCTTTATCGTCACACTGCTGACCGCCCTCGGCATGATCTTTATGCCCGCGCTGGTCTGGGCCACGGCAGAAGGCTTTTCCGAGGATGGCCGCTTTGACATGACCGTAGGCTTTGGCCGCATCATGTTCCCCTACATCCTGTTCATGTCGCTCTCCGCGCTTTTCTCGGGCATCCTGAACGCCACAGGCCGCTTTGCCGTTGCGGCTGCCGCCCCCGTCTTGCTCAACATCTTCGTCATCAGCGCACTCCTCTTCGCCGCGCTCACAGGTGGTCAAGCAATCACATGGCTGATCTGGGCAATCCCCCTTGCGGGTATCGCACAACTGACCTTCACATGGCGCGCCGCAACCCAGGCAGGCTTTTCCCTGCGCCCCAAACGCCCGCGCTGGAACAAGGACATGCGCGATCTGGTGATGATTGCCCTGCCCGCCGCCCTCGCCTCTGGCGTGATGCAGATTAACCTCGTCGTAGGCCAACTTGTCGCCTCCCAATACGAGAACGCGGTGAGCTGGCTTTTTGCTGCGGACAGGCTTTACCAACTGCCCTTGGGTGTGGTCGGTATCGCCGTTGGCATCGTCTTGCTCCCCGAGCTGTCCCGCCGCCTTCAGGCAGGCGATGATGCGGGGGCAAAATCCGCGCTCAGCCGCGCTGCCGAAATCTCGCTCGCCCTCACCATTCCGTCCGCCATTGCCCTCATGGTCATCCCCCTCACGCTGATCTCTGTACTGTTCGAGCGTGGTGCTTCTGGCCCTGATGACAGCGCCGCGATTGCCACTGCCGTGATGATCTACGGCCTTGGCCTACCTGCCTTTGTACTGCAAAAAATCGTGCAGCCGCTCTACTTCGCCCGCGGCGATACAAAGCGGCCGTTCTACTACGCTGTGGTTGCCATGATCGTTAACGCAGGCCTGGCGATTGGCCTTGCCCCTTGGGCGGGCTGGCTCGCCCCTGCTATCGCAGCCACCGTCGCAGGCTGGGCGATGTATGCGCAACTTGCCATTGGCGCACGCGGGTTTGGCGATGCGGCGCGGGTCGACGCACGCTTTCGCAAACGCATCTGGCGCATCATCGCAGCCTCCATTGTTATGGGTGCAGTGCTGTGGTTCGTGAACCTGCAAATGGGCCCACTGCTTGCCCTGCCATGGTGGCGCGGTTTGGGCCTGTTGATCCTGCTCAGCATCGGTGCCTTTGCCTACTTCGGAGCGGGTCAACTCCTCGGTGCGTTCAAGCTGTCCGAGTTCAAGTCAGCCATGCGGCGCGGCGGCTAACGCTGGCGCAACCGCCCCAAAATCTTTGCCCATTCCCCCGGTGCACAGATAAAGCACAGCAAGAACCCGCAAACAAAACCCGACAGCTCCGCCACCCAACCATTGCCCACGGTGCCAAACAGGCTCCAGAGCAGCTGCAATCCCATGAGCATCCCGATGAGGGTAAAGGCCTGCATCTGCTGGCCGCCCGTGGCCCCCAGCCTACGCCACGTCAAAAAGCTGTATCCGCCAATCAGCCCATAAACAGACGGGTACGCCCCCACCAGCCACACAGGGTCATCCAGCAACAGTGCATAGGCTAATGCGCCCCCAATGCCCGACAGCAGAAACAACGCCAGCATCGCAAACTGCCCCATCACTTCCGCCGCCATCTTTCCCAACGCCAGCATCAGCACGATGGCGAGCAGCGCGTGGGTAAAGCTGAGGTGAATGAAGGGATAGGTAATCAGTCGCGCCACATGCTGCGCCGTCCAGTAGTTCTGCGCGATCATCGCATCAAACAAATCACCCGAGAAGCCCCAGTCGCGCACCAGCGCCAGACGCCAGCCAATTGCACTTGGACCACCAACAAGTCCGGCCTCGCCTAGCGACAAAACTGCCTCGACCCCCGCCATAATCAGGAACAGGACCACCACCACCACAGGCAGTTTATTGAACGGCGGCTCAAAATCGGGATCGGTGTGGGAGGCGTTATCGTTTGGCATGGGCTTCTTTCGGTCTGTTGACGGGAACCTGCGCCATGGGTAAGCCCATCGTGACAGCATATCCAGCCCCAACCGGAGCATCCCATGACCGAAACCACATTCACCCCCCGCGTATTTTCCGGCATCCAGCCTTCGGGCGGCCTCACGCTGGGCAACTATCTGGGCGCGATCAAACGTTTTGTGGATATGCAAAACGTGGGTGATTTCGAAACCATCTATTGCATGGTCGATCTGCATGCGATCACCGTTTGGCAGGACCCTGCAAAACTGCGCCACAGCACGCGTGAATTGGCAGCAGGTTTTATCGCCTCGGGCATCTCTCCTGAAAAATCCATCTTGATCAATCAATCCGCCGTGCCCGAGCATGCGCAACTCGCGTGGATCTTCAACTGTGTGGCGCGCATGGGCTGGATGAGCCGGATGACCCAATTCAAAGACAAAGCAGGCAAGAATGCCGAGCAGTCGTCGCTGGGCCTGTTCGGCTATCCTGCCCTCATGGCCGCTGACATCCTGATCTACCACGCGACCCATGTGCCCGTGGGCGAGGATCAGAAACAGCACCTTGAGCTAACCCGCGACATCGCGGCCAAGTTCAACCACGACTACGGCGTTGATTTCTTTCCCATGACCGAGCCCGTGATCGAGGGCGCCGCCACCCGCGTGATGTCCCTGCGCGACGGCTCCAAAAAAATGTCAAAGTCTGATCCCTCGGACGCCAGCCGCATCAACATGACCGATGACGCCGACACCATCGCCAAGAAGATCCGCAAGGCGAAAACCGATCCCGATGCGCTGCCGTCCGAGATCGAAGGCCTCAAAGACCGCCCCGAAGCGCGCAATCTGGTGAACATTTACGCCGCCCTGAACGAGCAAACAGTCGAGCAGGTCTTGGCAGATGTGGGCGGTCAACAGTTCGGCACATTCAAACCCGCACTGGCCGAGCTGGCCGTGGCAAAACTTGCCCCCATCTCGACCGAAATGGCGCGCCTGATGGATGACGTGACCGAAATCGACAAACTGCTGGCAAAGGGCGCGCTCCAAGCCCGCGAAATCACCGCGCCAATTCTCAAGAAGACCTACGAAATAGTCGGAATGGTTGGCAGCTAAGGACACTTCCCTAGGGGTAACATCTTCGTATACGGCAGGCGCATTCAAGCGAGAGATTTTACCATGCCTATTCTTCTACTTATTCTGAGCGCCATCGGCGGCGCAATCTGGTTCTGGGTGCGAAATAACCCGCGTGATGCAATCCACGCCGCCCAAGACGCGGCAACAGTGATCAAGAACGCCCCGCGCAAGCTCGCCTTTCGAAAGCAGACCAACGCGCATCCCGTCGAGGGGATCGACGACCCGCGCATTGCGATCTGCGCCATTGGGCAAGCGTTCATTGAACTGGATGACCTTCCCACGCTGGACCAACGCGAACACATGGGCCAGCAGCTTTGCACGGTGGTTGGCTGTTCCCAAGATGAAGCAGACGAGATGCAAATCCTTGGCCGCTGGCTGATGAACCAATGCCAAGGGCCAGAGCAGGCCGTTACCCGCCTTGGCCTTCGGCTCTACAAAATTGATGGCGATGCCTCATGGGTTCTGTTGCAGGAATTCCTCGGCTCTCTGGTGCAAAACGATCTATCTTCAGCACAGATAGACGCAATCTCTGAACTCAAGCGTGCCTTTCGTAAGAAATAGCGCCCGCACAACGCCAACCGTGGACAATCCCGCCCTGCTTTGTCACCCTCCGCACGAATGGTAGGAGGCCAATATGGCAACGGGATTTTTCTGGGACGAGCGCACGTTTTGGCATGCTGGTGGTAATTACGCCATGACGCTGCCCTTGGGCGGCTTGGTGCAACCTCTCGCCGCTGGAGGCCTTCCTGAAAGCCCCGAGACAAAGCGCCGTTTCAAGAACCTGATGGACGTTACAGGCCTCACCCGCGACCTTGATATGCGCAGCGCCGAACACGCCACCCGTGAGGAACTACTGCGTGTACATCCCGCCACCTATCTCGACGCATTCAAAGCCACCTCTGATGCAAACGGTGGCGAGTTGGGGCATCACACCCCCTTCGCCAAAGGCGGCTACGAGATTGCAACCCTTTCCGCAGGTCTCGCAACTGCCGCAGTGCGCGCTGTGGCAAGTGGCGAGTTGGACAACGCCTATTCCCTCTCCCGCCCTCCGGGTCATCATTGCGAGGCGGACAAACCCATGGGTTTTTGCCTGCTCGCCAATATCAGTATCGCCATTGAAGCCGCCCGCGCCGAGAGGCGCATCACCCGCGCTGTCGTCCTTGATTGGGACGTGCACCACGGCAACGGCACAGAGCAAATCTTCTATGATCGCGATGATGTTTTGACGATCTCACTACACCAAGAGGGCAACTACCCCCTTGAAAGCGGCCCACTACATGATCGCGGCACAGGCGCTGGTGAAGGATTCAATCTCAACCTCCCCCTGCCCCCCGGTCTGGGTCATGACGGCTACCTGCACGCCCTCGACACCATCGTGATCCCGCAGATCAAAGCATTCAATCCCGATATCATCATCGTCGCCTGCGGCTATGATTGCGCCATGCCCGACCCGCTCGGCTCCATGCTGGCCTCTGCCCAGACCTTCCGCGACATGACCGCCCGTATCAAACAAACCGCCACCGAGGTCTGCGACGGCAAGCTGGTCGTCGTGCATGAGGGCGGTTATTCTGAGGTCTACGTCCCCTTCTGCGGCCATGCCGTGATGGAAGAGTTGAGCGGCAGCAAAATCACCGCCCCCGATCCCATGGCCGAAGCGATGCACTTGCGCCAACCCAACGCCCGCGTCACCGCCTTTCACAAAGCGCTGATCGATGACATGCGCGCCGAACTAGGAATCTAATCTATGCCAACACCAAACCCCG
>CAWVWS010000173.1:0-5381 GCA_963933905.1 uncultured Sulfitobacter sp.
CTGCTGGACATCTGGAGTGCCTTTTTTAAAGTGCTTAACCGCTGCTATACCTTAGAATTATGGCAGGTTGCGGTCAATGGAGGGGTGTTTTGCTGGCGCGCCCTCCTGCGCTGCGATAGCACTGTGCAAAATAGTTTGGGAGAGACAGAATGGATTTGGGAATTAAAGGCAAAAAGGCGCTTGTTTGTGCGTCGTCCAAAGGCCTCGGGCTGGGCTGTGCCGAGCATTTGGCGGCAGCGGGCGTGGATCTGGTGATGAACGCGCGCGGTGCCGAGGCGCTTGAGGCGTCAGCCGAGCGTTTGCGCAGCACTTACGGTGTGAACATCGTGACGGTGGCTGCGGATGTGGCGACGCAAGAGGGGCAGGCGGAAGTCATCAAAGCCGCGCAGGGCGTGGATATTCTGGTGAATAACGCAGGCGGTCCCCCTCCGGGCATGTGGACCGATTGGGAGCGCGAGGATTTCATCAAGGCGTTGGACGCCAATATGCTGGCCCCGATTGCCCTTATCAAAGCGCTGGTGCCTGATATGATGGACCGTGGCTGGGGCCGTGTGGTCAATATCACGTCGCAGTCTGTGCGCGCGCCGATTGGGGTGCTGGGGTTGAGCAACTCTGCGCGGACGGGTTTGACGGGCTACGTCGCTGGCACCTCGCGTCAGGTCGCAGGAAAGGGCGTGACGATCAATAATCTGCTGCCCGGTATTCATGCGACGGACCGTGCAGATGCGCTCGACGGTGGTGTGGTTGCGGCCAAGGGGATCACACTGGATGAGGCACGGACCGAGCGTGCGGCGGGTATTCCTGCGGGGCGCTATGGCACGCGTGACGAGTTTGGCGCAGCCTGTGCGTTTTTGTGCTCGCAGCATGCGGGGTTCATCGTGGGACAGTCGATCCTGCTGGACGGTGGTGCGACGAATATCACCATGTAATGGCTGATCTCATAAACCCCAAATTTTCGCTTAAAGACCATCTGTTTAACGGGGATACAGTCGGGCAGCTGGCGGCGGAGTTTTCCGCTGGCGTGCCTGACTTTGATCCTGATCGCTTTGCTGCGCAGGCGCTTTCGGGCTTTGCCGAGCGTGAGTTGATGGCGCGGATGGAGTGGATGGCCGACTGTTTGGAGCATCAGTTTGCGGATGACTTCGAGGTTATGGCGGACCAGCTTGAGGCGTCTTTGCCTATGCGGTTGGACCCCTCCAAGACCGATGATGACTTTGGTCATTTTATCCATTGTGTTCATGGTATTCTGGCCGCGCGGCATGGGTTGGAGGCGCATCGCGCCCGTGCGATGGGGCTGCTGTATCAAGCGACGCAGCGGTTTTCGATGGAGTTCTACATTCGCCACTTCCTCAACCGTTGGCCTGAGGCGACCTTGGCAGAGCTGGCGGTTTGGGCGGGTGACGATAACTACCACGTCCGCCGTTTGGTGAGTGAGGGGACGCGGCCGCGATTGCCATGGGCGCAGAATGTGGGGCTGACGCCAGAGCATACGTTGCCGCTGCTCGACATGCTGCATGCGGATCGGGCGCGGTTGTGACCCGCTCGGTTGCGAACCACCTTAATGATCTGAGCAAGGTGGTGCCTGATGCGGTGCTGGCGCGTCTTTCGCAGTGGGAGGCGGAGGGTCAGCAGAGTGCGAAAGAGCTGGACTGGATGAAGCGGCACGCCCTGCGCACCTTGATCAAGCAGGGGCACGCTGGGGCTATGGCGGCCTTGGGCTATGCGGCGGATGTACCTGTGGCGGCGCAAATCGTTTTGGCAGACAAGAGTGTTGCGATTGGGGATGCGTTAGCGTTCGAGATCACATTGCCCAGCGATATGGCCGTGCCTGTGTTGGTGGATTACCGCATCGGGTTTACGCGGCCTTCGGGCAAATCAGCTGAGAAAGTGTTCAAGCTGAAAGTGGGGCAGGTCAAAGCGGGCGTGCCTTTGGTGCTGAAGAAATCCCATAGATTCAAGGGTGGGATGACCACGTTTGCGCTGCATGCTGGTGCGCATGTCATCACGGTTCAGGTGAACGGGCGGGATGTGGCGCAGGCCGCATTTACGCTGACGGATTAGGCTGCCTTCACGTTTCTGACAGATCACGGTTTTGGGGATGGATATCAGACGTGCCGTGACTTAGCGCTGCGGGACAGTTTTGTGAGAGGTTTCCCATGCATCCCTTTGTTCTGATTGCCGTGTTTGGCGCGATTGTTATGGCCTCGATCCTTGCCGCGCCGCGCCGTGCGAGCGTTGAAGGCTTTTTCGGCGGGCAGGGTGCACAGGGGCGTAGTCCGGGGCTTTGGGTGCTGGTGCTGAGTCAGGTTACGACGTGGATTTTTGCGCGAAGCATAATGAACGTGGCGATCCTTGGCTACTATTACGGCATGGCAGGGACGCTCGCCTATGCGGCCTATTACGGCTCGTTCCTGACGGGGGGCTTTATCGTCGGACGCTTGCGCGAGGGTGGAGCCACTTCGGTACAGGACTGGATCGGGGCGCGGTTCGGGAGAACGGGCAACGGGTGCTATAACTTTGTCATCGCCTTGCGGCTGTTGTCCGAAGTCTTTGCCAATCTGGTGGTTGTGGGCCTCATCTTTAACGCGGTGCTAGAAGGCAGTGGCACAGCGGCGATCTGGATTGTTGCCGTGTTGGGGCTTGCCTATTCCGCATGGGGCGGGCTGTCTGCGGCGTTGCGCACGGATGTCGTGCAGATGGTTGTGTTTTTGGTGGTCTTTGGCGTGGCATTTGTGGCGCTGGTGATATCGCCTGCGTTTGATCTGGGCGCTGTGATGACGGCCCAAGGGACGGCGGGCAGCTATAATGGCTGGGTGCTGCTGGCGGTCGCGGCGTTGCAGGTATTCTCCTATCCCGCCCATGATCCTGTGATGATGGACCGCGGGTTTATTGCGGACCGTGACACCACGCGCCGCTCGTTTTTGCATGCCTTCTGGATCAGCACGACCTGCATCATTGGCTTTGGTTTCTTTGGGATTCAGGCGGGGCTGGTGGGGGCGGCTTATGAGGGCGAATTGATTGGCACGTGGGCCACGATGTTCCCGTCGTGGGTGTTTGGCTTGCTCATGATCTCGCTGCTGGTTTCTGCGCTGAGCACGCTTGATTCCGCGCTTTCTTCGGCAGCGCGGCTGGTGGTGGAGGAGGGTGGCTTGCCTAGAACGCTCACCGCTGGGCGGCTGGTGATGGTGGTGTTTATGCTGGCGGGGACGCTGCTTACGCTTTGGGGCAATGCGACGCTGTTTGATGCTGTCGCGGTGAGCGGGACGGCGTCGATGTTCCTGACACCAGTGCTGGTTGTTGGGCTGGTGGTGGGGCGGCAGATCGCACTCTGGGCCTATCTGGTGGCATTTGGCGCGGCGATGCTGGGGGCGTTTGTCTACTTTGCGCGGGGGTGGGAGATCATCGCACCGTGGCTGATGGAGGGGCACAAATACGAGCAGCTTTTGCTGATCTGCCTCTGTGTTCTTGTCACAGGGTTTGCCGCAGTGCTTGCAGGGGCGCGGCGGCGCTGATAGCTGCTATCCGACAGAAATGATCGGATAACGCCAGTCATGAAGACCGACACGCCCCGTTTGGAAATCCGCAATCTGCGGCGCAGCTTTGAAGGCCGTGCCGTTGTGGATGATGTGAGCCTCAAGATCATGCCTGGTCAGGTGACATGCCTTTTGGGGCCATCGGGCTGTGGTAAATCTACGACCTTGCGCATGATTGCGGGGGTCGAGATGCAGGACAGCGGGACCATCCATGTGGATGGGGAGCTGATTTGTGACACGGTGTTTCGCATCCCGCCCGAGCGGCGCGAGATTGGCCTGATGTTTCAGGATTTCGCCCTGTTTCCGCATTTGAGTGTGGCCGACAATGTAGGCTACGGTCTGCGGGGCAGTAAGGCATCCAAACGTGTGCGGGTTGAGGAATTGCTGGCGCGGGTGGATTTGCTGCGCTTTATCGACGGGTATCCGCACCAGTTGTCTGGCGGTGAGCAGCAGCGTTTGGCACTGGCTCGGGCGCTTGCGCCGCGTCCCCGTATTATGCTGATGGACGAGCCGTTTAGCGGGCTTGATAACCGCCTGCGCGATGGCATCCGTGACGAAACGCTGAGCATCCTAAAGGAAGAGGATACTGCCGTTTTGCTGGTCACGCACGAGCCGGACGAGGCGATGCGCATGGCCGACGAGATTGCGCTGATGCGCGATGGCAAGATCGTGCAACAAGGAGCGCCCTATAACGTTTATACGCGGCCCATTGACCGTGCCGCGGTGGCGTTTTTCTCGGACGCCAATGTGGTGCGTGCAGAGGTGTCGGGGGCGCTGGCGCATACGGCCTTTGGGCGTTTCCTCGCCCCTGGTGTGCCGGATGGCACGGCGGTAGATATCGTGTTCCGCCCCCAGCATGTGCGCATTGATTTTGACCGTGCAGGTAAGGGTCCGTTGCCGACAGCAGCGGATGGCACGCCTGCGCGTGCCGTGGTGGAGCGGGCGCGGTTTATGGGTAATGAGAGCCTTGTGGAGTTTCGCATGGATCATGACGGCTCTAGCCTCAAGGCCACTGTGCCGAATGTGTTTATGCCAACGGCGGGCACTGTGATGTGGTTGACGATCAGACGCGACAAATGCTTTGTCTTTCGGGCCGAGGATTAGGGGATGAAGATGCAGAAATTGATGGTGGAATTTGGGATGGGCACATCATTGCGGCGGGGGGACTATACCCAAGCGGCGGAGCAGGCGGTGCGCGATGCGCTCTGGCACAACTCGATCAATCTGGCGGAGTTGTTCGGCTTTGACAAAGCGGACATGTGGATCGTGCTGGATGTCGGCGTGCAGAAGCCCGATGAGGTCGATGCGGACGTACTCCGCGCAGTGTTTCCTTACGGTGATGTGACGGTGAATGTGACCAAGGGGGGCCTCGACGTGCCACGCCCCGAAGGGACGGGAAATCCGACGATTATGGCCAATGTGGCGCTGTCTGTTGGCTTTGACATGGAGAAACGCGCATGACCGAACAGCGGATTATCATCGAGATGGGCATGGGCAATGACCTGCACGGCATGGATTATACCAAGGCAGCAAAGCGCGCGATCGAGGATGCGTTTCGTCATTCGTCGCTGCCGCTGTTCGGGGTGCTGGAGTTGCCCCATGATGCAATGCGTGTGCAGGTGACAGTTGGTGTGCAGGAGCCTGATGCGCTTGACCTTGATGCCTTGCGTGCGACGTTGCCGCGGGGGCGGGCCGAAGTTGTGGCAGTGCACGGCGGGTTGAACGTGGCCTCTAATGGCGAGACAATTGTCATCGCCCAAGCCAGCGTTGAGGCGTTTTTACCGCCGCAGACTGATTGGCAGATCAAGCGTTAAAATCGGCCAGTGTCTTACCCGCTTCATCGCTGAA
>CAWVWS010000174.1:0-5246 GCA_963933905.1 uncultured Sulfitobacter sp.
GCTGCGCCTGATCAGCCACCAGATGCATGTTCATCGGGATCACCGCAAGCAGCCAAATCCCGAGGATCGCCACCACAACAGTCAGCACAGGCAGAACAGACTTCACCCTAAATCCCCCATACGGGAGGGTGGGCGGGACGCCGTCGCAGACGCGTGCCGCACGACCTCACTCATCAGAATGTCCCGCCCGCAGCCCCTCACGCACACGTTGCGCAATCGCCAAAAACTCGGGGCTTTCCCGTATCTCCAAAGGTCGCTCTTTAGGCAGAGTGCTTTCAATCACATCCGTAATCCGCCCCGGCCGTGGCGACATCACAACAATTTTCGTGCTCAAATACACAGCCTCGGGAATCGAGTGCGTGACAAACGCAATCGTCTTCTGTGTCCGCGCCCACAACTTCAACAGCTGCTCATTCAAATGGTCCCGCACAATCTCGTCGAGCGCGCCAAACGGCTCATCCATCAACAACAGATCAGCGTCAAACGACAACGCCCGCGCAATACTCGCCCGCTGCTGCATCCCGCCACTCAACTGCCAAGGAAACTTGTTCTCGAACCCGCCCAGCTCCACCAGCTCCAGCACACGCGCAACCCGATCCGCTTGCTCGGCCTTGGACACGCCCATAATCTCCAACGGCAACCGGATGTTCCCGCCAATCGTGCGCCAAGGATACAACCCCGCCGCCTGAAACACATACCCATAAGCCCGCGCCTCACGCGCCGCGCGCGGAGACACCCCATTCACGGTAATCTCCCCCCCCGTAGGCTGCTCCAAATCCGCCATCACCCGCAGAAACGTCGTCTTACCGCACCCCGAAGGCCCGATAAAGCTGACGAAATCGCCCTGTTTGATGTCCAGATCAACACCCTTGAGCGCATGCACAGGGCCGTCATTCGTCTCGAATGTCAGGTCCAGCGACCGCGCCGAAATAACCGTCTCCGCACGAATTTCAGTCACGTCTTTCATACCTGCCCCACCAACCGAAACAGCACACGCCGTGTCGCCATAAAAACAACTCCTCCAACAAGACCTAACCCACCACCGTAAAACGCCAACTCACCAAATTCAGCAAGGTTAAATCCGCTGGTCCAGCTAAGAAAAAACAACAAAAACAATCCAATACCGATCGCCATTCCTGCCACAGCAGAAAAGCGATACGAGACCGCATTACGGTTAACAGCAATCACATAAACCGCCAGCACAGGTATCGCGGCTACAAAAGCGATCAAAGCAAAGATCGGCACTATCTGCATCCAGAATGTCTCCTGACGCGCAAGACCATTTACCAAAACCACCGATGTGCCCCAGACCAATGCAACGGCATAGGACGCAATCATATACGCCAGAAATGCCAGCCCATGCCGCACTCAAATCCCCGCTGGGATATTCATTGGATCACGCTTGATCATCTTCGGTGAGTTCAGCTCTTTCCACTTGCTCAGTGCCACATTCGCACTCGGGAACGCAGGCCGCGGGATAAACCGCCCCCGCCCGGGATTAGGCTGCGAGTTCTGCCCCCAAGCCCAGATCACTTCGCCACGGCTGAGGGTAAAGCGGCTCTGCGCGCGCACCTCGAACCCTTCAAACACGTTGTAGTCCAAAACCGAATGATGGTTCGCAGGCGAAATTGTCTTGGTAATCTTCGGATCCCACACCACAATATCCGCATCCGCCCCTTCCACCAGCGCCCCCTTACGCGGATAGATGTTCAAAATCTTCGCCACATTAGTCGAGGTCGCTGCGACAAACTCGTTCATCGTCAACCGCCCTGTCTCGACCCCTTCGGTCCACAGCACGGCGAGGCGCTCCTCAAGCCCGTTCGACCCGTTCGGAATAATCCGGAAATCATCACGCCCCGCCCGCTTCTGCTCGGTCGAGAATGCCGCGTGATCCGTAGCGACCACCTGCAACGACCCCGCCTGCAGACCGGCCCACAAACTATCCTGATGGTCCTTGGACCGAAACGGCGGCGACATCACCCGCCGCGCCGCATGGTCCCAATCCTTGTTGAAATACTCGCTCTCGTCCAAGGTCAAAAACTGGATCAACGGCTCGCCGTAAACCCGCATCCCCTTCTGCCGCGCACGGCGAATGGCCTCATGGGTCTGCTCACACGACACATGCACAATGTACAAAGGCACCCCTGCCGTGTCCGCAATCGTAATCGCACGGTTCGCAGCTTCGCCCTCCAACTCGGGCGGTCGGGAATAGGCATGCCCCTCTGGCCCCGTGATCCCCTCGTCAAAATACTTCTGCTGCAACTCGGCCACCAGATCACCATTCTCCGCATGCACCATCGGCAGCGCACCCAGCTCCGCACAGCGCTTGAAGGAGGCGAACATCTCATCGTCCTCAATCATCAACGCGCCCTTGTAGGCCATGAAATGCTTGAACGAATTCACACCCATATCAACGGCGTCTTTCATCTCGTTAAAGACATTCTCGTTCCAGCCCGTAATGGCCATGTGATAACCCACATCCGAACAAATCTGTGGCGCGCTCTTGCGGTGCCATTCATTGATTGCGTTCTTGATTGAGCCATCCTCACCGGGCAGGCAGAAATCCACAATCATCGTGGTCCCGCCACAGGCCGCCGCCCAAGTGCCACTCTCGAACGTCTCGGCGGCGGTGGTCCCCATAAACGGCATCTCCAGATGCGTATGCGGATCAATCCCGCCGGGGATCACATAAGCCCCCTCCGCATCAATATACTCATCGCCCTTGAGGTCCTCGCCAATGCGAACAATCTTCTCGCCCTCGATCAGAATATCCGCTTTCCAAGTCCGGTCCGCCGTGACGACCGTGCCGCCTTTGATTACTTTTGTCATATCACTGCTCCTTAAACATAGTAGGCAAGGGCAAGCACTGGAGGCTCCCCCATTTCAATCCGCCGCCAATTTACGAATGCCGCACATTCAGTCAAATCATCCCAGACAAGCGGCGCTTCTTCCTTCAAAATCTTTGCGTCTTCAATATGCACGGTCAAACAATGGCCACGCTCAACATGAATTTCCGACAATTCGGCACTGGGGTCGTCAAGATTGGTCATGCAATCAACCCAAGCGCTCATATTATTACCGTAAAAAGCCGGAAACCCGAGCGCCTTAGCGAACACAGCATGAAATGCACCGTCAGCGACCAGATCGCGTCCATCTAGCCGAATGACGGGCGGCTGGTCGCTCACTCCACAATCTCCGCCGTCTCCACAACCGCATGCATCAACACATCCGCCCCCGCCATGGCCCATTCCTTCGTGATCTCTTCCGCCTCATTATGCGACAGCCCGTCCACACAAGGGCACATCACCATCGCCGTGGGTGCCACGCGGTTGATCCAGCAGGCGTCATGCCCCGCGCCCGAAATCAGGTTCATGTGAGAATAGCCCAACCGCTCCGCCGCGTTGCGCAAAGCCGTGACACAGCCCTCGTCAAAGGTCACAGGATCAAACCCGCCCACCTTCTCAAATTCAATCGCCAGCCCCATCGCATCGGCAACCGCTTGCGCCTCGACCCGCAGCTGCGCTTCCATATCCTCGATCACGCTCAGGTCAGGCGAGCGGAAATCAACCGTAAACACCACCCGACCGGGGATCACATTGCGCGAGTTCGGATAGACATCGATATGCCCCGCCGCCCCCACCGCATGGGGCGCATGGCTGAGCGCAATCTCCTCCACCTTCTCTAATATCCGCGCCATCCCCAGACCGGCATTGCGCCGCAAAGGCATCGGGGTCGAGCCTGTATGCGCGTCCTTGCCCGTCACCGTCACTTGCGTCCACGACAGCCCTTGGCCGTGCGTCACCACGCCAATATCTTTGCCCTCAGTCTCCAAAATCGGCCCCTGCTCGATGTGCAGCTCGAAAAACGCATGCATCTTACGCGCGCCCACTTCTTCATCACCGCGCCAGCCAATTCGCTTCAACTCATCGCCAAAACTCTTGCCCTCCGCGTCCACTTTTCCATAGGCCCAGTCCTGCGTATGGATGCCCGCAAACACACCCGAGGACAGCATCGCAGGCGCATAACGTGTGCCTTCTTCATTCGTGAAATTCGTCACCACAATCGGATGCTTCGTCTGGATACCCAGATCATTCAGCGTCCGCAAAATCTCCAATCCGCCAAGAACCCCCAGCACACCGTCATACTTGCCACCCGTCGGCTGCGTATCCAAATGCGAGCCCACATAGACCGGCAGTGCGTCAGGGTCAGTTCCCGCACGATGCGCAAACATATTGCCCATCTGGTCCAACCCCATGGTGCATCCCGCATCCTCACACCACTTCTGGAACAGGGCACGCCCCTCCGCATCCTCATCGGTGAGCGTCTGGCGATTGTTGCCCCCCGCCACACCGGGTCCGATCTTTGCCATCTCCATCAGGCTGTCCCACAAACGGTCAGGATTGATTTTCAGGTTCTCACCCGCAAAAGGCATGTTGGGCGCTGGCATCGGCTGGCTCCTATCTGTCGGTATCGTCTGGCGGCGATCTGAATTTTTACCAAATGGTAAAGCAACGATTGCCCCTGCCTTCCCGTCTGTCAAGAACTGGTTTAGGCTTACCCCGAGAGCCAAACCAATTCTGCCTATTATCCCAGCACCAAGCGAGCCGCCGTGACAGATACCCCGCCGAAAAAGCCAAGCCGCATCCAGACCCGTAACCGCCGCTTGATTCTCGATGCCGCCTTGGAAGTCTTCTCCCGCGATGGCTACCGCGGTGCCACACTGGACGAGATTGCAAAGGGTGCGGGCCTCAGCAAACCCAACCTGCTCTACTATTTCGACGGCAAGACCGAGATTTATGTCACCCTGCTCAGCCAGCTTCTGGAGACATGGCTCGATCCGCTGATCGAGTTGGACGCAGAGGGCGATCCCGTTGAGGAACTGCTCGGATATGTGCGCCATAAACTCGACATGGCGCTGGAACTGCCACTGGAAAGCAAACTTTTCGCAGGTGAAATCCTCCAAGGGGCGCCGCGCATCACCGCCCACCTCACGGATGATCTCAAACCCCTGTTCGACCGCAAATGCAAAGTGATCCAGAACTGGATCGACGCAGGCCGCCTCGCCCCCGTGGACCCTGCGCATCTGATCTTTTCGATCTGGTCCACGACCCAGCATTATGCGGATTTCAGCGTCCAGACGTCCGTCCTGCTCGGTGCCGAAGACCCCGCCAAGCGCGCCCATGCCCACCTTGAGCAGATGTTCCGCCGCCTATTGGAACCCGTTAACCAATGAGTCATATTTACAG
>CAWVWS010000175.1:0-5223 GCA_963933905.1 uncultured Sulfitobacter sp.
CCGCGCCAAAATGGACGCGATGATCCGCCGCGACATCAAATTCGACATCGGCGGCGACCGCCAGCGCATCCATTCTGTCGACACAGACCTCAGCGATATGACCTTCAAACATATCTTGCTCCCCGTCTGGCTCGCCGCCTATAAATACCGTGGCAAAACCTACCGCTTTGTCGTGAATGGTCGCACGGGGCGCGTACAGGGCGAACGCCCCTACTCCGCGATCAAGATCACATTCGCCGTCATCGCAGGGCTGATCCTCGCCGCGATCATCGGCTACCTCTATGCCCAAAATTCCTGAACGCAGAACGGATAAGACATGACCGCCATCGACACGCTGAGCCAAATCCTTGAGGACCGCTACTCCTGCCGCGCCTTCCTGCCCGACCCAGTCCCGGATACTGACCTGACCCGCATCATAGAGACAGCCCGTCACGTCCCCTCATGGTGTAACGCCCAACCGTGGCAGGTCGACATCACACGCAGCGCCGCCACCGACCGTTTGCGCGATAAGCTGCAGCAGACAGTCCTCGCAGACACACCACCAAGGCCCGACCTCCCGTGGCCCTCCAAATACACCGGCGACTACGCCGAGCGGCGGCGCACCTGCGGCTTCCAACTCTACGACGCCGTTGGCATCGAAAAATCCAACCGCGCAGGCCGCGCACAACAAATGATGCGAAACTACGCCTTCTTCGACGCGCCGCATGTGGCGATCATCCATTCCCCAGCCGAGCTTGGCCCCTACGGTGCAATGGACACAGGCGGCTTTGTCACCGCCTTCACTTTAGCCGCGACCGCCCTTGGCGTGGCCACAATCCCCCAAGCCGCCATTGCCGCCTACGCCCCCCTGCTCAAAGAATACTTCGACATAAGCGAGGATCGCCTCATCCTCTGCGCCATCTCACTCGGCTACGCCGACAAAGACGCCCCCGCCAACAGCTTCCGCACTGAACGGGCCACTACGGATGACATCATCCGCTGGCACGACACATGAGAGCGCTCCTCCAGCGCGTCACCGACGCAAGCGTGACAGTCGAGGGCGCAGTCATCGGCCAGATCGACGCAGGCCTGCTGATCCTCGTCTGCGCCATGCCCGACGACGACACAGGGACAGCGGACGCCCTCGCCCTCAAAATATCAAAGCTGCGCCTGTTCAAAGACGACGCAGGCAAGATGAACCTGAGCCTCACCCAAACAGGCCGCAGCGCCTTGGTCGTGAGCCAGTTCACCCTCGCCGCAGACACATCCCGCGGCAACAGACCCGGCTTCTCGGGTGCTGCAAAACCCGACGCGGCACAGGCGCTCTACGAACACTTCGCCCAAGCCCTCAACGCCCTCAATATTCCGGTCCAGACAGGTCAGTTCGGCGCGGATATGTCTGTGGCCCTCACCAATGACGGCCCCGTCACCCTCTGGCTCGACACCGACGCCTGACACAAACGCAAAATGCGGACCCCAAAGGCCCGCATTATTCACAACTTAATCATGTCTTGCGCGTCAGCGCTCCGTTAGGTCACGGCTCGCGGAAGGCCTCTTTGGACTTGTACAAGGGCTTAAGCAGATACTGCAAAACCGTCTTGGACCCTGTGTGCAACTCAACACTCGCCTGCATACCAGGGCGGATTTTGAGCGCAACCTGCCGCTCGGTCAGGTTCTCGGTATCCACCGCCAATGTCACTTTATAATGCGGGTCGCCATCAGGATCGCGGGAACGCTCGTCCTTGAATGTATCCGCCGAGATCAGCTTCACTTCGCCCTTCAACGTGCCATAAATCGTATAATCATAAGCCGACAGCTTTACTGTCGCCGCTTGGCCGCGCCGCACACCTGCGATGTCCTCGGGCTTCACCCGCGCCTCCACAAACAACTCTTCATCGAGCGGAATAATCTGTAAAATCTCCTCACCAGGGCGCACAACGCCGCCAATGGTCGTGACTTGCAAGTTGTTCACACTTCCGCGCATCGGCGCGCACAGCAGCGTACGGTCCAACTGATCCGTGCTGGATTTAAGGTTCTGGCGCAGCGTCGACAGTTCCTTGAGCACGTCAGAATATTCCTGCGCACAGTCCAACTCGGTTCCCGTCACCACCTCATCAAATTTGATCTTCGCATCCGCAAAGGCTTTGCGCGCAAGGGTCGCCTCGATGAGCGAGACAATCTTGTTCTTCAGTAGCGCGTTCATCAGATCACGCTCGCGCTGCGCCTCAACCAATACCTGCTTGGCCCCGTCCACAGAGGAGACATAGTCAGACTGCCGCGCCTGCAAAAGTGCGGCCTCGGATGCTACAATATCAGGCGTCCGCGCACCCCATTCAGACGGCACATCAAAGGCATAGGCCCCGTCCATCTCCGCCTCAAGGCGCAGGCGGCGGATCTCAAACCCACTGATCTGGTCTTGCAAATCATCCACGGCCGACTGGAACTGCGTGTTGTGCAGCTTTGCCAACACATCCCCCTTCTCCACAATATCACCCTCCCCCACTTTGAGATCGGCCAGAATACCGCCCTCAAGGTTCTGGATGATCTGCGGACGCGAACTTGAAATCATTGAGCCTTCGGCACGTACAATCTCGTCCACCCAAGCAAAGAATGCCCAGATGATAAACACAATCACAGTCGCCGCACTCAGCCAGACGACCATAGAGGGGCCGCGCATTTGTTTATCGATGTGGCTGTCCATATCAGGGCTCATGCGGCACCTCCTTTGATGGCGGTGAGATGCGCCATGACTTCGTCTTTAGGTCCATCAATGCTCATCCGGCCATTGTGCAAAATAATCGTGCGGCTGGTCAGCGCAAGGATCGGCGCGCGGTGCGTGGCGATGATCGCCGTGCGCCCCGCCATCCACGTCTTGAGACGCTCCACCAAAGCGGTTTCCAGCTTCTGATCCAGCGCCGCCGTCGGCTCGTCCAGCAAACAAATCTTCGGGTCCTGCAACCACAGCCGCGCCCAGCCAATCGACTGGCGCTGACCAATCGACAGGCCTGCGCCTGCGTCCATAATCTCCAGATCCAGCCCCTTGGGGTGGTTGCGCACAAACTCACCCAAGCCCGCAAAATCAAGCGAAGACATCAGCCGCGCATCATCGCGCTCCAGCATCGTGAGGTTCAGGTTACCGCGAAGCGTGCCAGAAAACAGGCGCACGTCTTGGCCCAGGTATCCGATCAGGCGGCGCAGGTCGCGCGGCTCGATCTGGGTCATCTCGGTCCCGTCAATCAACACACGGCCCGAGGTCGGCGCATAAAGCCCGCTCAACACTTTGAGCAGGGACGACTTGCCCGACCCATTGGCACCAAGGATCGCAACCCGCTGACCCGGCAGGATATTGATCCCCGGCAGATCAAGCGTTGGCGCGCCCTCTTCCATATAGCGGAAGGTCACATCGCGCAGCTCGAAGTTACCTCCAAGCTGGTCGCGACGCATATAGGTGCGCCCCTCAGCTGCGTCTTGGTCCGAGCCCGCAATCAACTTCAAACCGTCGAGGGCGGATTTCACATTGCCCCAACGCGCCATGGTCCCCGCCAACTGTGTCAGCGGCGCAAGCGTGCGTGACGTCAGAATACCAACCGCAATGATGGAGCCGACAGTGAACTGACCCACAAACACCAGATAAGTGCCCATGATAACAGCCACGACATAAGTGCCCTGCTGAACCCCTTGCCTCCAGAATGTCAGCAGCGATGCCAGCTTGCGCTGCTCACTCGATTTCACCGCCGACAGCGTGGTCAACTCCGACCACAACCGCTGCACACGGTCTTCGCCGCGCTGGGTCTTGACGGTATCAAGCTCGAATATCGCCTCGTGCAAAAGGCGCGAAGATTTCGCCGTCGCCCCTTGGGTCTCCTGCGTCAGACGGATCATGCGCTTTTGCATAAAGAAACCCGGCACAACCATCAGGATGCCACCGATCACCAAGACCCAAACCACATTGCCTGCAATCGATGCTACGAGGAACAGGAAGACAAAGATAAACGGAATATCCACAATTGTCCCAATGGTAGAGGCAGTAAAGAACTCACGTACCGAGCCGAACTCGCGCATGGAGGAAAACAGATCAGACGGCGCTTGCGGGCGCTTGTCACTGCGCATGCCAAGGATGCGCTGCATCAGCGTGGTCTGCACCGACAATTCAATCTGCCGGCCCGCACCATCCATCAACTGCGCGCGCGCAATCTTGGTGAACGCTTCCATCAGTAGCGCCAGCACAGCACCCGCGGCGAGAACCCACAGAGTTGCCTCCGACTGGTGCGGAATAACGCGGTCATAAACCTGCAAGGAAAACAGCGCCACGGCCACAGCCAACAGGTTCGCCACAAACGAGCCCAAAGCAACCTCACCCAACTGGCGTTTGAATTTTGCAAACTGCCCCCAGAACCAATGCGCAGGCTTCTCGGCAGTTTTGTGTACTTCTTCAACCTTCTCGATCGGCATCTTTGCATGCAGCGTCAGACCAGAGAAGAACGGCACGAAATCAGCCGCAGGCACTTGGGCGCGGTTGTCAGGACATGTCTTGTCAAAGACCACCAAATCCTCGCGCTCGCGGCCCATCACCAACAGCAACTGACCAGAGGTCATATAAACCAGTGCAGGGAATTTCTGATCATCAAGGCTTTTGGAGCGCACCATCTCGGCAGTCAGACCATTGCGGCGCAGCAATGTCGTGATGACCTGCGCCTCGTCTTGCTCGGAGGCATCAGGTGTAAGGCGGCGGGCAAGCGCGTCGGCCAGATCACCTTGGGAAATCTCGCTGCCCAATACGCTTGCGTATGTTGAGATCAACGCACCGCGCGCGCGCAAACGGTCCGCAAACGTCGAGGTATTATCAGCCTTTGGAACTTCAATAACTTCTGCAGGCTTCAGGCGGCCAGAGTTGCCATTAACAATCGTGAGGGTGAAGGGTTTGCTCATATTTCCGATCCATCAGCCAACACGCCCAAAAGCTCGGCCATAGCCACACGCAGTCGTATGGCCTCATATTTCAATGTAACTTCGGTCTCTTGCTGACGCGCGAATGTCTCGTAAACGCCAACCACATCCATGACCTGACGCTGACCCGCGTCATATTGAGCCTGAAACAGATCGAGGTTTTTCTTGGCCTGCGCCGTAAGGTTCGCAGCCTCGGCAGCTTGGCGCTCTTTCGAGGCGATCTGACCTTCAAACTTGCGCAGTTTGCGGTTTGCATCTTCCGTCGCTTGCGCCACACGGCGCCCTGCCGCTTCTTTG
>CAWVWS010000176.1:0-5176 GCA_963933905.1 uncultured Sulfitobacter sp.
CCAGATCGATTCAACTTAAACCCGATCCACCAAATGCCGGGACTGAACACCTAAGTCGCCCGCTTGTTTCTCGGAAGAAGTCTTTTAATTTCTTAGCGGTGTCTAGCTCTTCAGCAAAGATGTCAGTCGCTGCCCGCTCAAAGACGTCTTCTATGAAAGCTTCAAATACAGCTGTGAGCATGACAACCCCTGCTTTCGTGACTGCTGCGCCTTGCTTTTGAGCGGGGCGGCCTCGATTCCCACCCGTGAGGCTTTCATGTGCAGCCAATAGCTCGTCAACGTCTTTGAGTCGTACAGAAAGTTTCCTTATCGCGTCGCTACTCAAACAACCCGTCCCCACAGATCATACTCGCCCGCTTCCTCAACCTCGACAGTCACAATATCTCCCACGGTCAGCTTCTCGTGGCCTTCATCAATAAACAGGTTCCCGTCGATATCTGGCGCGTCTGCTTTGGTGCGGCAGGTGGCGGCGTCTTCGTCGATCTCGTCGATGATCACGTCCATGCGTTTGCCGATTTTGGCTTGCAGCTTGGCCTCTGAGATGGCTTGGGCCTTTTCCATGAAGCGGTTCCAGCGGTCTTGTTTCACGTCCGCGTCCACGTGGTCCGGCAGGGCGTTGGAGCGTGCGCCTGCGACGTTTTCGTATTGGAAGCAGCCGACGCGGTCGAGTTGGGCCTCGTCCATCCAATCGAGCAGCGTTTGGAACTCGGCCTCTGTCTCGCCTGGATAGCCGACGATGAAGGTCGAGCGCAGTGTGATGTCGGGGCAGACCTCGCGCCATGCTGCGATCTCGTCCAGAGTTTTGCTTGCTGCGGCGGGGCGGGCCATACGTTTGAGGACGTCCGCGTGCGCGTGCTGGAAGGGGATATCGAGGTAGGGGAGGACCAGACCTTCGGCCATGAGTGGGATCAGCTTGCGCACATGGGGGTAGGGGTAGACGTAGTGCAGGCGTATCCATGCACCCAAGCTGCCGAGATCACGTGCGAGGTCGGTGATATGCGCGCGGTGGCCGCGATCCTCGGCGTGTTTGATGTCGACACCGTAGGCAGAGGTGTCTTGGGAAATGACCAGCAGCTCTTTAACTCCGCTCTCGACCAGCTTTTCCGCTTCACGGATAATCGCATGGGCGGGGCGGCTTTGCAGTTTGCCGCGCATGTCGGGGATGATGCAAAATTTGCACTTGTGGTTACAGCCCTCGGAGATTTTCAGATAGCTGAAGTGGCGGGGGGTGAGCGATACACCAGAGGCGGGTAGCAGGTCGATGAACGGATCAGGCGACGGCGGCACGGCGAGGTGGACGGCGTCCAGAACCTGCTCGTATTGGTGCGGCCCTGTCACGGCGAGGATGCGGGGGTGATGCTCGCGGATATAATCCGGCTCGGCGCCCAAGCAGCCCGTCACGATCACGCGGCCATTCTCGGTGAGCGCCTCGCCAATGGCATCAAGGCTCTCGGCTTTGGCACTGTCCAGAAATCCGCAGGTGTTCACGATCACGGCGTCCGCGCCTGAATAATCGGGCGAAATGGCGTAGCCCTCTGCGCGCAGGCGGGTCAGGATACGCTCGGAATCCACCAAAGCTTTGGGACAGCCAAGCGAGACAATACCGATGGTCGGCTGGCCGCTGCGCTTTGGCTCGGAGAAGGTGGCCTTGGGGGCCAGATCGGGGCGGAGGTTTGGTGGGTTTGTGCTCATGCGCTGGCTATAATCTACGCGGGTGGGTTCGGCAATCGGTCAGAGTTTGGTGACGGGTAAACCCGCCGCAAGCCACCCCGGCCTGGCGCCAGAACCGAGCATGCCTTCGGGCACGTCAATGATATTGGTGAAGCCAGCCTCCGTCAGCTGCCCTGCCAAATGGCGCGAGCGTACGCCGCGCGCGCAGATGAGGGCGATGCGGGCATTGGGGTCGGGCACAAGAGCCAGCAGCTTTTGTGCGAACTCAGGATCGCGCATGTCGAGCGGGATTGCCCCTTGCGCGATGCCCGTTGCGGCCCATTCATCAGGGCGGCGGATGTCGATGAGGGTGATGCGTCCCTCAATTGCCGCTGCATAAGCTGTGTTAACGTTCATGCCGTCCTCCTCCCGTGCGCCGATGTTATACCACCGTGCCAGTGCCACACCGCCAAGTCCGGCAATTGCGGTCCCGATCAAAAGGCGGCGGGAGAGCTTGGGGGAGGAGGATGCTGTCATGAATTAGCCTTTAGGTGCAGCCGAAGACCACTGTGGAATGGTGCGGTCGGAGGCAGGTTGTGGATCAAGGCTGGGCCAGTTGCCGGTGGACAAGTTGATGTTGCCCGGAATGTCCTCTTCCCAAAAGCCCACAACATTGGTCGTAATGTTGAGGAAGAGTTTGTCGTCCACGATGCGCCAGAGCGTCGGGTTGTCCGGTACTTTGCCGCCCTTGGCCACGCCGTAGGCGCAGTGGCCGTCATATTGTGGCGCGTATTTTGCGGGATTGGCTGTGAACAGATCGCGGTTGCCTTCGGAGGAGAAGGCGAAAGTTGCGCCGTTATATTCTGCTGTGATGGACTTGTCGCCCTCTACAGGGGCTGTGTTGGTCTGGCCTACCGCGTTTTGCGCCAAGGAGAAGTAGGCGACCACGTCATAGCCAGAAACGGCAAATCCGGTTTCGTCGACGAATTGCTCACCTGCGAAGGGGGCATTGGCAAAGCTGAACGCAGCAGCGGCAGCGGCGATGGTGAGGGCAAAGCGGTTCATGAAAAGGCTCCTGTTGGGGTGATGATATAGCCAAACCCTAACCACACAAGCCTGCCCCTGCATCTCGCGTTTGCGTGACCTTGCAGGCGCGTGAGCCGCACGTGTGTTTTGCGCCCGATTATTTCAGGATTGGCGGACTACCTGCATCACCGCCCGGCAAACGCGGCGTATTCTGTAACGTTTCCATCTGGGGCAGATCAAAGCGCAGACCGACTTTCATCAGCTTTGTTACAGTCGGATCGCTGTGATTGAAGAACCCTACATCCATCGCACCCGCTTCTATGCCGGAGAAGGTGAGCGCTTCGGAGGCGGCGCGCACAAGCGCGTCCTGCGCGCGGGGGATCGCGTCGATGAAGGCCAGCAGATGCCCGCGCCCACCGCCCTCATAGGCAACACCGACCAGCCACGCGTTGGCAGCCATGCCTGTGGCTGTGGCGAGCTTTTCGTCGATGGCGGTGATCAGTTGCTCGGGCAGACCTTTTGGGGGCAGAACGCTTTCGATCTTTGACTCTACTTGGGAGGCTTCATTGGTCAAAGTCTCGCGCAGCCACGCCACGGCAGTATCAGGCAGCAGGATCGCAGAGGGGGCGACATCCATGTTGAGCGCAATGCCAAGGGGTTGCCCCTCCAGCATCGCGGCCACGTTACGGCCTGACAAGGCGACATATGCACCAGCTGCGCCAGCATATTGCGCAAGGCGCTGGGCGCGGTCGAACGCCAGTAGATACTGCGCGCCCTCTACGTCCAAAACTTGTGGGCTGATCTGGTCCCCCTCGGGTTCGGCCTCCAAAAGCAAGAACAACTCCACATCCGCCATACGCTCGTAGAACCGCAGGCGGGTGCTGTCATCTTCGGGGGCAGCCATCATTGCGGCATGGGCAGTATCAAGCGGGGTCTGGGTCATGTCATCACCTCGGCAACGGCAGTTTGTAGGCGGGGGAGTACCTCGGCCTTGAACCACGGATTTTTCTTGAGCCAACCCGTATTGCGCCATGAAGGATGTGGCAAGGCGAAGGTGCCCTTCGGATGCTTTTCCCAATCGCGCACAGCTTGGGTCACTGTTGTGAAATTTGGCAAATGGTAGCGCATAGCATGACCGCCAATTAGAACGGTCAAGTCTACGTCAGGAACCATGGCGAGTGCATCACGGCGCCATGTCTTTGCACAGATCGGCGGCGGCAGCAGGTCACTGCCCTTCGCGTCATAGCCCGGAAAGCAGAACGCCATTGGAATGATCGCCACGCGGGAGCGGTCGAAGAACGCGCCTTCATCCAGACCCAGCCAGCTGCGCAAGCGCACGCCCGATGCATCCCAAAACGGTGTGTTGGCTTTGTGTACTTTCATCCCCGGTGCCTGAGACGCGATGAGGAGGCGTGCGCCCTTTTGGAACCAGACCACAGGGTTGGGTTGATGTGCCGTCGCTGTCGCGGCAAAGCGTTGGGCGCATAGGGTGCAAGCATGCAAATCAGGGCGGATGTCGTTCATGATTTGTAAGTAAGCGGATGGGGCGTTTTGCCAAGCTGGGAATGACATTTTGGCAAATTTGTCTGACTTTGGACAGCATTTTTCGATAAACAATCTTGCTAATCTGGCCACTTGGGAGATGCGCGAATTGTGGCTACCGGTCCTGTTGTACATTTGTTTCCAAATCGGAAATAATATGGTCAAATTCTGTCGATAGATGGAACTATAACCTCCGCAAGAGAGGCGTAAACTTCACCCCGAAAACAAAGGCGGAGCAGGCACGCAATTCTGGAATTTCGTAACGTTTCCAAGTCCTTCTGGACAGGCACACAACACAAGGTCATCCTTGATCGTGCGTCGTTCCGCGTCGAACTTGGTAAATCCATGGGCATCCTTGCGCCCAACGGGACAGGCAAAACTACCCTCATCAACATGATGGCGGGGCTGGAAAAGCCTGACGAAGGTGAAATCTATCGCGGCTGCAACATCTCCTTCCCGCTGGGATTAATGGGTGGCGTTGTGGGCAAAGTCTCTGCAATGGAAAACTCGCGCTATATCGCGCGGCTCTACGGGCTTGATCCCGACTATGTCGAGAGTTTTTGCCGCTGGCTTTGCGGCCTTGGCGAATATTTCGACCAACCGCTGGGGGCCTATTCGGCGGGGATGCGCGCACGCTTTTCCTTTGCGCTGATGTTGGCACTGGATTTTGATATGTACCTGATTGATGAGGGTATGCCGTCTACAACGGATGTAGAATTTAACCGAAAAGCAGGAGAAATCCTGCAAGAACGCCTGCGCACGACCACAATCGTGATTGTGTCGCATCAGGCGGAAACGTTAGAAAAATTCGTGCGAACTGCCGCGGTCCTTGTGGACGGGCAGCTGAACGTTTTTGACAGCTTGGAAGAAGCGAAACAGTTGTATGACTACCAAACCCAAAGCTAGGTGTTTGATCCCATGGTTTGATGGTGCGATCCTTTCTCAGGAATGGAAGGGA
>CAWVWS010000177.1:0-5163 GCA_963933905.1 uncultured Sulfitobacter sp.
AGTGCTCGCCTCCGAAGCGAGAGGTCGCTGGTTCGAATCCAGCTGGGACCACCATATTTCTCCCTAAATCAACGCGTTACAGCGCATAGGCATAGACGTTGTTTAGATAAGCCTTATCAGCGATCCTGAAATGCGTTTCGCCAATTTGGTTGAATCCTTGGGCAAGATAGAACTGGATAGCGGGGATATTCTCGGCATTCGTCGCGAGCCAGACAGAGGACGCACCATTGCTCTTGGCATGGGAAAATGCCTTCTCCAGCAAATGCGTGCCGTATTCTTTTCCGTGGTGACGGGGCTGGACATAAAGCTTGGCAATCTCCCAGTCAGAGCATTCTGCCACAGGACCGCAGGCGTCAGATGTAAGGCGCAGTACGCCCACAATACCGTCCTCTGCCCATGCGACCCAAATGTGCTGCCGCGGGTCATGAATCAGCGCTTTGGTCTTTGCCGAGGTGAATTCATCCAGAACATAATCTGCAAAGAATGCCCCTATCCCGCGTTTGAGATAGGTGCCTGTCCAAACCTCTACAGAAAGCACAGCGATGCTTGGTGCATCAGTAATTTGGGCTGATCTTATCATAACGGCGCCAGAATGACGGCTTTAGTAGGTAAGATAAATGAAAAAGGGCAGCACATGATGCTGCCCCTGGACCTTAATCGTAAAGTTAATTCACCCGCGGCGACGGCCACCAACACGGCCTGCGCGGCCACGGCTTTCCTGACCCGCTTTTGGAGCGACCTTGTTGAACTTGATCCAGTCACCGCCATGGGGGTCACGGTCAAAGAGGAAGTTGGCGGCGCGAATGGCCTCCATCTCTTTGCCGGGGCGGGGGAGGGTAGAGCCCATGCCGAAAAGGCTCAAAAATACTTCGTCGTCCATCCCTTCGGGCAGAACCAGTCCAAGAGCGGCAAGCTCGGCCTTCTTCTCGGCGATCTTGGCTGCATTCACGGGCAGGGCGACGGGGTTCATAATTGCGGATGTCATGCCAGCACCCATAGCCATGGGCAGGAAGGCATTATTGATCCCGTGGCGGTTGGGCAGGCCAAAGCTGATGTTGGAGGCACCGCAGGTCGTGTTCACGCCCAGTTCTTCGCGCAAGCGGCGCACAAGGGTAAATACCTGATGTCCTGCTGTCGCCATCGCACCAATCGGCATGACGAGTGGATCGACGACAATATCGTGGGCAGGGATACCGAAATCAGCCGCACGCTCCACAATCTTTTTGGCTACGGCAAAACGCACGTCGGGGTCTTCGGAAATACCCGTGTCATCGTTGGAAATGGCAACCACAGGCACGTTGTATTTCTTCACCAGCGGCAGGACCAGTTCCAGACGCTCTTCCTCTCCTGTCACGGAGTTCAGCAGCGGACGACCTTCGCAAGCAGCCAAACCGTTTTCAAGCGCACCAGGCACAGAGCTGTCGATGCAGATCGGGCAATCAGTAACGGCCTGCACGCGTTTGATCATTTCGGGCATCAACATCGGCTCGACAAAGTTATTGTCGGCATAGCGTGGGTCTTCGGCCATTTTTTTTGAAAATACAGCGCCCGAGTTCACGTCGAGGATATTGGCTCCCGCTGCAACTTGGGCAATTGCATCGGCCTCAACGCGGGAGAAATCGCCGCGCTCCAGCTCTTCGGCAAGGATCTTGCGGCCTGTCGGGTTGATACGCTCCCCGATGACGCAGAAAGGCTGGTCAAAGCCGATGATGGCGGTTTTAGTTTTGGATTCGACGATTGTGCGGGTCATATTGGGGTCCTTCAGGAGGCGTTGGCAGGGACAGCAGCAGCGCCGCCATGTGTGTGCGCCCATGTGGCGTTTGTCTTGATCCCGCCAAGCGGGAAAAAGTGGACATGGGAAATATTAAAGTCAGGGTTGGCAGCTTTATGCGCGGCAAGCTCGGTCATGATATCGTTTGGCTCATAGGGGAGGAGCAGCTTGGTCACATCCATCGCGCGTTTTTGCAGCACTTTGAGGGAGGGACCTACTCCACAAGCAATGGCGAATTTGATCAGGGTTTGCAGCTTGGCCGGACCCGCGATACCGATATGGACGGGGATGGTGATGCCAGCAGCGGCCAGACTGTCGGCCCATGCGATGATCGGCTTTGCCTCAAAGGCGAACTGTGTGGCGATCGCCATCTTTGCATCCGTGCGGGTCTGGAAATCGTTTTTCCAGCGCAAGGCGGCGTCGACATTTGCCGTTCCTTTGGCATCAATGTCGCGGTTGCCTTCAGGATGACCTGCCACATGCAGGCACTTGAAGCCAGCCTCGTCAAACAGGCCCGTCTCCATCAACTGCATGCTGTCGCTGAACTCACCGTGGGGCGTTGAAACACCCCCCGCGAGCAGGAGCGCCTGATCGACATTCGCCTCACCCTGATAGCGGGCAATCCAGTCGGCCAACGTGGCGCGATCCTTGATGATGCGCGCAGGGAAATGCGGCATGACCTTATAGCCGTCGTTGTTCAGACGCACGGCAGTAGCGACCATATCCTCGATGGGCGTACCCTCGATGTGGGCGATGTAGACGCGGGTGCCTGCGGGCAACAAATCGCGGAAATCCTCAACCTTTTCAGCGGTGCGCGGCATGACCTCGATTGAGAAGTCCTGCAAGAAGCTCTCGACCTGCGGGTTCACTTCATCAGGGGCAGTTTCTTTTTTGCGGAAGTTAAGCAGTGCCATTTGCGAGGCTCCTTACAGTGTCATAGGGGCGGGGCTAGGCCCAACCATCATTTGCAATCAGCGCCTTGATGCGCTCACGGTCATATTCAGCGTCAATGCGCGCCACTTCGGCGTCAGCTACTGCTGCATCATCTCCTTCGATGGTGACAGCATCCGCTTTTCGCCACTCGGCCAGATACGCGTCTGTATCTTCTGCGCCGACTTTCATCGCCGCACGGTCAATCGCCTGCTCGAAGCGTTCGGGCAGAATACGTTTTTCCCCACGACGGCCTTTGCCAACTATGACTTGGGCAGGAATGTCCCGCCAGTAGACGATCACAACTTGTGCCATGCGCGATTCCTCCCGAACCGATGTTACCTGCTCTCTCTAGCGGACGATGGGCGACGCACGGCTGTCGTTTTCGACAATCGCGGTTCCTTCCGCGACCTAACCCTATACCTTTGCCAGAAGCGGGGCGAGACATGGGTAGGGTCATATTTCGCATCAACATCTTGAGGTTGTCTAAAAATACCCGCGCTAGGGGTGCGACGGTGCTTGCGCACCAGCGGCATGGGCCGTATCCTTAATCCAACTCGTAATGAAAGGCGCATGTCATGGCGCCAAAGCGCTCCAAAGGTGCGGGTGCGCTCGAACGTAAACAATCGACGGCTCTGAGCCCCGCGCCAGTTTCGTCCAGATCGAACGACCTCTATGCGGCCCTAGATCTGGGCACAAATAGCTGTCGCATGCTAATCGCCCAGCCGAAAGGTGCGGGATTTCATGTGGTGGATAGTTTCTCGAAGTCCGTCCAATTGGGGGCAGGGCTTGAGAAGACTGGGCGGTTGTCGCGCGGATCAATGACTCGCACCATACAGGCATTGCGCATCTGTCAGCAAAAACTCCGCCGGAACAAAGTCCGCAAAATGCGCCTTGTCGCAACCGAGGCCTGTCGCCGTGCCTCCAATGGTGAAGAATTCATGCGGCGGATCACGCGTGAGACAGGCCTGCGGCTCGAGATTATCGCACCCGAGCAGGAGGCACAGCTTGCCGTGATCTCATGCGCACCTCTGGTGAACCGCAAAACAGAAAACCTGCTGGTGGTAGACATCGGCGGTGGCTCCACCGAGTTGGTCTGGATCGACATTTCAGTTGTGCCAAAGAAGGACCGCGCCCAATCCATCATGCGCCTCCATAACGGCTTTGTTCAGGCGGTGACCGACATACCAGCCGCCAAAGTGGTCGACTGGATTTCCGTACCACTTGGTGTGGCGACCCTGCGCGATCAATTCTCCGATGTGGAGGATGACGCGGCACGCTTTGCGTTGATGAGTTGGTTTTTTGAGGAAAACCTCGCCGATTTCACGCCGTACCAGTCTGCACAACCCCAAGAGCGGTTCCAGATTGTTGGCACTTCTGGCACAGTAACAACTGTGGCAGCCAGTCATCTGGGCCTGCGCCGCTATGACCGTACCAAAGTTGACGGGATCAGCATGAGCACCGAACAGATCGACAAAGTCATTCACCGCTATCTGGCCATGGGGCCAGAGGGCAGGCGGGTGGACCCTTGCATCGGCAACGACCGCTCCGCCCTTATTATGTCGGGGGCTGCGATCTTGCAGGCGCTGATGCGCGCATGGCCCACCGACCGCCTAAGCGTTGCGGATCGTGGTCTGCGCGAAGGTCTGCTATATGCACAAATGAGCGCGGACGGCGTGCTCGAAGAAGGAACATTCTGATGGGCAAGACGCCAACAGGTAAAAACACCACCAAAAACACATCGGGGCGCGGTCAACGTGACCTGAAGGTCAAGGTAAAGTCGGCACGCGGGCGCAAGCTCAGCTCGACCCGCTGGTTGCAGCGCCAGTTGAACGACCCTTATGTAAAACGCGCCAAGGCCGAAGGCTATCGCGGGCGTGCGGCCTTCAAGATTATGGAGTTGGACGACAAATATCGCTTCCTTGTGCCCGGTGCGCGGATTGTGGATTTGGGCGCGGCACCGGGTGGCTGGTGTCAGGTAGCCGTTAAGCGCTCCAACATTCTGGGAGAGAAAAGTGGTAAGGCAAAAGGCACGATCCTCGCCATCGACTTGCAGGAAATGGAGCCGATTGCGGGCTGCGACATCCACCAGCTTGATTTCATGGAAGATGACGCCGACCTCATGGTAAAGGAATGGCTGGGCGGCATGGCCGATGTGGTTATGTCTGACATGGCCGCAGCCTCCTCGGGGCACAAACAGACCGACCACAACCGCATTATCGCGCTGTGCGAAGCGGCAGCATATTTCGCTTTTGATGTATTGGAAGAAGGGGGGACTTTCATCGCCAAAACCCTTGCAGGAGGCGCGGAAGGCGATTTGCAAAAACTGCTCAAACAACGCTTCACCAAAGTGGCTAACTTCAAACCACCGTCAAGCCGTCAGGACAGCTCGGAAAAGTTTGTTGTAGCGCTTGGGTTTAAAGGTCCTCTCAAGGAAGAGGAGTAGCCCAACCCTGGCGGAG
>CAWVWS010000178.1:0-5145 GCA_963933905.1 uncultured Sulfitobacter sp.
GGATACGTTCTGGATGGGGCTGTGCGCGGCGTTTCCCGATGCAGCGTTCAAGATCCACCACGTGATTGGCCGCGATGATCCGACCCTGCCGCCGCGTGCTGCGGTGCGGTGGAGCCTGCATGGCAAACACTCCGGTTGGGGCGGGTTTGGCAAGCCGACAGGCGCGGACGTCTATGTCATGGGCATTTCCCACGCTGAATTTGGCGCGATCACCGGCACGGAGCCTAAGCTGCGCCGCGAATATGTAATTTTTGACGAAACCGCGATCTGGAAGCAGATCCTTTTGCACACAGGTGCGCTATGACCCCTGACCAAATGAATGCCCGTATCGTCCGCTACGGCGAGCTGATGCCCTGCAAGACTGCGTTTATTGACGCGCATACGCCCGGCTCGGACCAGAAAGAGAACTTTACGATTATTGGTGGTGGCGTCTCGGAGAGCCCTGACCAGCATGTGCATATCGGCATCCCGCACGGGTTCAATATCGGGGCCGCAGGTCAGCCGCCCAAATGCCGCAACTCGCTGCATAGCCACCGCACGGCGGAGGTGTTTTTCGTCCTGTCGGGGCGCTGGCGGTTCTTCTGGGGGCGCTATGGCACGGCGGGTGAGGTCGTGCTGGAAGAGGGGGATATCATCAACATCCCCACAGGCATATTTCGCGGGTTCGAGAATATCGGCACCGATTACGGGATGATTATGGCCGTGCTGGGCGGTGATGATGCTGGCGGCGGTGTCATTTGGGCGCCGCAAGTGATTGAGGATGCGGCGGATCACGGGCTGGTGCTGGGGAGTAACGGCAAGCTCTATGACACCAAGAAGGGGCAGACCTTGCCCGAGGGTATATCGCCCATGCCTGTGCTGACCGAGGATGAGTTGAAGGATTACCCTGAGCCGACAACGGCTGACGTGGTGCCGCGTCATGTGGCGCGGTATTGGGATATGGTGGCCTTGGGCGACCGCAAGCCAGCGTTGGTGATTGGCGAGAACGCGATGCTGCCCGACAAGCCCGGATTTGAAGTGCATCTTGTGACACGCGGCTCTGCCACGGCGGATATGCATATGCATGATGTGCCAAGTGTGCTGATGCCGATGCGGGGCCATTGGAACGTGACGTGGCAGGCGGAGGGCGCGACACATAGCGCCGTGCTCAACCCTGGTGATACGATGTCGGTGCCTGAAGGGGTGATGCATAGTGCGGTGCCGTCAATGACGGGAGAGGCCTCGCTGTTTCATGTTGTGGCGACGGGTGAGGGCGCAGGCCCCACGTGGAAAGGATAAGAAATGACTGTTTTGACAACCCATGTGGGGTCGTTGCCGCGCTCTCAGGAAGTGGTGGATTTCATTTTTGCGCGGGAGAATAACACGCCTTACGATCAGGGCGCATTTGATGCTGCGATGAGCAAGGCAGTATCCGATACTGTGGCCAAGCAGGTCTCGGCAGGGGTTGGGATCGTCTCGGACGGTGAGACGTCCAAGATCAGCTATGCCACTTACGTCAAGGACCGCTACACTGGATTTGACGGGGACAGCCCGCGCAATGCGCCGGCGGACCTCAAGCAGTTTCCGGGATATTTGAAGCGGCTGGCAGAAGAGGGCGGCACGCCGAAATATGCGCGGCCTATGTGTGTGGGTGAAGTGCGCTCCAAGGGGCAGTGCGAATTAGAGAAGGATATCGCAAACCTCAAGGCAGGTATGGCCGAGCATGGGGCCACGCGCGGCTTTATGAATGCGGCGTCGCCCGGGGTGATCAGCCTGTTTTTGCAGAATGATTTTTACAAAACGCGCGAGTCTTATCTGGCCGCTTTGGCGGATGCGATGAAGGCGGAGTATGAGACGATTGTGGCCTCTGGCCTTGATCTGCAACTGGATTGTCCTGATTTGGCGCTGTCGCGGCATATGTTGTTCAACGATCTGTCGGATGCAGAGTTTGTGCATATTGCCAATATGCATGTGGAGGCGCTTAACCACGCGCTGAGCGACATTCCCGAAGAAAAGGTGCGCATCCACATTTGCTGGGGCAATTACGAGGGGCCGCATGTCTGCGATGTGCCGATGGCCACGATGTTTGATACGCTGATGTCGGCCAAGGCGCGGTATGTGTTGTTCGAGACATCCAACCCGCGTCACGGCCATGAATGGACCGTGTTCCGCGACCGCAAGAATGACATTCCCGACGGTAAAGTGCTGGTCCCCGGTGTGGTGGATACGACGACGAATTTTGTCGAGCATCCAGAACTGGTGGCGCAGCGGATTGACCGCTTTACCCCGCTGGTGGGCCATGACCGCGTGATTGCGGGCAGCGATTGTGGTTTTGGCACCTTTGCAGGCTTCGGGGCAGTTGATCCTGACATCGCCTTTGCCAAGCTGCGAGCGCTGAGCGACGGGGCAGCTTTGGCGTCATGACACTGCCGCTGGTTCTGTTGCCCGGTTTGATGTGTGACGCGCGGCTGTTTGCGCCACAGGTGGCGGCGCTGTCGGCGGAGATGCCTGTGACGGTTGCGGATATCGGCGGGCATGACACCATGGCAGCACTGGCGGCGGCCGTGCTGGCGGATGCGCCGCCTGTATTTGCGCTGGGCGGTTTGTCGATGGGGGGCATCGTTGCGATGGAGGTGCTGCGCCAAGCGCCTGAGCGGGTGGCAAAGCTGGCGCTGATGGATACCAATGCTTTGGTCGAAGCCCCTGAAATGCAGGCGCGGCGCGGTCCGCAGATGGATAAGGCGCGGGCAGGGCAGCTTGAACAGGTCATGCGAGAGGAGATGAAGCCGAATTATCTCACCGAGGGGCCGCAGCGTGCCGCTATCCTTGATTTGTGTATGGATATGGCGATGGACCTTGGCGCGGATGTGTTTGTGCGACAGTCCATGGCGCTGCGCGAGCGGCCTGACCAATGTGACACGCTGCGCGGGGTGCGCGTGCCGACGCTGGTGCTGTGTGGGCGGGATGACCGTCTGTGCCCTGTGGCGCGGCATGAACTGATGCACGCGCTGGTGAGCGACTCGGTGCTGGAGATTATTGAGGGCGCGGGGCATCTGCCCACGCTTGAGCAACCCGAACAAACCACAGTGGCCCTGCACCGCTGGATGGAGGACACATGAAGGATATTCTGGACGAGACATTGCTGGCGCTGCTGCGTGCGGTGGATACGCCGACAGTATGCAATGCGATCGAAGTGGCGCAAGGCAAGCGCGGGTTTGATGCTTTCACCCGCGGCACGATGCTCTGCTCTGACCCGACAGGCGAAGCGATTGTAGGCTATGCCGTGACGGCCAAGATTGCGGCTGTTGAGCCACCAACTAAACCTGCGGATGTGATCCGTGCGCGGCGCATGGCCTATTACAAGGCGATGTCGGAGGGACCAAGCCCGTCAGTCGCGGTGGTCGAGGATCTGGATTTTCCCCATGCGATTGGCGCCTATTGGGGCGAAGTGAACACGACTATTCATAAGGGGTTCGGCATGTCAGGGGCGCTCACAAATGGGGTGATGCGCGATTTGGGCGACATGGTGGAAGGGTTTCCCGTCATTGCAGGCTCGATCGGGCCAAGCCACGGTTTTGTGCATGTGCGCGAGATCGGCACGCCTGTGACGATCTTTGGCATGACGGTTGTGCAGGGAGACCTGATCCATGCCGACCGCCACGGCGCAGTTGTGATCCCGATGGAGGTGCTGGGCGAGCTTTCGGCAGCAATCCACAAAATGCAGGAGACAGAAAAGCTTGTCCTTGGTCCCGCGCGGGAGGCTGGTTTTGATTTTGAGACGTTCGAGCGTGCGTGGTCCGCTTTTGAGAAGTCGCGTACTTAGCGGCGGCCGCATCTCAGAATTGGATTAAAGATAAAAATGAAGGGAGTGGTTCAGAGGCCGTGACCCGCACAATCGGGATGATAATAGGGCACGAGTTTCGATAGCTTGCGCGCAATGTCAGGTTCCGTGCGCAACGCCGTCCATAGCGGCCCATCAATGCGGCATATCAGCAGGGCATGAGGGCGACTTGATCGTAGCGGTTACAGGGTAAAGCATGTAAAAATCCAAGCGCAATTGAGATGCGACGAAAGCGGACGGAACAAAACAAATTGCTTGGGGGGGGCCTAAACTTCCAAAGACAGCATCGGTCGATCAGCTTAATCATTGGCAGGGTATGGAGGCGAGTAGGAGAATCGAACTCCTGTACACGGATTTGCAATAGAACGAATGCGTACGAATAATTGTTATTAAAAAATTATTTTTATTGAATGTGCGGTGTGTACGTAAATGTGTAAATCCGTGTGCTGCACCAAAGCTAGAATTGTGTGTTGAACACGATGATTGTGCCTGAGGAATTTTCAAATACTAAGCGAGATATATTTGAATTATTATGGTCTCGAGCGCCTCTTGAAATGTGAAGCTCACCGGGCGCTATTTTGTGTAGACACTACTTTGATGCCACCGACATGCGTCCGTGATCATTTGTTTCAGGTTAGACCTATCGGCAGACCACCTCAATTCTGTTTTTGTGCGCAGCGACCCTGACACCAGTCTGGTACAATCCCCAGGACGGCGCGTGCCGTGGGTGACAGGAACCGGGCAGTTTGTGACATGTTTGGCCTGATCAATCACTTGACGCACCGAAAATCCATCGCCCCTGCCTAGGTTACCCCAAACCTACAACAACAATTTTCATAAACTACGTCTCAGATTTTCTTTTTTACGGCGTCGGAAAACTCCCGTGGGACTGCCCTTAACGCCCCACTACTGGACTTCTCAAACCGTGACCCCACCCAACAAATCGGCGATGTCGGCTACGCGCCGTAATTCCTAGCCTTTGCAGATTGTTGGGATCGTTTCGGTCGTCCACGTGAGGCAGTGACCATACGCTTTTGGTAGAGCTGCATCAGGAGTAATGGAAGCCACTGTTTTTTAAATTAACACTTGCTAAATTTGAGCGCAGTCAGACGCACCCTGATCCAGTTCTTGAGCGCCGAATCAAAGCGGTAACTGCAGTGCCCGACGTTAAGGTTTTTGGAACCAAGAGCTGCTTAAATTAAGAGAGAGTTCGGCTTATCTGGTTGATTTCATTATGCGGCGCGTTGTCGGTGATGCAAGCGTCGCGTTTAAAGCGTCTCTCGTTTGATCCTTTCCACTGGCCGGCAGGGTTATGCGAAGCATGA
>CAWVWS010000179.1:0-5130 GCA_963933905.1 uncultured Sulfitobacter sp.
ATAACGGCATCGGGCCGCGTCAAAAGCAATAAAAAATCACAGGCAATCCCATGCGTTTGTGCAGTTTGTCACACATATGCCCCTAAAAGCCGCTTCAATTACCTTCATTCGTGAAAACTGCGCACCTACCCAATCACACGCATTGCAGCCGTATGGCACTTGCGCCTACAAATTGCGAATACCCCCAAAGGGAAAGGCCTGATAAATGACTGAGTTCCGCAAAATCCTGATAGCCAACCGTGGTGAGATCGCCATTCGCATCATGCGGGCCGCCAACGAGATGGGGAAAACCACCGTTGCCGTCTTTGCCGAAGAGGACAAGCTGGGGCTCCACCGTTTTAAGGCGGATGAGGCCTACCGCATCGGCAAGGACCTCGGTCCCGTTGCTGCCTATCTCAGCATTGACGAGATGATCCGCGTGGCCAAAGCCTGCGGCGCTGATGCCATCCACCCCGGATATGGCTTGCTTTCCGAGAACCCCGATTTTGTGGATGCTTGCGCGCAGAACGGTATCACCTTCATCGGCCCCAAGGCCGAGACGATGCGCGCACTGGGCGACAAAGCTTCCGCACGCCGAGTGGCCATGGCCGCAGACGTCCCTGTGATCCCCGCCACTGAAGTGCTGGGCGATGATATGGACGCTATCAAAAAGGAAGCCGCCGAAGTCGGTTACCCCCTGATGCTTAAAGCGTCATGGGGCGGTGGTGGTCGCGGGATGCGCCCGATCTACAGTGAGGACGAGTTGGAAGAGAAGGTCCGCGAGGGCAGCCGCGAGGCCGAGGCCGCATTCGGCAATGGCGAGGGTTATCTGGAAAAGATGATCATGAAGGCGCGCCACGTCGAGGTGCAAATTCTGGGCGACAGCCACGGCGACATTTATCACCTTTACGAGCGCGATTGTTCCGTCCAGCGCCGCAACCAGAAGGTGGTGGAGCGCGCCCCCGCCCCCTACCTTTCTGAGGCACAACGCGCTCATGTGTGTGAGTTGGGCCGCAAAATCTGTGCCCATGTGAATTATGAATGTGCAGGGACCGTTGAATTCCTGATGGATATGGAGACAGAGGAGTTCTACTTCATCGAAGTGAACCCGAGGGTTCAGGTGGAGCATACAGTGACAGAGGAGGTCACTGGCATCGACATCGTCCAAGCGCAAATCCTGATCGCCGAAGGCAAGACCATTGCAGAGGCCACAGGAAAAGTATCGCAGGCCGACATTCAGCTTCATGGTCACGCCCTGCAAACCCGCATCACCACCGAGGACCCGCTCAACAATTTCATCCCCGACTATGGCCGCATCACCGCCTTCCGCGAGGCCACAGGCATGGGCATCCGCCTTGATGGTGGCACAGCATATTCAGGCGGCGTGATCACGCGCTATTATGACAGTTTGCTGGTCAAAGTCACAGCCAAAGCACAAACACCAGAGCAAGCCATCGCCCGCATGGACCGCGCCCTGCGCGAGTTCCGTATTCGCGGTGTGTCCACCAACATCGCCTTTGTAGAGAACCTGCTGAAACACCCTACCTTCCTCGACAATACCTACCACACCAAATTCATCGACGAGACGCCGGACCTCTTCGTCTTTGAGGCGCGTAAGGACCGCGGCACCAAGGTCCTGACCTACATCGCCGATATTTCTGTGAATGGTCACCCCGAGACCAAAGACAAGCCCCTGCCCCCCGCCACCAGCCGCGCACCAATGCCGCCAGAGGGCCGAGCGGAGCCGATGATGGGCACGCGCAACCTGCTGGAGCAAAAAGGTCCACAGGCCGTGGCCGACTGGATGGGCCAGCAGCGCCAGCTTTTGATCACCGACACCACCATGCGCGACGGACACCAGTCCCTGCTCGCCACCCGTATGCGCAGCCATGACATGATCAAAGTGGCCCCCGCCTATGCCGCCAATCTGCCAACTCTCTTCTCGGTCGAGTGCTGGGGCGGTGCGACATTCGATGTGGCCTACCGCTTCTTGCAGGAGTGCCCTTGGCAGCGTCTGCGTGACATTCGCGAGCGGATGCCAAACATCATGACCCAGATGCTGCTACGCGCCTCCAACGGCGTCGGCTACACCAACTATCCCGACAATGTAGTTCAGCATTTTGTGAAAACCGCCGCAAGCAGTGGCGTTGACGTCTTCCGCGTCTTCGACAGCCTCAACTGGGTCGAGAACATGCGCGTCGCGATGGATGCTGTGCAGGAGGCAGGCAAAGTCTGCGAAGGCACGATCTGCTATACTGGCGATATCTTTGACCCCGACCGCGCGAAATACGACCTGAAATACTATGTTGCCATGGGCAAGGAACTGAAAGCCGCAGGTGCACATGTGCTGGGCCTCAAGGATATGGCGGGGCTGCTGAAACCAGCCCAAGCACGCCAGCTGGTCCGCGCCTTGAAGTCAGAAGTTGGCCTGCCGATCCACTTCCACACCCATGACACCGCAGGCATTGCCACGGCCACGATCCTTGCCGCCTCAGAGGCAGGTGTGGATGCTGTTGATTGTGCCATGGATGCGTTTTCGGGCAACACATCGCAAGCCACGCTTGGCTCGGTTGTCGAAGCCCTGCGCCACACGGACCGTGACACGGGCCTCGATATGACTGCCGTGCGCGAAATCTCGGATTATTGGGAAGAGGTCCGCCACCAGTACCGCGCCTTCGAGACAGGCATGCAGGCCCCCTCCTCCGAAGTCTATCTGCACGAGATGCCAGGCGGCCAGTTCACCAACCTCAAGGCGCAGGCCTCCTCCCTTGGCCTCGATGACCGCTGGCCCGAGGTGGCGCGCACCTACCGCGATGTGAACCAGATGTTCGGCGATATCGTGAAGGTCACGCCCAGCTCCAAAGTTGTGGGCGACATGGCCTTGATGATGGTCTCCCAAGGGCTGACCCGCGCGCAGGTCGAAGACCCCGCAACGGATGTCTCCTTCCCCGACAGTGTGATCGACATGATGCGCGGCAATTTGGGCCAACCTCCGGGTGGCTTTCCCGCTGGCATCGTAAGCAAGGTCCTCAAGGGCGAAAAACCAAACACCGACCGCCCCGGTGCGCATCTGGAGCCTGTTGATCTGGAGGCCCTGCGTAAGGAACTGTCAGCGCAACTCGACGGGATGGCAATCGACGACGAGGATCTCGCAGGGTATCTGATGTACCCGAAGGTCTACACCGACTACATGGCGCGTCATGCGATCTATGGCCCTGTCCGCACCCTGCCCACGCCCACGTTCTTTTACGGGATGGAGCCGAGCGACGAAATTACCGCCGAGATTGATCCCGGCAAGACGCTGGAAATCCGACTTCAAGCAATTGGTGAAACCAACGAGGACGGCGAAGTTAAGGTCTTTTTCGAACTCAACGGCCAGCCGCGTGTGATCCGCGTGCACAACCGTCTGGTCAAAGCCACTACTGCCCAGCGTCCCAAAGCAGAAACAGGCAATGCCAACCACATCGGCGCGCCCATGCCCGGTGTTGTCGCCTCTGTTGGGGCCATTGTCGGGCAAAAAGTCAAAGCCGGCGATCTGCTCCTCACCATCGAGGCCATGAAAATGGAGACGGGCTTGCACGCAGAGCGTGACGCGGTGGTCAAAGCAGTGCATGTCACAGCAGGCGGTCAAATCGACGCCAAGGACCTTTTGGTAGAATTGGAATAAATGATGATGTTGAGTATTACGCCGCTATACGCCGGCCTTCTGACGCTGGTCTTCCTCGCGCTCAGCGTGGCAGTGATCAAGCAGCGGGTTGCTGTGGACAAGGCAGGCGATGGAACAGATGAGACCGCGCTGAATAGATCCATGCGCGTGCAGGCAAATTTTTTCTAATATGTCCCGCTCGGCGTGATCCTGATGCTCTGCGCAGAACTGCAAGGCGCCCCTGCTCTGGCGGTTCATGCCATGGGTGCGACACTGCTTGACGCTCGCGTCTGCCACGGCATCGGCATGTCCCGAACACCGCAAATCACGGCTCTGCGCGCAGTGGGCTTTTTGCTGACCGCGCTGATGCTCGTGCTCTCCGCATTGGCAGTTTTGGGCCATGCTCTGTTCTAAAACAAAGTTTTTGCAAAACTGTTCAATTTACCTCTTGCGGCATGTGGCACAGGGGGCTAAATCACCCCCACTGACTGATGCGGGCGTAGCTCAGGGGTAGAGCATAACCTTGCCAAGGTTAGGGTCGGGCGTTCGAATCGCCTCGCCCGCTCCAGTTAGACCACCCTTCCCCGGTGGTAAACGGTAAGGTCACCTTCGGGTGGCCTTTCGTCTTTTAAGCGCGTCCCTTCAAAGATTATTCGTTATATCCAAGCCACTTATAGTGCTATTATAGCAAGCTGCGGATGCAGAAATACGGACAATACATGACGGGGAAGGTAACACATGGACATGATAATAATTGCGCTTGTTGATCATTTGGGCTGGCTGGCCTCATCGGCCTATTCAGTAGTGATAACAACGTAGAAGAAGAAGCGCCCGATACAGACTTAGAGAGTGAAGCAGATCCAGAAACGTCCGCTGTTGAGGACGGCGATGATACCTCGGACACCGAAGGTGAAGACCCTGATGAAGACGCGGACTTGGACCTTGGCGCTACGGCTATGGTTAACACCGATGGAAGTATTGAAATTGAACTTGGTGACGACGAAACAGGCTCTCTTACTGCCATAAATTTTGAAGAGCTAGTCCAAGCCGAAGGTGGTGAGAATACATTTTCTTTGGGCATACACCTTGTTCCCGAAGGCGTCGCACTGCCTATGGAATCAGAAGTTGCCGAACTGCCTTTCCAAAGTACCGATGCCTTTATCGAAGAATTTGGCCTGACTGAGATCATCTCCTTCGAACTTGGGGTAACGCAAGAAAACGAAGATGGCTCCCTGAACGACACCCTTGTTGAGCCGTCTGAAATCACACCAGAATATCCCATCGACATCATCTCGGTCTATTTTGACGATCCCAGTGGCGGCGGCACATTATTTCTGGCTTACCCAGCGGATAGTTTCTCGCCGTTTGACCACAGCCTTTAGGAAACAACACAATGTCATCTGCGCCACTCCTTTAGGCAAGGCTGTCTCCCCGCAGTCCAATGCTGTTTTAGGAACGTGACATTCCCCGCCACTTTGGTCAGGCTTATGCAAACATCAGCCTCT
>CAWVWS010000180.1:0-5108 GCA_963933905.1 uncultured Sulfitobacter sp.
AGATGAAATACACACAAGCGACCAGCCCCAGAACCGCCCAGAAAACCACCGATCCCGCAGGTCTGGTCTACTGACGCCCCTCTACGGCCAGCATCACATAGCAAATAATAGCGACGCCAATACCCATGCCCGAAAGCAGCAGACCAACGATGACCTGGTCGCGACTTTATCGCAGGGTAAACCGCTTCATGCCTCGGCCTTTTTCTCCCAACGCCCGTCCTCGTTGGCCCAATACTGGGCCGAGACACCTTCCGCCACCAGCGCCTTCCACTGGCCGCGCGCATGGGCCAGCGCTTCCTCGTCATAGCCGTCAAACAGGATGCACACCCGCTCCATCGCGGCCACATCTGCCGCACTAACTTCCGCCGAATGAACCGCCATCACGCATTGCGCATCGTTCACATTCGCGGCGCTAAGGCCAAGTAAGACAGGCTGCCCCGCATCATGGTCCCCGCCTTCAACCCCATGCGGCAGGAAGCTGTCCTCAGCCCCCTGCCACAGTGCCACATCCAAGGCCTCAAGCCCTGCGCGCTCGGTGCCGCGCACGCTCACGTTCCACCCCGCAGACAGGGATTTCTCAACCAGCATGCGCAGAGTGGTGACCAGAGGCTGCCCCTTGAGTTGGTAGAACATAGCAACACCCATACGGGTTACTCCGCCTCAAAGGTGTCAGCGATCAAACGGTTGAGCGCGGCCACACCCCAACCCGTCGCCCCCACAGGCGCCAGCGCTGTCTCCGTCTTGACCGAAGCCACCCCTGCAATATCGAGGTGGATCCAAGGGCAGTCCTCTTTCACAAACCGCTGCAAAAACTGCGCCGCTGTGATGCTGCCCGCCGCAGGCCCGCCAATGTTCTTCATATCCGCAATTCGGCTCTTGAGCAGATCGTCATAGGCCTGCCCCAATGGCATCCGCCACGCGCCTTCACCCTCGGCCTCCGCGGCTTTCAGGAAATCATTGCAAAACGAGGTATTGTTGGAGAATACGCCCGCATTTTCATGCCCGAGGCTGGTGATGATTGCCCCCGTTAGCGTCGCCAGATCAATCATCGCGGCGGGCTTGTACTGCTCTTGCGCGTACCACATCACATCGCACAGAACCAAACGTCCCTCGGCGTCCGTATTGAGGTTCTCGATCGTGTCTCCCTTCATGGAGACCACCACATCACCGGGACGCGAGGCATTGCCCGACGGCATATTTTCAACGATCCCGACAAGGCCCACAACATTGGCCTTCGCCCCGCGCAGGGCCAGCGTACGCATTACACCCGCCACCACGGCAGAGCCGCCCATATCCATGGTCATATCGCCCATGCCTGCACCGGGCTTGAGTGAAATCCCGCCCGTATCAAACACAACACCCTTACCGACGAGGGCCAGCGGCGCCTCACCCTTCTTGCCGCCATCCCAGCGCATAACCACCACATAGGACGGGCTAACTGAGCCCTGACCAACGGACAAAAGCGTTCGCATTCCAAGCTTTTCGAGCGCCTTTTCATCCAACACTTCAACTTTGAGCCCAAGGCTCTCCATCTCTTTGAGACGCTCGGCATAGTTGGTCGTCGTCAACACATTCGCAGGCTCGTTGGTCAGATCACGGCACATATGCGCACCTTCGGCCACGGCCAGCATGGAGGTACAAGCCGCCTCTGTCTCCGCCGCTTTGCCGTGCATCACTTTAACTGCGCCGCTGCGCGTGCTCTCGGCTGTCTTATGATCCTCAAACGCATAGTCGCGCATGGCAAAGCCGAACACGACCTCCTGCGGCTGGCGCAACGGCGCACAGAGCATCAGCATATCCGCTGTGGTCCCGCGCGTCTTGGCCAATGCCGCCCCCGCTTTGCGCGCTGCCATCCCCTTGGCACTGCGCTCAAGGCGCACAACATCTACCGCATCCGCTTTCATCCGCGCAGGATAGGCAAGGCTCACCACATCGGCGTCTTTCATCTTGCCCCAGCGCTCGCTCTCCACCAGACGCGCGATCGCTCCTTTGGTCAGACGGTTCACCCGCCGCGCACCGGGGTCAAGCTTGCCCTCAGCGTCAATAAACACGGCCACCCGGCCAACATGTTCAGCGACTGCGTCAAGGTCGGTCTCGGCAAAGGAAATCGGGGTGAGGTTGCTCATGATATGCGCCTTTTTGCAATGTGTTGCCTCAAGACCTAGCGCGCCAGCGCCCTCGAGACCAGATATGAGTTTAATGCCCCCCATATATAGTCTAAACTACGCCAAACGCCGTTAGAGCAAGTGCATAAGGAGGGAATCGAGTGGCAAGATTTGACCGCTATATGCTGTCACAGCTACTGGTTCTGTTCGGGTTCTTCGCGCTGGTGCTGGTCTCGATTTTCTGGATCAACCGTGCCGTTGTGCTGTTTGACCGCCTCATTGGCGGCGGCCAGACCGCTCTTGTTTTCCTTGAATTCACCGCCCTCGGCCTGCCACGCCTGATCGCAACTGTGCTGCCCATCGCTACTTTTGCGGCGGCTGTCTATGTGACCAACCGCATGACGTCCGACAGTGAGTTGACCGTGCTACAGGCCACAGGCTCCAGCCCTTGGGCGTTGGCGCGACCCGTTCTTGTTTTCGGTATCTGCATTGCCCTGTTCATGGCCATACTGAGCAACTTTCTGGTGCCCATGGCCACTGCACAACTCAAGGAACGCGAGCAGGAAATCGCCCAGAACGTAACCGCGCGGCTGCTGACGGAAGGGAAATTCCTACACCCGACCGACTCTGTGACTTTCTACACCCGCATCATCGACACCGACGGTGTGCTGCGCGATGTTTTCCTGTCGGATCGGCGCAACCCCGATATGGACATAATCTATACCGCCGCCGAGGCCTATCTGCTGCGCAACGGCGATGCCACAACCCTCATCATGGTGGACGGTCTGGCGCAACGTTTGGAGCGGACTGACCTGCGCCTCGCCACTGCCAAATTCGCCGATTTCTCTTTTGATATCTCCACTTTGGTAAAAAGCGATGTGATCGAGGAAACTAGGATCGCCAACCTCACCACACCCGCGCTTTTGCGCAGCTGGGACACCGTTCAGCAAACTTCAGGCTGCAGCGCAGGTGCCGTCGCAGAAGAATTGCACTCCCGCTTTGCCCAACCGCTGTTCTGCATCGTTGCAGCGCTGGTCGGGTTCAGCACACTGCTCATCGGCGGCTTCTCGCGTTTTGGCGTCTGGCGGGAAATTGTGATCGCCTTTGGCCTCCTGATCTTCCTCGACGGGGTACGCGGCACGCTCTCCTCCGAAGTAGTGGGCAAGGCATTACTCTGGCCACTCCTCTACGTGCCCTCGCTCATCGGCGCAGGCATCGCAGGGCTGATGCTGCTGCACGCCGCAAATCCCGCGTGGCGCGCCCGCCTCAAACGGCGCGGGGCACAGGCATGATCCTTCACCTCTATTTCGCACGCCGCTTTGCCATGAATTTTCTGCTCATCACGGTTGTTTTGTTCATCCTGATCGCGCTGACAGGGCTGCTCGAGGAAACCCGCCGCTCCTTTACAGATACGGTAACATTCCGCGATCTGGTCACTCTCACGCTGCTCGACGCTCCTCAAAAGATCAACCTGATCCTGCCGCTCAACATGGTGCTCGCGACTGTGGTGCTGTTCTTGTCGATGGCCCGCTCGTCCGAGATGGTGATTACCCGCGCCTCTGGCCGCTCGGCACTGCACACCCTTGTCTCGCCCGTGATCGTCGCCTTTATCATCGGGCTGATGGTGGTGGGCATGTTCAACCCCATCGTCGCCGCCACCTCCAAACGCTACGAGCAATTGTCGGACCAATTCGCCAGCGGCGGCGGCTCGGCCCTGTCGATCTCCGATGAAGGGCTGTGGCTGCGCCAAGGCACCGCCGAAGGCCAGACCGTGATCCGCGCATGGCGCTCAAACAATGACGGCTCGGTGCTATATGATGTGACCTTTATCAGCTACGCCCCCGACGGCGGCCCGATCCGCCGCATTGAGGCCAACAGCGCTGCCCTTGGTCCCGACGGCTGGAAGCTAAAAGACGCCAAATCATGGCCGCTGGAAACCGGCATAAACTCTGAGGGCAACGCGCAACGCTATGCCTCACTCACCATCCCCTCGACCCTCACCCTCGACCGCATCCGCGACAGCTTTGGCAAGGCGGGGGCGATTTCGATCTACAACCTCCCCACCTTCATCCGCCAGCTTGAGATGTCGGGCTTCTCGCCGCGCCGTCACAAGGTGTGGCTCCAGTCGGAACTGGCCCGCCCACTATTTCTGATCGCGATGGTTCTTGTTGCGAGCGCCTTCACCATGCGCCATACCAGATCGGGAGGGACAGGTATCGCTGTCCTCACGGCTGTCTTGTTGGGGTTCGGTTTGTATTTCATCCGCAGTTTTGCACAAATCCTTGGCGAGAATGGCCAGATCCCCGTGCTGCTCGCCGCATGGGCGCCGCCCGTAGCGGCCATCATGCTGACCCTTGGCCTGCTGCTTCACCGCGAGGATGGCTGAGCGATGCGGCTGCTACTCCTGATCCTGCTGGCCCTGATGCCCCTGCGTGCCGCAGCCCAAGACGCGGCCCTGCTGGTCGCCGACAATCTCTATATCACCCGCGAGCGGGAGTTGGTCGCCTCCGGCAATGTCGAGGCGTTCCAGAACGGCGTGCGCCTGCGCGCCTCCGCGATCCGCTATGACCAAGGCACCGGCGCACTCTCCATCGAGGGGCCGATTACCCTCACCGAAGAGGATGGCACCGTCATCACCGCCACCGCAGCCGAGCTTGACGCAGACATGCGCAATGGCATCCTGCGCGGCGCACGGCTGGTGCTGAACCAACAGCTGCAACTGGCCGCCGTACAAATCGACCGCGTCGATGGCCGTTATAACCAGCTTTATAAAACCGCCGTCACCTCCTGTCGCGTCTGCGATGACGGCACGCCCCCGCTCTGGCAGATCAGGGCCAAGCGGGTCATCTACGACGAACTCGAAGAGCAACTCTATTTCGACAAGGCGCAATTCCGCATCGGCAATATGCCCGTCTTCTGGCTGCCCCGCTTGCGCCTGCCCGGCCCCAAGGTCGAGCGCGCAACAGGGTTTCTGATCCCCTCCATCCGCACCACGTCCAGCCT
>CAWVWS010000181.1:0-5094 GCA_963933905.1 uncultured Sulfitobacter sp.
ATCGAAAAAGCGCTGTCATACCGCGTCGCCGCCAAGCTGGCATCAAACGAGATGTCGATGATGGTCGTGCGCGAAGTCGTCGATCAGGCTTATGCCGATGAGCCAGGCCTTGTGGAGGCGGCGCGTGCCGATCTGGTCGCCATCTTTGACCGCGATCCTGCGTGCCACCGCCTATTGCAGCCGATTTTGTATTTCAAAGGGTATCAAGCGGTGCAGGCCTACCGCGTGGGCCATTATTTGTGGAAAAAGGGACAGAATGATCTGGCGTATTTCTTCCAGATGCGGATATCGGAGATTTTTGGCGTTGATATCCATCCCGGTGCGACCATCGGCAAAGGCATTATGATCGATCACGCCCATTCCATCGTAATCGGCGAGACGGCTGTGGTGGGGGACAATGTCTCGATGCTGCATTCCGTCACACTGGGCGGGACGGGTAAGGAAGAGGAGGACCGTCACCCCAAGATTGGCGACGGTGTCCTTATTGGCGCAGGCGCAAAGGTATTGGGCAATATCAGAGTTGGCCATTGCAGCCGCATCGCGGCAGGCTCCGTTGTGTTGGAAGATGTGCCGCCGTGTAAAACAGTTGCAGGCATTCCTGCCCGTATCGTGGGGGAGGCTGGATGCGAACAGCCTGCCATATCAATGAACCACATGCTGGGACCTTGGGAAGACTAAGAGCCTCGCAGTTTGAATGGTAAAAGGGCCGGAGCATTGCTCCGGCCCTATGCTTTTTTGCCTCACTGTATGAAGTGCTTGTATGGTCAGGCCAGCATGGTCATTGGCGCTTCAAGATTGGCCTTGATCGCGTTGAGCAACTCGGCGCCCAATGCACCATCAATCACGCGGTGATCGACGGAAAGTGTGACTGACATTACGGTCGCAATCGCCAGTTCGCCATCAGCACCGACAACGGGTTTCTTGGATCCCGCACCGACAGCCAGAATGGCCCCATGGGGCGGGTTGATCACCGCGTCAAAGTTGTCGATCCCAAACATACCAAGGTTAGAGATCGCAAAGCTGCCGCCCTGATACTCATGTGGCGCGAGCTTGCGGTCGCGCGCACGGGCGGCAAGGTCTTTCATCTCGGCACTCAGCGCGGAGAGGGATTTCATCTCGGCGTCCTTGAGTACGGGGGTGAACAATCCACCCTCGATCGCAACAGCCACAGCCACATCTGACGGCTTGAGCTTGAACACTTTGTCGCCCGCCCAGACTGCATTGGCATCCGGCACTTCTTGCAAGGCCAGCGCACAGGCTTTGATGATGAAGTCATTGACCGACAGTTTCACACCACGCGGCTCAAGCTGTTTGTTGAGCTGGGCGCGGAACGCCATGAGCGCATCAAGCTGGATGTCGCGGCGCAGATAGAAGTGCGGCACTGTCTGCTTGGCCTCGGTGAGGCGTGCGGCGATGGTTTTGCGCATGCCGTTGAGTGTGATTTCCTCATATTCACGGTCCGCATACATCTTGGCGACTGTGTCGCTTGACGGGCCTGTTGCCATTGCTGCTGGTGCGCTGGCTGACGGTGCAGTTGCTGCCGCAGCTGCTTTTGGTGCGGCCGTTTGCGTGGCATTCTCTATATCGGCTTTGACGATACGGCCATGCGGCCCCGAGCCTTTGATCTGGGAGAGGTCCAGTCCCTTTTGCTCGGCGATGCGCCGCGCAAGTGGGGAGGCGAACAAGCGGCTGCCGTCAGATTTGGCTGCTGCAGGGGCAGGGGCTGCTTTGGGTGCTTCTGCGGCGGCGGGCGCTTCGGCCTTTGGCGCAGACGCTGGCGCAGGTGCTGCACTTTGCGCACCAATGTCATCAGCGCTTTCACCGTCTTCCAGCAGGATGGCGATGGCAGCGTTCACTTTCACGCCTTCGGTGCCTTCGGCGATCAGGATCTTGCCGATTACACCTTCGTCCACGGCCTCAAATTCCATGGTCGCTTTGTCTGTTTCAATCTCGCACATCACATCACCGGAGGAGAGGGTGTCACCCTCCTTGACCAGCCATTTGGCCAGCGTGCCTTCTTCCATGGTGGGCGAGAGGGCGGGCATCAGGATTTCTGTAGGCATAACGTCCGCTCCTTATTTATATGTGACTTTTTTCACGGCTTCGATAACTTCGGCCGTGGTCACAAGTGCATGTTTCTCGAGGTTCGCCGCATAGGGCATTGGCACATCTTTACCGGTGCAGCAAATTACTGGCGCGTCGAGGTAATCAAACGCCTCCTGCATCACAACCGAGCTGATATAGCTGCCGACGGACCCTTGGGGCCAGCCTTCCTCAACAGTGACCAAGCGGTTGGTTTTCATCACCGACCTGATGATCGCTGGCGTGTCCATCGGGCGCAGGGTGCGCAGGTCGATGACTTCGGCATTGATACCTTCTTCAGCCAGCTTTTCAGCCGCTTCAAGTGCATAGGTCATGCCTATGCCAAAGCTGACGATGGTGACATCGTCGCCTTCGCGCCAGATACGCGCCTTACCAAACGGTACCGTATAGTCATCCACATCAGGCACATCGAACGAGCGGCCATAGAGGATTTCATTTTCAAGGAAGATCACAGGGTTCGGATCACGGATAGCTGTCTTCATCAGACCTTTGTAGTCGGACGCGGAATAGGGCATCGCAACTTTGAGGCCCGGAACCTGCATGTACCAAGCAGCATAATCCTGAGAGTGCTGGGCACCCACACGCGCCGCAGCACCGTTTGGACCGCGGAACACCATTGGCGCACCCATTTGACCGCCAGACATATAGAGCGTCTTGGCCGCAGAGTTGATGATGTGGTCAATCGCCTGCATGGCAAAGTTGAACGTCATAAACTCGACAATAGGGCGCAAACCACCGAATGCCGCACCAGTGGCGATACCGGCAAAGCCATGCTCGGTGATTGGCGTATCGATGACGCGCTTTGCGCCAAATTCGTCCAACATCCCTTGGGAAATCTTGTAAGCACCTTGGTACTCGGCGACTTCTTCACCCATCAAGAACACGCTGTCGTCGCGGCGCATTTCTTCGGACATACCGTCACGCAATGCTTCGCGTACGGTCTGCTGCTTGAGTTGGGTGCCCTCGGGCCAGTCAGGCGTGGTGTCCATTTTTGGGGCCACGGGTGCAGCACTTGCGGGGGCGGGGGCCGCAGCTGCCGGTGCTGCAGTTTCAGCTGGCGCACTTGCGGCGACAGAAGCGGAGGCGTCCTCACCGTCTTCGAGCAAGATCGCGATGGCGGTGTTAACTTTTACGCCTTCTGTGCCTTCGGCAATCAGGATTTTCCCGATTACACCTTCGTCTGTGGCCTCAAATTCCATCGTTGCTTTGTCGGTTTCAATCTCCGCCATGATGTCACCGGAGGAAACAGTATCACCCTCCTTGACCAGCCATTTGGCCAGTGTGCCTTCTTCCATGGTGGGGCTCAGGGCGGGCATCAGAATTTCAGTTGCCATGGTTTAAGCCTCCAGCTCTGCGTAAATATCTGTCCAAAGCTCGTCGAGATGTGGCTCGGGGCTCTCTTTTGCGAATTCGGCACTCTCGTTCACGATGCCTTTGATCTCTTTGTCGATGGCCTTGAGGTCTTCCTCGGTCGCATGCTTGCCGATGAGCAGCAGGGAGCGGATCGCCTCGATCGGGTCACGCTCGTCACGCATTTTCTGCACTTCCTCGCGGGTCCGGTATTTGGCCGGATCAGACATGGAGTGGCCACGGTAGCGGTAGGTTTTGATTTCCAGAATGTAGGGACCTTTGCCTGCACGGCAGTGGGCCACAGCTTTGTCACCCGCGGCTTTAACCGCCAGCACGTCCATGCCGTCCACTTCTTCCCCTTGGATGCCATAAGCCGCACCGCGCTCCCAATAGCTGGGAGAGTGGGTGGAGCGTTTTGTCGAAGTGCCCATAGCGTATTGGTTGTTTTCAATCACAAAAATACACGGCAGGTCCCAGATTTCGGCCATGTTATAGGCCTCATAGACCTGACCCTGGTTCGCGGCGCCATCCCCAAAATAGGTGAAGGTGACGTTATCATTGCCTTTGTATTTATCAGAGAAGGCCAGACCCGCACCCAGCGGCACCTGAGCCGCAACAATGCCGTGACCGCCGTAGAAGTGCTTCTCTTTCGAGAACATGTGCATCGAGCCGCCTTTGCCTTTGGAATAACCGCCCTCACGGCCCGTCAGCTCTGCCATCACGCCCTTAGGGTCCATCCCGCAGGCCAGCATGTGACCGTGATCGCGGTAGGAGGTGATGCGCTTGTCACCTTCTTTTGCAGAGGCCTCAAGACCGACAACAACCGCTTCTTGTCCGATGTAGAGGTGGCAGAAGCCGCCGATAAGGCCCATGCCATAAAGCTGGCCCGCCTTTTCCTCAAATCGCCGTATCAACAGCATATCGCGGTAATAAGCCATCAGCTCGTCTGCTGAGACATTTGAAGGGGTCGTTTTGGCACTCGGCTTTTTGGCGGCCATAAAGGCAATCCTCCCGTCGGCACGGATCGCCCGCGCTGAATATAGTTTAACGTTAAACTATATCATAAAGGATTCGAATTCAGATGGCGAGGGGGCTTTGCGCAGACCAGTCCTGCGCAGGATGCAAAGCTTGGTTAATGGCTGAGGGTCTTGCTTAGCGGATGACAATCTCGTCCGCGCGTACCATCCCGAGGACGGAGCGCGCCTGCTCGTCGAGCAGGTCAAGGTCAAGGTAATCGTCAGAGAGGCGTCGGGTGAGATTTCCCATCTGGACCACTTCGGCACGGACCGCAATAAGTTGGTCCCGCATATCATTGGCTTCGGCCAGAATCTCAGCACGGCGGAACAGACCAAAATCGCCCTGAACAGCCGCAAACATGAAGTAAAGGCTCAGCGCAAAAGCAATCGCAAAGAAAAGGATTGGTCCGAATGCGGGTTTGCTCATGCGCTGATGCCTAAATGGTGCCTGTAGAAACTGCCGTTTTGCCACCTCTTGTCGGGTGGTACAGCCTGTATGGCACAAGTGATTCGCAATGTGAATCCCCTATGATTCGCAAAGGCGGAAAAACTGCAATTATCTTGTGGATAATTAGGGCCTGTGGACATTCAGGATTCCCATTGTGCCTAATTTCTGATTCAAACT
>CAWVWS010000182.1:0-5049 GCA_963933905.1 uncultured Sulfitobacter sp.
TGTGAATCATGACAACTCGATAACCTCAATCAGTTAATGGGTCCTGACCCTAAACTTGTGGCGATGGCCATTTTATCCGGAGTTGTCACCGCTGGTGCCGCTTCAGCCCAGACACGCGCAGGCAGTGAGCCTGCTGAATTTCCGCCTGCCTCGTATAAGGGCAAGCAGTATGTCGACAGTAAAGGCTGTGTCTTTATTCGTGCGGGTATTGACGGGTTGGCATCCTGGGTGCCGCGGATCACACGCAAGCGTGCGGGTGTTTGCGGGTTCAAGCCGACATTTGCAGGTCAGGTGACCGAAGCGGCCCCTGTGCAGACTGCTGCCGCAGCGCCGCAGATCACTATTACACCGCCAGTTGCAAAAGCAGCCGCGCCCAAGCCCAAAGCAAAGCCGCGTGTGGTAAAGGCGAAGGTCAAGCCAAAGCCCGCGCCTAAAGTTGTACGTCAGGTGGCGAAGCGTCCGGCGCCCATTGTTGAAAAGGTCGTGCAAACCGCGCCAGTGCAGCAGCGCCGTGTCGTCACGTCGGCGCAACCGCAGGGGACAGCGGCCTGTGCTGGTGCTTCCGCGATCAGCAGCCAGTATTTGCGCACTGGCAAGCTTGCTGTGCGTTGCGGCCCGCAAGCAGGCGCGATCGTCGGTGCGCGCATTTCCACAGCGCCCGCGCCACGGCAGGTGTATGCTGCGGGAAACAAGCGTGTTGCGACCACGCAGCAGCCGATCCGCGTGAACAAGCACACGCGCATTGTGCCGCGCCACGTGGCTGTGAACCGTGTGAACACAACAAATGTGCGCACTCCGCACGGGTATAAAAAGGTCTGGACTGATGGCCGTTTAAACCCGAAGCGTGCGGAACAGTCTCTTGCCGGTTACAAGGCGATGAACCTGATCTGGACCTCCACCGTGCCGCGCCGCCTGATCAATCAGGCGGACGGGGGTGACGTAACGGCCTCGATCCCGTTGGTGTATCCCTACACCGATTACGCGACACAGCAGCGCGAGCTGGGTGAAGTGACAATCGTGCAGCGCAATGGCCAGACGCTTAAGCGTTTGGTGCGCAATGTGCGCGGTGTGTTTTTGCCAGAGCCGCGTCAGGCCCGTGTTGCGACTGTCTCGCGCAAGCCTGTCTATTCCACCCGCTCCACACCCAAGGCAGCGCCAAAGGCCACGGCACAGCGTGCCCAGCCTAAAGCAGAAGTTGCGGCTCGCGGTTTTGTGCAGGTCGGCGCGTTTAACGATCCGGCCGCCGCGCAGCGTATGACCAAGAAGGTTCAGCGCATGGGCATGCCCGTCCGCATTGGCCGCTATACCCGCGATGGCGAGACAACGCGTCTGGTGATTGCAGGACCATTTGGGGGCCAGAATGATGTAAGCCGTGCGGTCAAGCGTTTGCGCAGCGCAGGCTATAGCGCCTTCGCCCGCTAAGTCCGATCCTTCAAGCGTTTTGGTGTGGCCCGTCCGAGATAATCAGGCGGGCCATTTCTTTTGCCCAAGCGGCATAGATTACGGGCCCGGGGTGAAATCCGTCCTCGGCCATGTCGGTGACGTCCAGCATATCGGGGAGGGGTGTGTAGGTCGTGTCGCTTTCCCGTGCGAGGGCGGATTTCAGGGCTGCGTCAAACCGTATTGCCCGACGGCCCAGCAGCCAGCGCAGAGGGTTCGGCAGCAGGGGAAAGCCACCCAAGGGCGGGATCTGGCAGATATAGAGATGTTGCGCGCCCGTTCGGTTGCGCAACAGATGGCGCAGCGCCGCATGGGTGCGTAGCCATGCTGTTTGGGCGCCGCCGCGGGTGACATCATTCACGCCCAGCACGACAACAGCGATATCGGTTTGGGGCAGGATTTCGCTGTGCAGGCGGTGCAGTGTTGTGGGGGTCGTCGCGCCAGTGCTTGCGATCAGTTGCCACTGGACGGTGTGATTTTTGCCAAGGGAATTGGCGAGTCGACCTGCCAGTGCGACCTCTTGTGTCGGGGCGCCCACACCTGCTGCAGAGCTGTCGCCGATGATAAGGACCCGCAGGGCAGGGCCGCTGCCTGTGATACCCGTGCGGGGGCCTGCCGCTTCGGGCAGTTGCAGGGCGATTTTGCGCACCCGCACCGCTTGGGCCAGAAGCAGGGGCGAGAGCAGGAGCGTGGCGGTTATGTCGGCGACACTCATCCGCCGCAAAGGTTTTGCAGGCGCAGCCATGCGCTGTCGGGCAATAGCGGTTCTGCCGCACGGTTTTGCATGGGGTCCCCTTCGATCAGTTCAAGGGTGCTTTCACCTGTGATGTCGTGGGCGCGGGCATAGGGTGTGGCGGAGACATCGGAGGCCTCGAACAGGGCCAGAAGATTGGATGTATCAGGCGCGACTGAGGGCGCGGTCATGAGGTATTCGGCGTATCCGTCGAGCGCCTCGCCCGATATCTCGCCCGTGGTGAGCAGGCGGATGTTTTCCCATGCGCCAACCCCGTTGAGCAGATCGGCGAGGGGGTCGCGTTCAATCTGGGCTGCGAGTTCCGACAGGATGTAGCCTGCGGCCACATCGGGCGCTTCCCAATCCTCGAACACCGAGCGGTCGAGGACAATCACGCCTCCCGGCAAGTGGAGGGCAGGGCGGCCGAGGGCGGGAACAACGGCGAGTTTGAGTGTCTCAAGGCGTGCGCCCAAGCTGCGCAGGGCGCGCAGGCCAGCAGCATCGTTGCACATCGGACCCGTGACGCGTTGCATCCGCTCGATCAGGGCGACGCCGAGGGTTTCGCGCTTGACCTGTGGGACCACGCGCAGGGTGTGATCGCGCATGGCACCGGGGAACCAGAAGAACGCCACGGCCGCCATGGCGGCGATGAAAGTCGAGATGCCCAGCCAGCGAAGCCGGCCCGGACGGGGGCGCGTTTTGGCGATGGCGGTGCGCAAGCTCTCGATGGCGGCGATCATCTCGCCCTCGTGGTCGGGCAGCTCAAGTGTTTCGTTCTCGTCGCCGTCGGGGTGGTAGATCGCGGGGGTCTCGTCCGGATTGGCGCGGGCCACAGCAGCGAGGGACCAATGGGTGATGGCCTGATCGTTCGTATTTGCAATCATCAGCGTTGCATTGCCGATGGACACGATCACTTCGCGCCGCTGACCGTCAAGGTCAGGACGCCACAGGCCAGTGGCCTCAAGGCGGTCGTATTTTCTTAGTGCCGTCATATGGTTGTGCTGCTCGGGCTTGTTATGACGCTACATTAGCATTTGAATGGGGCAGGGCAATGGCTGGAGCGGTGATATGGAGATCAGGCAGGCAGATAAGGCAGACGTGCAGGAGATTGCGCGGATGTGGCATAGGGGCTGGCATTTGGGGCATGCGGCGGTGGTGGACACTGCGCTGGTGCAGGTTCGGGTGCCAGAGGAGTTTGTGGCGCGCACGCAGAGCCATCTGGCGCAGACCTATGTGGGTTTGGTCGGGGAGGAGATTGCGGGATTTTTCATGATCAAAGGCGACGAGCTTTATCAGTTCTATCTGGATGTGCCGTTTCATGGCAGCGGGTTGGCCAAAGAGTTGATGGCACAGGCCGAAGCGCTGATGGTGGGGCCACGGGCATGGCTGGCGTGTAGCGTGGGCAACGACCGCGCGGCCGCGTTCTATGTCAAAGCGGGCTGGGAGAATGTGGGCTTTGAGGTGTTTGAGGCGGAGACTTCGGAAGGGATGCGCCCTGTGAATATCTGGCGGTTCGAGAAGGCCGTATAGGTCAAGCGTGGGAGCCAAATTTTCTTGGAAAATTTGGGCCCAGAATCTCGATGAAATTCTGGGTGCTTGGGTCAGAGGGTCGCGGCGAGTTTACGCAGTTCAAACTTCTGGATTTTGCCCGTGGAGGTCTTTGGGAGTTCTTGGAACACCACTTTCTTCGGCGTTTTGAACCCTGCAAGGGTTTCGCGGGTGAAGGCGATTAGCGTGGCCTCATCTACTTGGGCGCCCGGCTTTAGCTCGATAAAGGCGCAGGGGACTTCGCCCCATTTCTCGTCGGGTTTTGCCACCACTGCGGCCAACATCACGGCATCATGGCCCATGAGGGTGCTTTCCACTTCGACAGACGAGATATTCTCGCCGCCCGAAATGATGATGTCTTTGGCGCGGTCAGCGATCTGGATATAGCCGTCGCCATGCTGGATCGCGAGGTCACCCGAGTGGAAGTAGCCGCCTTTGAAGGCTTCCTGTGTTGCAGCCTCGTTTTTGAGGTAGCCTTTCATGACCGAGTTGCCGCGGATCATAATCTCCCCTTGGGTGGTGGCGTCGCGGGGGACTTCGGACATGCTCTCGTCCATGACCGTGATGTGTTCCATCATCGGATAGGCCACACCCTGACGGGATTTCACGGCCGCGCGGGCGGATTTGTCCAGCGCGCCCCAATCTTCTTCGCGCCAGATGCATTCGGTGACATGGCCGTAAGTCTCGGTCAGGCCGTAAACGTGGGTGACGTTAAAGCCCATGGCCTCGAACTTGCCCAATGTGGCGGGGGCGGGGGGGGCGCCTGCAGTGACGACTTCGACCATATGCGAGAAGTCACGGCGTTCCTCCGCGCTGGCGTTGACCAGCATGTTCAGCACGATGGGTGCGCCGCCAAAATGTGTGACACCTTCATCGGCGATGGCGTTGAAGATGGCAGAGGCAGTGATATCGCGCGCGCAGACCAGCGTGCCACCGATCAGGGGCATCATCCATGTGTGGTTCCAGCCATTGCAGTGGAACAGTGGTACGATCTGCATGAACACCGGATGGAGGACCATGCGCCACGAGACAACTGTGCCCATGGTCATCAGATATGCACCGCGGTGATGGTAGACGACTCCCTTTGGCCGCCCTGTAGTGCCTGATGTATAATTGAGCGCGAGGCTTTCCCATTCATCCTCGGGCATATGCCAAGAGTAGGTATTGTCGCCGCCTGCGATCACATCTTCATAAACAGGGTGGCGGCCTGTGGCGGGGAAGCCTGCGGGGGCGTCGGGGACTTCGATGATTTGGGGGGCTGTGCCGTCGATCTGGGCCGCGGCGGCTTCGGCAAGTTCAATGAACTGGGTGTCGGCGAGGACGACAGA
>CAWVWS010000183.1:0-4937 GCA_963933905.1 uncultured Sulfitobacter sp.
GGTGACACCGGAAGACACGCCGCTTGATGATGCCCGTCACCCAAATTCAAGCATAGCTCTCCCGTGGGCCGGCCCCCAAAGACAAAGGTCAAGCGCTTCTATGAGGCCTTCGAGTATCAGGCTGCCTCATGGAGCAAGCCCCGCCGGGTGGTTGCCAAGATCGAATGGCATCCCGGTGAGTTGTTCCCCCGCCTCGGCTTTATCGTCACCAACCTCCCCTTTGCGCCCAAAGAGCTGTTTTGCTTTTACAATCAGCGTGGCACCGCAGAGCAGCACATCAAAGAAGGCAAGAATGCCATCACTTGGACCCGTCTGTCCTGCAAGAAGTTCTGTGACAATGAGGTCAGGTTTCAGCTTCACGCATTGGCCTACAACCTCGGCGTCTTTCTTCAGGGTGTGGACCTGCCAGAGGAAATCGCGGATTGGTCGCTCACCAGCATCCAAAGCCGCCTTATCAAAATTGGTGCAAGGGTCGTGCGCCATGCACGCAAGATCACCTTCCAACTCGCCGAGGTGGCTGTGAGTGGCAAGGTATTTGGGCAAATCATCACTGCCATCCGCAACATCAAGCCACCCCCGAGGCCTGCATGACGGCCCAATCACAGAACACCGAAGAAAAGAGGCTTGACAGCTTCGCTCTGCAAGCCGTCAAAAGCCCCAAAATCAGAGAAAATCACGAAAGCAGCCCCGTCGACACCCTCAAAATCGACGTTTGGCAAGACACCGCACGCATTGAGCTTGAAAACATCTACAAAAACCTTCAGTCTCAGGACAACACCAAGTTACTTGGGGAATATCGGATTAACACTTCACTAAAGGGACACTTTCATGAAACGCTACCTTCTAACGACTGCCATTGCAGTTGGCCTCGCCACACCCACACTTGCGGTTGAAACCACCGATGTGCTGGACACCTACGCCGATATCGCCGCTGCAAACTACGGCGACAGCTTGATCACAGCACAGCGGTTGCAGACCGCCGTAAACGCACTGGTCGCTGATCCATCCGCCGAGAACCTGACTGCTGCCCGTGCCGCGTGGCTGGCCGCTCGTGTGCCATACCAGCAAACCGAGGTGTTCCGTTTCGGCAATCCCATCGTCGATGACTGGGAAGGCAAGGTGAACGCTTGGCCGCTGGATGAGGGGCTGATCGACTACGTGGATGCGTCCTATGGTGGCCCGTCTGATGAGAACGCCTTTGCCGCGTTGAACGTCATCGCGAACCCGACCTTCATCCTGTCAGGTCAGGACATCGACGCCACATCCATCACACCTGCGTTGCTGGAAGGCACCCTGCAAGAAGCGGATGGCGTCGAAGCGAATGTGGCCACGGGTTACCATGCCATCGAGTTCCTGCTCTGGGGCCAAGACCTCAACGGTCACGGCACTGGTGCGGGGGATCGTCCTTGGACAGATTACGCCATGGATGCGACCTGCACGAACGGCAACTGTGATCGCCGTGGTCAATACCTCAAAGCAGCCACGGAACTGTTGATTTCCGATCTGGAATACATGGCGGGTGCTTGGGCCGATGGCGGTGAGGCCCGCAGCGAACTGATGTCCGATGCCGATGCGGGTATCTCCGCGATCCTCACTGGTATGGGATCATTGTCCTATGGCGAAACGGCGGGAGAGCGGATGCGTCTGGGCGTGATGCTCAACGATCCAGAGGAAGAGCTTTCTTGTTTCGCCGATAACACCCACAACGACCACTACTACAACGGCGTGGGCATTCAGAACGTCTACCTTGGTGAATACATCCGCGTTGATGGCACATTGGTGACGGGGCTTTCGCTGTCTGATTTGGTGGCCGAAACGGACGTGGCTTTAGACGCTGAAATGCAAGGCAAGCTTGGCGATGCTGTGATGGCTTTGGGGCGTATCAAGATCGCAGCAGAGGCAGGCTTTGCATATGATCAAATGCTGGAACGCGGCAATGAAGCGGGGGAGGCCCTCATCATGGGCGGCGTGAACGGGTTGATCGACCAAACACGCTCCATCGAACGGGTGATTGCAGCCCTTGGTGTGGATGGTGTCGGCATCGAAGGGTCCGACTCCTTGGACGATCCAAACGCTGTGTTCCAGTAAGAAAGAGGTCTTGTCGTCATGATCATTTGCCATTGCCAGCATATCACGGACCACGACATCCATGCCGCGATCAACTGGATGCGGGCGTCGGATGACAAGACCATCATCACACCTGGAAAGGTGTATCGCGCACTTGGTAAGGCAGCGGACTGTGGCGGGTGTATGCCGCTGTTCCTGTCCACCATGCGCAGTAACGACAATACAGAAGTCCCCATGCAACTGCGGAATTTGAAACCCGCAGCAACATAGGAAGAAGCGAATGAACGGCGACAAGAAAGTTATAAAGTTATTGAGTATCTCAACGGTGCTTTGCGCAGCGAACTCACAGCGGTTAGCCAGTATTGGTTACATTTTCGCCTGCAATGAAGACTGGGGGCTTGGACATATGGCCAAGAAATCCCGTGAGGAAAGCATCGAAGAGATGAACCACGCAGACAAGCTGATTGCCCACATCCTGTTTCTGGGCGGGCACCCGAACTTGCAAAAGCTTGATCCGCTGCGCATCGGCCAGACACCCAAAGAAACGCTGGAGTGTGATTTGGCGGCAGAGCATGACGCACAAGCCTACTACAAAGAGGCGCGTAAGTACTGTGAAGAGGTCGGCGACTACGTGACCAAAAACATGTTTCATGTTTGAGGAATTGCTGACAGACGAAGAAGGTCATATCGATTTCCTTGAAACCCAACTGGGCCTCGTGGCCAAACTCGGTGAAGAAAAATATGCGCAGCTTAATGCAAGCAAAATGGATGAAGCCGAGTAACCTGATCATCGCCACCCTGGTTGCGGGATCAGTTGCACTTGCGGATACACCCACCCAGACCGCGTATGACGGTCTGGGCGATCCGCATTTGAATATTATCCCCCGCACAGACGCCGAGGCCGAACGGATTGCCGCTGTCACCGCACTGGCGACGGATTTCGCACTGGCGCAGCCGTTCGAAGAACGCCCCGCTGGAGCCGCGACGGTGCGCATCCTGCCTGATGCCAACGCCTTCTCGCAACCCTCTGGCAACATCACGTTTGAGGATGAACTAGAGTTCAGACTGGGCAACGGGTTGTTCCGTAAACTCTGGGTGTCATCGCCTTCATCGACTTTGGCCTCTGACGGTTTGGGGCCACTGTTCAATGGGCGTTCCTGTCAGCGGTGCCACATCAAGGATGGCCGTGGCCACCCACCAGAGAACGCCGAGGATAACTCAGTTTCAATGTTCCTGCGTGTTTCGATCATGGACCCAGACGGTGTGCCCGATGACGCAAGAATTGCCGAAATCGCCGACTATATCGCGACTCTTCCTGATCCGACTTATGGAGAGCAATTGCAGGACTTCGCAGTGCAGGGCCATGCCTCTGAGTATTCGCTTGGGATCACCTACGAGGAAGAGTTCGTAACGCTGGCCGATGGCGCGGAAGTCTCCCTGCGCCACCCAACGTATACCGCCGACAACCTAGGCTATGGCCCCTTGGCCGAAGGGTCGATGTTGTCCCCACGTGTTGCCCCTCAGATGATCGGCCTCGGTCTGTTAGAGGCGATCCCCGCAGCCGACATCCTGGCCAATGCAGACCCAGATGATCTGGACAACGATGGTATCTCTGGCCGCCCCAACATCGTCTGGTCCGTTGAGTTCGATCAACCCATGCTGGGCCGCTTTGGCCTCAAGGCTGGCAACCCGACTGTTATGCAGCAATCTGCTGGGGCATTTGCAGGTGACATCGGCATATCCAGCCCCCTGTTCCCTACGGGTGCTGGTGAATGTACTGCCAATCAAACTCTATGTCAGAACGCAATTCATGGCGACGATGACCCCCGTGGCACCGAGATTGATGCCGAAGGGATGGACCTTGTGACCTTCTACAGCCGCAATCTTGGCGTCCCAGCACGACGTGACGTTGATGACCCAGAGGTACTGCGTGGTAAAGAGATGTTTTACGCTACGGGCTGCACTGCCTGTCATATGCCCAGCTTTGTCACTCACCGTCTTGAAGACCAACCCGAACAGAGCTTCCAACTGATCTGGCCCTACACAGACATGCTGCTTCACGACATCGGGCCTGCCTTGGCCGACAACAGACCCGAAGCGCGGGCAACAGGCAGCGAATGGCGCACCCCGCCGCTTTGGGGGATTGGCCTGACAGATCAAGTCAGCGGCCAAACCTATTTCCTGCATGACGGACGCGCACGGTCGCTTCTTGAGGCTGTGCTGTGGCATGGTGGCGAGGCACAGACGCAGCGGGACGCGGTGGTCAACATGACGACTGAGGACCGCGACGCCCTGCTGAGATTCTTGGAGAGCCTATGAAACATATCGTTCTGGTCGCTGCTATTGTTTGCGCCCCACTCGCCGCCGCAGCAAACCCGTCCATCTCCGACATCATCGACAATCACATTATGCCACGGTTCGAAACACTTGCCGCCACGGCTCAAGTGCTTTCGCAATCAGCCGTGCAAAACTGTGACCCAACCTCGGACGGCCTGCGCACTGCCTATGGCCTCGCGTTTGATGCCTGGGTATCCGCGTCGCATCTGCGGTTCGGTCCGACGGAGGTGGATGATCGCGCCTTCGCATTGGCGTTCTGGCCTGACAGCCGTGGTGCAACACCACGTGCGCTGGCTGCGCTCATTGCTGATGAAGACCCTATCGGCCTTGATGCAGAAGGCTACAGCGAAGTCTCTATCGCTGCTCGCGGGTTCTATGCGTTGGAATTTCTACTTTACGATGATGAATTGATGCAGCCCAGCGATTACCACTGAACCCTCGTGCAAACCGTCACAGCCCAATTCTTCTCTCGCAAAGCAGGGAAGAAGCGGAAGTATTACCGGAATGAAGAACGCGAAACCCACATCGAGCAT
>CAWVWS010000184.1:0-4817 GCA_963933905.1 uncultured Sulfitobacter sp.
CATGCTGGGCTTCAACGGATCGACGCCAGGTCCCGAACTGCGTGTGCGGCGCGGTGAGCGGGTGAACATCGATGTCGAGAACGGTCTTGAAGAAGGCACCGCAGTCCATTGGCATGGCATCAGGTTGGAAAACCAGATGGACGGGGTGCCGATGTTGACGCAAGAGTTGATCGAACCTTCGGATACCAAGACCTATAGCTTTATCCCACCAGACGCAGGCACCTATTGGTATCATCCGCACTACATTTCCCATGAACAGGTCGCGCGCGGCATGATGGGTGCGTTGATCGTTGAGGATGAAACGCCCCCAGATGTTGATCACGACATCACCGTGCTGATGGCGGATTGGCAGATGCAAGAAGATGGTAGCCTGTCAGATGAGTTCACTGACATGCACAGTGTCGCCCACGGTGGTTACATGGGGAGTTTCGCCCGTGCGTTCCTGTCCCAAGATCAGGTGAAGATTGGGGATCGTGTCAGGTTTCGGTTGATCAATGCAGCGACGAACCGTATTTTTCCCGTCGCGGTAAGCGGCGTCGCTGGATCGCTCGTGGCTTTGGATGGCATGGCCTTGTCCGAGCCACGTCCAATGACAGAACTCACTCTCGCACCCGCGCAACGTGCAGACCTGATCGTAGATATCACTGGTACCGTTGGATTTGATATGTTGATCCGTCAGGGACCATATCGATTGGCTGATCTGGCTGTGAGTGGCACAAATACGGATAGGCAGTCTGGACCGATCATGGCTCTGAAATCGCCCAACCTGCCAACACCTGTTGAACCCACGCAAAATCTGACGTTGACGATGATGGGTGGTGCAATGGGTGGTCGACATGATGGTGATAATATTTGGGCCTTCAACAATGTCTCGGACCTACAGGGCGACCCGTTCGGATCATTTCAGAATGGCGAAACTGTGCGGATCACGTTCGCAAACGACACCTCGTTCCCGCACGGCATCCACCTGCACGGTCACCACTTCTATGAAGTCGATGAGGACGGAGCCTTGGGCGATTTGCGCGACACAATTTTGGTGGGCGCCGGTGAAAGCCGCGATGTCATGTGTGTCTTCGACAACCCCGGTCGCTGGCTGCTGCACTGCCACATGCTCAGCCACGCTGTGGGAGGGATGCGCACCTGGGTGAACGTGGCATGAGGTGGTTGACCCAGCCCTGCTGTCGTTGGCCTCCACAGCCGCTGCTGATCACAACTGGGACCACCGCGATATTGTTGCGGGGCAAAGCCTGTACGCAGACAATTGAGCGTCGTGCCACGGGGCCAACCTTTAGGGACAGCCGAACTGGCAGTCCCTAAATGCCGATGGTGTGCTTCCAGCCCCGCCGCATGACGGGACAGGTCACACGTGGCATCACGACGACGACCTATTGTTTGAGTACACCAAGTTCGGTGGCGCTGCTGCATTAGAGGGCAGGGGTGTCACTGGCTTTAACAGCGGTATGCCCGCCTTTGATGAAACGTTCACTGATGACGAGATATGGGATATCCTCGCCTACATCAGGTCAACTTGGTCTGAGCGCGAACGGGAAATCCAAGCCAGCCGAAACCCACCGCACTGATGGCACAACCAACCGAAAAGCACTGGACGCTATGACAGCGTATATTTTCCACGACCAACTCGGATCATACGACCGTCTTCACACAGCCCCCGCAGTGCGCGATAACAGGCTTCATGGCTCAGATTGATGCGGGTGGCTAACTCGATCACCGTTGCATCGTGGTAGCCTGCATGAACCGCCGCCAAGATGCGTTCTTTGGCTGACGGGATTGCTAGCAACTCGATATGTGCGCGGTACTGTTGGACCTGAACAGCAAGCAACCTTGTGAAACCCTCAGAAAATGCAGGATTGGATTGCATCGTTGCAACGACATCCGCCTTTGCGATCTTCGTGACGCTCCCAGCCCCGGTGCAAATCGCATCGCAATGGTAGGTCGCTGAGAAGACTGAGGCTTCGGCAAATAGCCCGCCCGACACTGCCCTGTGCAGGGTCAAGGTATCGCCACCCAGCCCCGTGCGTTGCAGCGTCACGCAGCCAGATACAACACGGTAAAGCCCCGTTGTCGTCTGGTTCTGGCGAAACAGCACGTCCCCCTTTTGCATGTCCATTGTGCGACAAGCGGTAGCGGGCAGATTGGAAAAGGGATCAGGAAACATGTGATCCAAATCATAAAGAGATAGAGTATAATTGCATAGCGTGATCAAGAAATAGGAGTGTTCAATGAAACTGGGTCTTTTATCAGTAGCGATGATGTTCGTCGCGTCCACTGCCACGGCACAACATATGCATACTTCGGGGTCGCCTAATGAGACGGGTCAGTCCCAGTTCGCAGCGATTGCCGAGATTGTCACATTGCTGCGGGGTGACCCAGACACGGATTGGGCGCAGGTCGATATCAAAGCACTGCGTGATCACCTCGTTGATATGGACAACGTGACGACGAGGGCGTCGGTTGAGCGGACGGTTGAAGGGTTGAGTGTGACGTTCATGGTCACGGGAGACGATGTAGTGGCATCGTCCATCAGACGCATGGTGTTGGCACACAGCCCGATGTTGCAGGGATCATCGGACTGGACCGTCACCGCTAAGGAAACAGAAAGTGGCGCATCGATGTTGGTTCAGGTCGGGTCAGACGGAGTGTTGAACCAGGTGCTGGGGTTGGGGTTCTTTGGATTGATGACAATCGGTGCGCATCACCAAATGCACCATTTGATGATCGCGACTGGGCAGTCACCGCATTGACGTTGGATCAGTAGGTTCCAGTTGCGATTCCACCAGCTGCCAAACACCTGCTAACGAAGCGAAACTGCATCTTTCTCTGGAACGCTTCGATACATATTGGATAACGTTTATATAAGTAAATCAAAGGCTTGGAAAAAATGGTGGGCGACCCTGGAATCGAACCAGGCGTGCGTTTCCGCGAGAGAGTTACAGTCTCCTGCCACACCTTGCGGCCTGACGCCCACTGGCGGCGTGAATAGCTTTGGCATGTTGGGGCGTCAACCTCAATTCGGCGCAATTTTGGTGTGACCCTTGCGGTTTTTGTCGATCCCCCGCATGAGGGGGCAAATGCTGAGGAAAACACCATGAAAAAACCAAGCTGGGTTGTTGATAAAGAACGCGATAAACGCGCGGCGGCGAACCACACGGTTTGGCTGTTCGGTATTCACGCGGTGCGCGATGCCCTGTTGAACCCCGAACGAGAAAAATTGCGCCTTGTGGTCACTAAAAACGCCTTCGATCGATTGGGCGATGCGGTAGAACACGGGCCCGAGCCTGAAATGTGCGAGCCACGCAATTTTTCGGCCCCCATTGATCCGCAATCTGTGCACCAGGGGGCCGCTTTGGAAGTGAAGCCGCTGGATTGGGGCAAAGTTGCGGACCGTTGCATGGGCGACGGGGTGAACCCGCCGCGTGTTTTGCTGTTGGACCGCGTGACCGATCCACACAATGTTGGCGCAATCTTGCGATCGGCCGAAGTGTTTGGTGCACAGGCTGTTGTTGCCATGTCGCGCCATGCCGCGCCCGAAACCGGCGCTTTGGCAAAAACGGCCAGTGGCGCGATGGAACGCCAACCTTACCTGCGGGTACGCAATCTGGCCGATGCAATAGCAGAACTTCAGGGCATGGGATATCTGGTGCTGGGTCTAGACGGGGAGGCCGAGGGCACGATCGAACAGGCGGTTGAGGGCAAGCGCGACCGCGCCATTGCGCTTGTGCTTGGCGCTGAGGGGCCGGGTTTGCGCGACAAAACCAAAGAAACCTGTGATGCGTTGGTGAAAATCGACTTTGCAGGTGAATTTGGATCGCTCAACGTCTCAAATGCGGCGGCTGTCGCCCTATATGCAAGTAGAGCGACCTAAACCGGAGAGATCATGCCCGCCCAAAAGATTGCCACCTGTTGTTACTGCGGCACCCGTGCGGCGTTGGTGTTGCGCGGCAAGGACCGCCAAGAGCTGAGCTGTTCAAACTGTGGTGCGCCGCTGCATGACCTCAAAATGTTACCGAAAGCCGTCGATCGGGGGACCGCGCGTGCCGCGCCGTCCACTCGCCCAAAGCAGTGCATCCAAAGCAGCCACATCTCAAGGCCCGAAAGGTCAAAAAACGCAGTAAACGCAAAGGGATATGGCGTAAGATTGTTGAGGAAGTCTGGGACGAAATCGAAGATATCTTTGATTGAAACATTTGCGCGCGTGCCTTCACGCTTGGGCGAGGTGGGTGTTTTTGTGCGAATAGATGGTCCAAATAGGATGCAACACGATTTGCATTCAAGGAGACCACCCATGTTGACCCGCCGTATGATTCTGACCGCTGCCGTTGCAGCCCCCGCCGCCGCCCTGTTTACCCATCCTGCCATGGCGGCAGAACCCGCTGTCTATTCCGATAGCGGTATCGCAATTCGCGTCGCTGATCCCGTTGCCTTTTTCGCGGTCGGAGAGCCGGTGTTCGGCAATGCAGAGAATGCATTGATGTAGAACGGGACCACGTGGCATTTCGCGTCCGCGGAAAACATGGAACTGTTCATGGCCAACCCTGAGGCCTACGCGCCACAATACGGTGGCTACTGTGCGTTTGCGATGGCAAGCGGGTATATCGCGTCGAGCGTGCCAGACGCATGGACCATTCATGAGGACAAATTGTACCTGAATTTTTCAACCGGCGTGCGCCGTCGGTGGGCACGCGATATCCCCGGCTCCATCGTGCTTGGCGATACCAATTGGCCAACGGCGCTGGGCTGATCACATTCGCCTGATCAGGTCTTTAAGAACCACCGTTCGATCATAAGTATTTAAAGCA
>CAWVWS010000185.1:0-4753 GCA_963933905.1 uncultured Sulfitobacter sp.
TCACGCTGGATTCACACAGTGAATCCTACAGAAAACGATTTGTGCAACAAAGCCCATCGGCGCGGGAATACAGGATTTCAATGGCTTCAGAGATCACAAGAACATCATCTAATTCGACAGCCAGATACCGGACGGTGCTGTCCAATTTAGTATGCCCGAGTAGGAGCTGGACAGCACGTAAGTTGCCCATCTTCTTATAGGTTTGCGGAACTTTGGTTCGGCGCATCGAATGAGTGCCGTAAGTCGTAGTATCAAGTCCGTGGGTAGTGCACCGGTCGCAAACGATCCGTACGCTTAACGGTCCTTGGCTTCGGCTCCTGCTTTGCTGTGCGGGGCGCAACACTGCAAAAACAAGAAAGGCGTCACCTCAGATAAGGTAACGCCAAAAAATCTTGCGCCTTCGGACAGTCCCGCAGCGATCAGATTTGCTTGTTCACCTGAGTAAAATCGAGCTCAACAGGTGTTTCACGGCCAAAGATCGACACCATAACCTTGAGCTTCTGGTTCTCGTCATCAACTTCCTCAACCATACCGTCGAAATCTTCGAATGGACCGTCGCCAACTTTGACCCGCTCACCGATTTCAAAGTGGATGAGTGTGCGTGGCGCTTCTTCACCCTCTTGGACACGGCCAAGGATCGCTGTCACTTCGGCGTCGCGCATCGGCATCGGGCGACCTTGCGGGCCCAAGAAACCTGTGACGCGGTTGATGGAGTTGATCAGGTGATACCCGCGGTCGGACATTTCCATATGCACAAGAACGTAGCCGGGCATAAAGCGGCGCTCGGTCGTGACCTTCTTGCCGCGACGGACCTCAATCACCTCTTCGGTGGGGACCAGCACTTCGTCGATCTGGTCAGACATTTCCTGCTCTTCGGCAGTGTTGCGGATCTGCTCTGCGATCTTTTTTTCAAAGTTCGACAGGACGCTGACCGAATACCATCTTTTTGCCATTTGATCTTTCCGTCCTTATCCAAAGCGGCTTGCGCTTGCGAATTCCTAAAACCTGCGGGGGCTCACCCCGTTCTGCCTGCAACATACTAGGGCGCGCAACTCGAATCAATGCGCGCGTGCCACAGGACAGACCTGCGGACTAGCCCACACGCCATGGGGATTCAAGTGTTGGAAGAGATATTTGCGGTCAAATAAGCCGCTACCGCGCTAGAGTGTCGGCATTAGCCAAACATGTTCAGTACGTACTGCAAGCCACCACGGATTACGATATCAACAAGTGCAAAGAACACTGCCGTCAGGGCCGCAAGAATGAACACCATCACAGTCGTGAGCATGACCTCACGGCGGGTTGGCCAAACGACCTTTGCCACTTCGGCGCGGACTTGCTGAATAAACTGAAGCGGGTTGGTGGTGGCCATGGAATACATCCTGAATTATCGCGTAAGATGCATCTAGCGGCTGTAGGTCGGTGTTTCAAGGCTGCAATTTGGGCGCGATCAGGCCTCCTTGCCTTGCAACCCTGCCAAGCGGCGCTCGAGCGCTTCCTCATGCCGCGCATCCGCTGAGGCAAGTTCGGCGAAATCGGGCAGATACAATCCGTCCAAGGTCCCTTCGGGAAAGCGGTCAAGAACAGCGTCCCAACGAACGGCAAATCGGTCGAGACGCGCATGCAGAATAGCCACGCGGGATGGTCTGCGCTTGGCATACCAGCGGCTGGCCTTGATCACGCCCTGCCAGAATCCGTCATATCCCGCGATGAGGAAGACCCCGACCATCACCAAAACAAAGATAAAAAGCAGGCCCACAACAAGCCATGGGCGCATCAGCACAAGTAATGCAACCAGCGCCAGAGCGATATGTGCAGGCGTCGGGCGATAGGCGCGCAAACGGTCGATCAATCCCTCTCCCTGCTCGGCCTTCTGCTTTGCAGGTTTGGCGGGGGTTGGCTGAGGCACATTAACAGGTGTTGTTGCGGCCTTACGGCGCAGGAAGGACAAACCGAACCCACGTTTCTTTTTCTCGGTTTCGGGGCGCAAATCCTCTGGTATAGCATCCGCCAAGGGCGCAAATGCTTCTGCCTTGCGGCGCGATTCGGCTACTGGGACTGGCGCCACATCAGGTTCGCGTTCCCGCTTTGCCCGCCCCAGCATGCGACGCGGCGCAGGTTCGGCTTCTTCGGTCAGAATCGAACGGATCGCACTGAGCGAGTTTTCATCAAGCTCGGCCGCGCTAACAAGGGTGCTTTCGGGTGAAGATTTGGGTGCCACAGTCATCTGTCCGTACCATTTCCGCTAAATTGATTAGTGGACATGTGCCCGTGATTTATGGCGTGAGGATGGAGACGATATGGCCGAACCGTGGCAATGTTTCAGTTTGCGATGCAATCTACAAAAATTACGCCTAGCTTTGCAGGCTAGGCGATAATCGCATCACTGAACTTGATCAAAGATTTGGCAGGGGCTGAGGGACTCGAACCCACGACCCTCGGTTTTGGAGACCGATGCTCTACCAACTGAGCTAAACCCCTATGCCTGCGGTGTGGGTAGTCTGGATTACGGGCAGGATCAAGAGGGATCATGCCCGTAATTATGGAAATTCACGGCAAAGCCGCCAAACGGCCTGCGCGACCTCTGGTCTGGTTACGCAGCAGTCCTCGGACGGGCAAATGACGGGCTTTGCACGATACCGTTGTCAAACAGCTTGCCGATCTCGCCATCCGTCATGCCGACAACATCGCCCAGAACTTCCTCGGTGTGCTGTCCCAGAGCAGGGGCCACTTGCGGCGGCTTGCGCGGACCGCTGGAGAAGGTCATGGGCGCGCCCGGCACGGGGAAGCGGCCCAAGCCCGGCTGGTCGAGCATTTCAAACATCGGATTATCGGTGCTGAGATCGCGGTCTTGGGCCACGGCCTCCTTGATGGTGCGGAATGTTGACCATGTCAGTTTCATCGCGTCGAACATCGGGCCAATCTCGGAGACAGCGCGTGCCGCAAACCATGGCTCAAAGATCGCTGTGATCTGGTGGCGCAAGGTCCAGCGGTTGCCCTCGTCCCGCAAGCTGAGCCCTGTGCGGACCTCAAGTGCTGCGAGCGCATCAGCGCTGTCGGTTGCCTTGACAAGGCCCGACCACTGCCGGCCCGTCAAACCAATTACCATGACACGCGCCCCGTCGGCACAGACAAAATCCTGACCATATGCACCATAAAGCGCGTTGCCCGACTTGGTCCGCGCTTCCTCGTTCACAACTGCATCACCGATCAGGCCAAGGTGACCCATCGCGGCGGCTGCGACATCCTTGAGTGACAGATCGACCTCTTGGCCCTTCCCACGACGCAGGCGGTGCCGCTCAGCCGCGAGCAAGGCACTCACGCAGAGATTTCCCGCGAGCAAGTCCCAAGCAGGCACTGCATTAGCGACAGGCCCCTCATGGCCTTCTGGCCCTGTGATGTCAGGCACTCCCAAAGCGGGATTTACGGTGTAATCCACCTGTGGGCGGCCATGACGGTCACCCAGCAATGTTACGGTGATAAGATCCTCACGGTGCTGGCGCAGCGTGTCATAGTCCATCCAGCCGCGCACGCGCAGGTTGGTGAGAAACAGGCCAGCATCTTCACCCGGTGCGGTGACGATACGGGTGACAAGTTCGCGCCCCTCTTCCGACTTCATATCAACGGCGACCGAGCGCTTCCCCTTGTTCAGACCAGCCCAAAACAGGCTTTGCCCTGAGGGGGCCAGCGGCAAACGCCCCGCGTCCAAGCCGCCCTCGATTCGGTCAAACCGGATCACGTCTGCGCCCATCTGGGCCAGTGTCATTCCTGCCAACGGAACAGCCACAAAAGCCGACCCCTCAACAACGCGCATGCCATGTAGAATAGTGCTCATCTTATATCTCCCAAATGGCGCTGGCTTGCATGCCCTGATGGCTGTCTCCGGCGATTGTGCAGAGTGACCATTCCGCGTCAGATGTTTTGGTCGCCGACAACTCCACAGCGTCAGAGGCAAAAACAGGATGCACCCCACGGAAGGAGAACATGCTGGGCGCACGACCACGGCGGCGCGTTGCCAAATCCATCAACAGGTTCGCCTGAAGCGGACCATGCACAACCAGATCGGGGTAATGCTCCACCTGCTGCGTGTACGGCAGATCATAGTGGATGCGGTGCGCGTTGAAGGTGATGGCGGAATAACGGAACAACAGCGGCGTCGTGATGCTTACGGTTTCGCGCAGATCGTCCTGCGGCGCAGGGATCACTTTGGGCGCGCGGAAGCTGTCAGGGATTTGAAGGTAGACGATGTCTTGCTGCTCCCGAACGGCGAGGCCGTTTTCACCGCTGATGTCATGCTCAAGCGTAACAAATACCATCTCACCCGCAGCGCCTGATTTCTCGACAACATTGGCGATACGGGTCTCGCGCGTCAGGTGCTCCCCCACATGAAGCGGTGCCATAAATTCTAACGCGCCCCCTGCCCACATGCGGCGGTTCAGGCGGACGGGCGGCATGAACCCTCCCAGTTTTGGATGACCATCTGCGCCAAGGTGTTCCATGGATGCCGTTGGCGGAAACCCGAACCAGTGCCACAGCGCAGGCAGAGCATCCCCTTCTCGCGGCGCTTGGCTCCGGCTTTTTCCCAGAACTGCATGCGCGGTTTGTGCCGCTATATCCGACACACCGCCCGTGGAAATCTCGCTCCGGTTTATCCAAGCAGAAAGATTGATTTGATCCATGCCTCGCCTCCTAATTGTCATTACAAGGGAGTGCATTTCAAATAAAATCAAGCATTATTAAAGGTTTAACTGTA
>CAWVWS010000186.1:0-4748 GCA_963933905.1 uncultured Sulfitobacter sp.
CTTATCTCTTTGGGTCCCATTATACAGATAACGCATGTGTGCAGGGATGCTAACTATCACATGCCACTTGCTGCGTATGAGCCTGAGCCGTGAAGCAGGGTACTGATAGCCATCTCTGTGTTTGTCGTTTATCATCTTGGCCCAAGCATTATTATCAAGAAATATTGCCAGAAGTATTGACAAGAGTATTGACAGTTAGGTGCAGTGAAGCCCTTAAATCAAGTATCTTATATAAAAAAGGGGAGGTATCTGGTGCTGTGAGGGAGGATTGAACTCCCGACCTCGTCATTACCAATGACGCGCTCTACCACTGAGCTACCACAGCGTTCGTACCGCGCTACTAGCGGCAAATGCCGCGCCGCGCAAGCCAAATTCTCAGCTATCTGGACCCCGCCTCACAGCTGCGTTAGACAAGCGTCATGGCAGACAAACAGCCCTCTCAAACACGTGACCAATCGCTGGCCCAAACGGCCAGAACGGCAGAAGCTGCGCGGAAGAAAGCGCGGCTGGCCCAAGCGCTAAAAGCCAATATGGCAAGGCGCAAGGGACAGGCACGCGCACGCGCGCCAGAGAGCGGCATTACAGATAGCGCGCAAGGCGCGACCGATAATTCAGGCACCGCGCAAGACGCAGCATACAAGGAAGACTAAGGCATGGACGCAATTCTGGTACGGGGCGGCGGTCCGCTCTCTGGTTCAATCCCGATCGCTGGCGCAAAGAATGCCTCCCTCGCGCTCATGCCTGCCACGCTGCTGAGCGAAGAGCCACTGACCCTCACCAACGCCCCGCGTCTCAGCGACATCCGCACCATGACGCAACTGCTGCAATCGCTGGGTGCCGAAATCACCACGCTCCAAGAGGGCCGCGTGATCTCCATGTCGTGCCACGGTGCAATCAACACCCGCGCCGAATATGACATCGTGCGCAAAATGCGCGCCTCCAATCTGGTCCTCGGACCGCTCCTCGCGCGTGAAGGCTATGCCGAAGTGTCCCTGCCAGGCGGGTGTGCCATCGGCGCACGTCCGATGGACATCCACACCGACGGACTTGAGAAAATGGGCGCGAGCATCGACCTGCGCGATGGCTATCTCTATGCCAAGGCCGCGGGTGGCCGCCTCAAGGGTGCCGTGATCGACTTCCCCTTCGCCTCTGTGGGGGCCACCGAGAACATCATGATGGCCGCAACACTGGCCAAAGGCACCACCGTCATCAACAACGCCGCCCGCGAGCCAGAAATTGTCGATCTCGCCGATTGCCTGCGCCGCATGGGCGCGCAGATTGAGGGTGATGGCACCTCCACAATCACCATCCAAGGTGTCGACCGCCTCGGCGCCGCGACACATCCCGTTGTTACCGACCGCATCGAATTGGGCACCTACATGCTTGCCCCCGCCATCTGCGGCGGCGAAGTCGAACTGTTGGGCGGCCGCATCAACCTCATCGGTGCCTTCTGCGAAAAACTCGACGCCGCCGGCATCGAAGTGACCGAGACGGAAAAGGGTCTCAAGGTCAAACGCCGCACCGACCATGTAAAAGCTGTCGATGTCACGACCGAGCCTTTCCCCGGCTTCCCGACCGACCTTCAGGCGCAAATGATGGCACTTCTCTGCACCGCCGAAGGCACCTCCACTCTCGAAGAGAAAATCTTTGAAAACCGCTTTATGCACGCCCCCGAACTGATCCGCATGGGCGCGAAGGTCGAGGTGCACGGCGGCAAAGCCATCGTAAAAGGCGTGGATAAACTCAAAGGTGCGCCTGTCATGGCCACTGATCTGCGCGCCTCTGTGTCGCTGATCCTCGCTGGCATGGCCGCCGAAGGCGAGACAAAAGTATCCCGCGTCTACCACCTTGACCGCGGGTACGAGCATGTCGTTGCCAAACTTTCTAGCGTAGGCGCAAACATCGAGCGGATCAAAGACGAATGAGCATGGATGCAAAGTTCGAGGACGGGGTCGAGGCCCCCCTCAACCTCGGCGCCCTTGACGCGGATGACCTGAAAATTATCTCGTCGCTGGCCCAAGACGCTGTTTTCCCTGCTTCCGAGATGAAGTGGGACAAACGGGCAGGGCGCTTTGCCCTCCTGCTCAACCGCATGCGCTGGGAAGACAACGGCGCAGAGCGTCACGCGCCCGAACGCGTGCAATCGGTCCTCATGTTCAGCACCGTTCAGGCGGTCGCCTCCCAAGGTGTGCCAAAAGGTGACCCCGACACGGTCCTGTCGCTCCTGCACATCGGGTTCGAGGAAACAGACGCACCCTCGGGTCACATCATCCTCACACTGGCAGGCGACGGCGCAATCCGCCTCTCTGTCGAGGCGCTGGATGTCACGCTCAAAGACGTCACACGCCCTTACATGGCACCGTCGAAAAAACGGCCCCGTCATCCAGATTGATCCGTGCCTTCGGTAATGTGCCAATTAACTCAAATCTCGCCGATACCACACACAAGCGCACCGCGCACAAACGCCGCACCCCTCTTGAGGCCCCCGTCATTCCCCGCTAACTCCTGATCCAACCACAGGAGCCACCACCATGCCCGTATTCCTCGACGCCACCGTCCCCGATTTCGAAGCGGCATTTACCACGCTTCTAAACGCCAAGCGTGAGGACAGCCCCGATGTGGATGCCGTGGTGGCGGATATCATCGCTGATGTGCGCAAACGCGGCGACGCCGCCGTGATTGACCTCACCACAAAATTCGACCGCATCACCCTGACGCCTGAAACCCTGCGCATCACCTCAAACGAGATTGCAGCAGCAGTCGAGCAAGTCAGCGCCGAGGATCGCGCAGCGCTGGAACTCGCCGCGCAGCGCATTGGCGCCTACCACGAACGTCAACTCCCCAAAGACGAAGAATGGACCGACGAGACAGGGGCCACACTTGGCTGGCGCTGGTCCGCTGTCTCCGCCGCAGGCCTCTACGTGCCAGGCGGCCTCGCCAGCTACCCAAGCTCGGTTCTGATGAACGCCATCCCTGCCAAAGTGGCTGGGGTGCAGCGCCTCGCAATGGTCGTGCCCACCCCTGACGGCATCCTGAACCCGCTGGTCCTGCTCGCCGCCCAAATCTCTGGCGTGGATGAAGTCTACCGGATCGGCGGCGCGCAGGCTGTCGCAGCACTCGCCTACGGCACAGATACCATAGCCCCCGTTGATAAAATCACTGGCCCCGGCAACGCCTTTGTCGCCGCCGCCAAGCGCCGCGTCTTTGGCAAAGTGGGCATCGACATGATCGCGGGTCCCTCGGAAATCCTCATTGTCGCAGACGGTGACAACGACCCCGACTGGATCGCGCTGGACCTTTTGTCCCAAGCCGAACACGACGAGAGCGCGCAATCTGTCCTCATCACCACAGATGCCGCTTTCGGCCAAGCTGTCGCCGCCGCTGTCGACAAACGCCTCGAAACCCTGCAACGCGCCCATATCGCAGGCCCCTCATGGCGCGATTTCGGCGCGATCATCACTGTACCAGACCTTGACGTGGCGGCCCAACTCACCGACCGCATCGCCCCCGAACACCTCGAACTTTGCGTCGCCGATCCCCACGCGCTCAGCGCCAAGATCACCCACGCAGGCGCGATATTTTTGGGTCAGTGGACGCCCGAGGCCATCGGTGATTACGTTGGCGGCCCCAACCACGTCCTGCCCACCGCCCGCTCCGCGCGCTTCTCCTCGGGTCTCTCGGTGCTCGATTTCATGAAGCGTACGACACTGGCCCACATGACACCTGCCGCCCTGCGCGCCATTGGTCCCGCGGCCGAGCGCCTTGCAAGTTCGGAAAGCCTTGAGGCGCACGGCCTTTCTGTGACTGCGCGCCTGCGTAAGCTAAATGACTAGGTACTTAGTCCTGCTGATGCAGGTCTAAGCAGCGATGCGCAGAGCCTGCGGCGCAAATTGCGCCAACAATGGCAAGCGGTTTTGAATGATATCGGACACAGCCTCCTGCGTGACGGGGCGGTGATCGCTCAGAATGGTGCGGCTGTCATTGAGGTTATGAACAGTGCGCACATACATCACAGGGCCACCGTGACATACCCGTACAGGCCGCCGCTCGAGTATCTTTTTATGGGCAATGTTAAACGGGCTACGGTTGCTGTTGCTGCGTGACACCAATGTCAAACCCTGTGTGGTACAAGGCATGCTGCGGTGCGTAACTTCTGCGCTGCCGTCCTCGGAAATCTTCAGATTTACACCTGTCGCATGCGAGATGAACGTATAGTCATCCTTCTTCTCAAACGACCTTTCTGCAACGCGCGCTTCACGTTTGATCCGTGAAACAAAGTCGGAAGAAACACCATCATCATCATCAAGGATGGACTGGATCACATACTTGCTTTTGCGGGGGAGCTGTTGTGCGCGGTATTGGTTGAAACAGCCTGCCGTGCGCTGTGGCTTGCGAAACAGAACATGCGCCCGCTCTCCCAACATATCATTGCAAAGCGCCACAAGACGTTTCTTGTAAGCCTGTGGCATCGCTTCTGAGGACAAGACAAGCAGCTTGAAATCTGGATTGGTTTGGTTGCTCAATGACTGAAGTGCGATCCGCTCGAACAGGGTTTCGCGCTGTTCCAGTCGCGCAGGTTTCAACAACAATTTTGGATCATTGCTGGCCTTGGAACGCCAGTCTGACTTCCCGAAGAATGAATACCGTGTCAAAAAGAACGTCTGCATAATAACCTCACCAATTAGTCTCTAATTTAGGGCCTGTGGACATTCAGGATTCCCATTGTGCCTAATTTCTGATTCAAACTT
>CAWVWS010000187.1:0-4686 GCA_963933905.1 uncultured Sulfitobacter sp.
GAGACGCATGTGTTCGCACGCGGTGGCGACCATCTGATGTTCATGGGGCTGGATGCGCCGCTGGAGCAAGGGCAGCTTGTCCCTGTGACCTTGATCTTTGAGACAGCAGGTGAAGTCGAGATTATCATACCTGTGGATCTCGACCGGTGATGCGATAGTCGTTTTCTTTCAAACAAAACGGTTCGGAGTTTTTGAAAAACTCCAGCGTCTCTAACTACGATTCAGAATATCCTCGACCCAAGCGGTAACAGTTTGTGTCGCGGGACCCAGCAGCGCCTTGTCGAACTGCGACCCTACGGCGGAGGGTTCCAGATTGATCTCAAGCGTCTGTGCGCCTGCACGCGCTGCCTCTGCGACAAATCCTGCGGCGGGATATACATTGCCAGATGTGCCGATGGCGGCGAAAACATCAGCGTTTCCGAGAGCCGTGAAGATACGGTCCATCTGGTACGGCATTTCCCCGAACCAGACGATATCGGGCCGCGTGGCAGGGGCGGCACAGGAAGGGCAGGTATCGCCCACCGCCATTTCCATTGGCGCAGGCCAGCGATGATCACACTCACCACAGAGCGCAGAGTTTAGCGCCCCGTGCATGTGGATCAGGTTTTGTGTCCCGCCCCGCTCATGCAAATCATCGACGTTCTGGGTTACAACCAGCACGTCCCCGCTGTGCTCTGCCTCCAGCCGTGCGAGTGCATTGTGGGCCGCGTTGGGCTGTGCCGCCGCCGCCTGAGCGCGGCGGGCGTTATAGAAATCGACCACCAGTTTAGGATTGTGTGCAAACCCTTCAGGCGTTGCCACATCTTCCACGCGGTGCTGCGCCCACAGCCCTGTTTCAGCGCGGAATGTCTCGATCCCGCTCTCCGCTGATATGCCTGCGCCGGTGAGAATGACGATGTTGCTCATGGAATGCTCCGTGTGTATGGCGGTTGCGAATGTTGTGAGGGGCCGCGCCTTGACCGTCAAGCCGTGAGCGTTCATGCGAGAATCACCTGGCCTGCGGCTGCAATTCCATCACGGACGGCGTGAGGTTTGGGGCAGGAACGGCGCGTTGATGCCTCTTGGTCGCCTGAGGATCACATATGCCAGCCGCTACATGGGTTAAAAACGCGGCCCAAGTGCATCTCCCCTTGAAAATCACCGCCGATGCGCTCATTTAAGCCCAGTCCCCAAAGGGGGGACGTATTTACAGGAGAGACCATGGCCAAGGAAGATACGCTCGAATTCCCCGGTATCGTTAAGGAACTCCTGCCGAATGCGACGTTCCGGGTCGAGCTTGAAAACGGCCATGAGATCATCGCGCATACGGCAGGCAAAATGCGCAAGAACCGCATCCGCGTTCTGGCAGGCGATAAGGTACAGGTCGAAATGACCCCTTATGATCTGACCAAGGGTCGGATCAACTACCGTTTCAAATAAACACACCCCGCCTGCCCGCAGGGTCGGGCGAGGAGCTGTCTTATGAAATTCATCCTCGGATCAGGATCACCGCGTCGCAAGGAATTGCTGGCGAAAATTGGCGTTGTAGCCGATGACATTCGCGCGCCCGATATCGACGAAACCCCGATGAAGGCAGAGTTGCCCCGTCCCTACTGCGCCCGCATGGCGCGTGAGAAGGTCGTCGCAGTGCCTGCCGATGCAGACGATATCGTGCTGTGTGCTGATACGACCGTGGCGCTGGGCCGCCGTATCTTGGGCAAACCTGCGGACCGTGCCGAAGCGGAGGCGTTCTTGCGCGCTCTGTCGGGACGTCGTCATAAGGTAATCACTGCCGTTGCCGTGAAACGTGGTGACAAAACTTGGGAGCGGGACGTCATGAGCACTGTGCGTATGAAGAACCTCGCTGAGGATGAGCTCAAAGCCTACCTCGACACAGGCGATTGGGAAGGCAAGGCAGGGGGCTACGGCATCCAAGGCCCCGCAGGCGTCCTGATCCCTTGGATATCAGGCTCCTTTACCGGTATCGTGGGCCTCCCCCTTGCCGAGACTGCAAATCTGCTGCGCGCCAGCGGCTACCCTTTATATGGAGAAGGCTCATGAAAGGCCGCACAATCATCCTCGACCACCTTGGTGATATCGAGGCTGCCGCCCTGATGGTGGATGGCAAGCTCGAAGATCTGCTGATCGATACGCCCGATGCTGCGCGCAGTGGCACAGTCTATCGCGCGATCGCGGACCGCGCCGTCAAAGGGCAGGGGGGCATGTTCCTCAAAACACCTGACGGCATGGCGTTTTTGCGTCAGATCAAGGGGCTCGCCCCCGGTCAGCCGATCCTTGTACAGGTCACAGGCTTTCCCGAAGACGGTAAGGCGATCCCCGTCACGTCCAAGCTGCTGTTCAAAAGCCGCTATGCGATCATCACACCCGATGCACCAGGCCTCAACATCTCCCGCTCTATCCGCGACGAGGCAGAGAGCGACCGCCTGCTGGAAATCGCCCATGAGGCAATGGATGGCGCGTCCTATGGCCTGATCCTGCGCTCCTGCTGTGCCGAAGCGGATGCCGACGCGATTGCAGAAGATATCGAGGCGATGCTTGGCCTTGCCCAAAACGTGCTCACCGACGATAGCAACGAGATGGAGACCCTCTCCGAAGGCGACGGCCCTCACGTCCTTGCGTGGCGCGACTGGGTGGAAAAGGCCGAGGTTGTCACCGATGCAGGTGGCTTTGAAGAACACGGCGTCCTTGATGCGCTTGATGCCTTAGCCGAGGATATGGTGCCACTTTCAGGAGGCGCATCCATGTACGTAGAACCGACCCGTGCGCTGGTCGCCGTGGACGTAAACACTGGTGCTGACGTGTCACTGGCCGCAGGGATCAAAGCAAACATGGCATGCGCCCGCGCCTTGCCCCGAGCCCTGCGCCTGCGCGGCCTTGGCGGCCAAATCGTGCTCGACCTCGCGCCCATGCCCAAAAAAGACCGCCGCCCGTTCGAGACGGCCCTGCGCTCTGCATTCAAAGCAGATGATGTGGAGACAACATTGGTCGGCTGGACCCCGCTGGGCCACTACGAGTTACAGCGCAAACGCGCGCGCGCGCCCTTGGCGGAGGTGCTGGCGTGACTTGCCCGATATGTTCCTCTGAAACAAGCAAGACATACCGTCCCTTCTGCTCGCGACGCTGCGCTGACATCGACTTGGCGAAATGGTTTTCGGGTGCCTACGCAACGCCCTCCCAAGAGCCCGAAGACATTGAAAAAGCAATCGAAGCGTTGGAAAACCCAGCTGAACAAAAACCGCACTAGGCCCAAGCTCCATCTAGTTTTGCGGGAAAGTAAAATGGGGCTGGACACCCGCAGCCCAAGACCCTAGAACGCGCTCACCCGACCAGTTATCTGGTCCCGGTGCCCGGGTAGCTCAGGGGTAGAGCAGTGGATTGAAAATCCTCGTGTCGGTGGTTCGATTCCGCCCCTGGGCACCATTTTTACTCTAAAAAACAATGACTTAACTTTGAGCGATGCGCGCTAAAGTTGTGTAAATCAAAAACACACCTTAAACACACTTTTTGCCGTGTTTATGAGCGGATTCTTTGTGTTGAACACAGTGTTTGCGGTTTGTGTGTTGAGACACAGTGTTGGTGATGCTGTGTCGAAGTAATCTAACTATTTCGCAGTCACGCGGACTGCTTGCTGAGTTTTAGTATTATAAGCAATTAAACCGCCAGAGCGAACGCTCATGGATGTAATTGCTTGTATAACAACTTGGTGCGTCACCATTAGGGTCAGCGTATCGGAGGGAAGTCTCTCCAGTTTGCTTTTCAAAAGCTCCAAAGTTTTGTCCTTCGGCACATAAGACTGAAAGAAGGAATTTAGCCCCACAAAACGCTGAACCGGTCTCAATTCCATCAGCTCAGCTGTATCCGTGCAGCGACACCATTCGCTCGAGTATACTGCATCAAATGTGATCCCCTGCTGTTTAAGTGCGTCGCCAATGTCTCTTGCCTGGATTTTACCTTCGTGGCTCAAATTGCGTTGTGTAGCGCAGTCACCAACGACAAAATCTACGGGATCGCCGAAACCTGGAGCGATTGCGTGGCGCATAAACACGACGTTTGCTCCTATGTCTTCTATAGCCTCAGAAATTGGTCGCGTTTCTTGCGCAAGACTAATCCCAAAAGTCGAACACCAAATCAAGCAAGCGGCAATCAATCTGCGATACATTGCGTCGTCCTCAAATAATACACTTGTCGTGGAGATAGTCTTTGCTGTTGAAATTTCAAAATCTGCTTCAAACACACACTTTGGTAGACTTGTTCGTAGATCACCTATTAGTGTCGCTGTGAGGAGCATGACATGCGGCAGCTGCGCGATGACACACATCTGATACTAGACGGCGAGGTGCGGGTGTATCGCCGTGAGCGCAGCAAGCGCTGGCAGGCGGCCTTTGTTATTGATGGGCACACCATACGGATCAGCACCGGTAAGCGCGACTTGGCTGAGGCCAAGGAGTACGCTAGTGAGACGTTTCTTGAGTATAAATTCCGCCACAAGAATGACTTGCCTGTTGTGACCAAGAAGTTCAGCGACGTCGCGCGCCTTACCATTGCCGACATGCGCAAACAGTTAGACACTGGTTTAGGGCGTAAAGTCTACGAAGATTACATCGTGTGCATTGAGCGCTACCTGATCCCGTTCTTTGGCGCACAGTATGTGACCTCAATCGACTACCAAAAAATCCAAGACTTCTA
>CAWVWS010000188.1:0-4648 GCA_963933905.1 uncultured Sulfitobacter sp.
CAGGTCGCGATAACGTCGGGCTGTAACCAGGCTTTTGCCGCAGTAATCGCCATGCTTTGCGGTGAAGGGGACGAAGTGATCATCCCCGTGCCATGGTATTTCAACCACAAAATGTGGCTGGATATGGCAGGCGCAGTTGCGGTCCCGCTGCGTTGTGAAGATGACATGATGCCCGACCCGTGGGATGCAGCAAGACAGATCACGCCGGGCACCCGTGCCATCGTGTTGGTCACACCAAACAATCCTACGGGCGTCGAATACCCCGATGACCTGATCACTGCATTCTATGACATTTGCAAATCGCGCGGCATCGCCCTGATCGTGGACGAGACATACCGCGATTTTCACGCCTCTAGCGATATCCCCCACAGCCTGTTCAACAAGGCCGGCTGGGACGATACGCTTATCCACCTCTACTCTTTTTCAAAGGCGTATCGCCTGACGGGCCACCGCGTGGGTGCGATGATTGCCTCCCCCGCACGTTTGGCCGAGGCCGAGAAGTTTCTCGACACAGTCGCGATTTGCCCTAATCAAGTGGGCCAGCACGCCGCGCTCTGGGGGATGCAGAACCTTGACCAATGGCTCAGTGGGGAGCGTGATGAAATCCTCTCCCGCCGTGCCGCGATCACAGACAACATGCCAAAGCTCAAAGACAAGGGTTGGTCGCTTTTGGGGTTGGGCGGCTATTTCGCCTATCTCGAGCATCCGTTCGAGATGAGCAGCGCTGAACTTGCGCCGCTTATGGTCGCGCAGGCAGGCATCCTGTGTCTGCCCGGAACGATGTTTTATCCAGAGGACACCCCCGCTGGCACCCGCGAATTGCGCATCGCTTTTGCCAATCTGGATGCCGCTGGCATCAGCGTCCTTTTTGACCGGCTGGCAGCACTTGATCTGCCTCGGCGTTAGCATCCTCTTGCCCCTCTAGCGCCAAGCCCTTAGACAGTCGCAAACACCGTTTAAGGGGCACGAACCATGGCCAAGAAATCAAGCGTCGGCAAAACCGCAATGTGGATCGTGGTCGGTCTTCTATTTATCGGCTTGGGCGGCTTTGGTGCCGTCAACCTGAGCGGCAATATACGCACCATCGGCTCAGTCGGAGACAAACCGATTGCCGTGGACACCTATGCCCGTCAGGTCCAGCAGGAGTTACGTGCAATCAGCCAGCAAACCGGCAGCCCGATGAGCTTTGCCCAGGCCCAGCAACTGGGTCTGGACCGTGCCGTGCTGCAACGCATCACCCGCGAGCGGGCACTGGATCATGAAACCACACAGATGGGCCTGTCGATCGGTGACGAAACGCTACGCGACCGCATCCTCGAAATCCCCGCTTTCCAAGGAGTTGATGGTTCTTTTGACCGCGATGGCTATGCTCAGGCGCTGCGCTCTGCGGGTTTGAATGAAAACGAATTTGAAGTCAGCCTGCGTGAAGAAACCGCGCGTCAACTGCTTCAAGGTGCCATCCTCAGCGGTGTCGAGATGCCTGCCGTCTATTCCGAGACGCTGGTGGCCTATGTGAGCGAGCAGCGTGATTTCACATGGGTTCTGTTTCGCGACAACGACGCCGAAGCCGCCCCTTTGACCGAAGAAGAATTACGCGCCTATTTCGATGCCAACGCAGACAGCTTTGTGCTGCCCGCCACCAAAAAGATCACTTATTCGTGGCTGAACCCCACGGACATTCTCGATCAGGTCGATATCCCCGAGGAGGAGTTGCGCGCCGAGTATGACGCGCGCGCCGACCAGTACAACCAGCCCGAGCGCCGCCTTGTGGAGCGTTTGGTCTTTGCTGATCAGGAATCCGCGGATCAGGCCGCTGCTGCCCTTGAAGTTGGGGGTACCACCTTTGAAGCGCTTGTTCAGGAGCGCGGTTTACAACTGTCTGATGTGGATATGGGCGACATGAGCATTGATACACTGGGCGCCGCGAGCACAGCTGTTTTCGAGGCCGAAGTCGGCACTGTTGCAGGCCCTGCCCTTACCAACCTTGGCCCTGCCCTGTTCCGCATCAATGCCGTGCTGCCCGAGCAGGTGGTAACTTTTGAAGAGGCCGAGCCGGAGTTGCGCGACGCGCTTGCCACTGACCGCGCAATCCGCCTTGTCGAAGCGCAAGCCGAGGATTTCGACAACCGCCTCGCTGGTGGCAATACGGTCGAGCAGCTGGCTGAACAGACCGAGATGGTATTGGGCCAGATTGACTGGACCATAGACAGCTCCGACGGCATTGCGGCCTATGAAGCCTTCCGCGAAGTTGCTGCAACTGTCACCGCCGAAGATTTTCCCAAGATCGAACAGCTTGATGATGGTGGCGTCTTTGCCCTGCGCCTCGATGAAGCTCTGCCAGAGCGCCCTGTGGCCTATGAAGATGTGATTGACGAAGTCACCGCCCGACTGACTGCCGAACGATCAGTGGCCCGTTTGAGCGTTGAGGCCGAGGCGGCGAAAGCAGCCCTTGAGGCGGGAACATCGCTTGAGGATCAAGGGCTCGCGCCCCGTGTCGAGACAGACCAGACCCGCAACGCCTTTTTGGTGAACACGCCACGCGGCTTCACCGCCGAGGTTTTCGAGATGGAGCTGGGCGATATCAGAATTCTTGAGGGCACGGACACTGTCGCACTGGTACGCCTTGATGCGGTCCATGCCGCAGGCGACAGCGCGGAGGCATCTGCCCTTGTCGCACAGTTGCGCGAACAGCAAAATCAGGCGCTGGCACGCGGCCTGTTCGATATCTTTGCCGATGACACGCTGCTGCGTGCAGGGCAAAACATCGACCCCCGCGCCGTCAACGCCGTCAACGTGAATTTCCAGTAAGATGGCGCTCACACCCGACTTCGACACTTTTGCCGCCCGCTATGACGCAGGCGCGCATCAGGTGGTCTATACCCGTCTGGCGGCTGACCTCGACACGCCTGTCTCGCTGATGCTCAAACTTGGTGGGGCGTCTGAAAACGCGTTCATGCTCGAATCCGTCACAGGCGGCGAAGTGCGCGGACGCTATAGCATCATCGGGATGAAGCCTGATCTCATCTGGCGCTGTCGCGGGACAACCTCCGAAGTGAACCGCGCCGCGCGTTATGATCCCGATGCCTATACCGCCATTGAGGGCGATCCGCTGGACGCCCTGCGCGGCCTGATTGCAGAAAGCAAGATCGACCTGCCGCTGGACCTGCCCCAAGCTGCTGCTGGCCTCTTCGGCTACCTAGGGTACGACATGATCCGTCTGGTAGAGCGTTTGCCGAATGTGAACCCCGACCCGCTTGGCCTGCCTGATGCCGTGATGCTGCGCCCCTCGGTGGTCGCTGTTTTGGACGGTGTGAAGGGGGAAGTCACCGTAGTGTCCCCCGCATGGGTCACCCCTGGTCAATCCGCCCGCGCCGCCTACGCTCAAGCAGCCGAGCGTGTGATGGACGCTGTGCGCGATCTGGAACGCTCCCCCGCTGGCACCAGCCGCGATCTGGGGGATGCAACGGAAGCACCCGAACCGGTAAGCAACTTTACCAAAGACGCCTATAAAGAAGCCGTGATCAAGGCACAGGAATACATCAAGGCCGGCGATATTTTCCAAGTGGTGCCAAGCCAGCGTTGGGCGCAGGCTTTCCCGCAGCCGCCCTTTGCGCTCTACCGCTCGCTACGCCGCACCAACCCCTCGCCATTCATGTTCTATTTCAACTTTGGCGGGTTTCATGTGGTCGGTGCCAGCCCAGAAATCCTTGTGCGCGTGTTCGGGCAGGAAATCACCATCCGCCCCATCGCAGGCACCCGCCCCCGTGGCAAAACACCCGAAGAAGATCGCGCACTTGAAGCTGATCTGATGGCTGATCCCAAGGAATTGGCCGAGCATCTGATGCTGTTTGATCTGGGTCGCAACGATGTGGGCCGTGTGGCCAAAATCGGCACTGTGCGCCCGACCGAAGAGTTCATCGTCGAGCGCTACAGCCACGTTATGCACATCGTCTCCAACGTCGTCGGGGAGCTGCGCGAGGACTGTGATGCGCTGGATGCCTTCTTTGCGGGTATGCCTGCTGGCACCGTCTCGGGTGCGCCCAAAGTACGTGCAATGGAGATCATTGACGAGTTGGAGCCTGAAAAACGCGGCGTTTATGGCGGCGGCGTGGGCTATTTCAGTGCGGGCGGCGACATGGACATGTGCATCGCCTTGCGCACGGCTGTTATCAAGGATCAGACCCTTTATATCCAAGCGGGCGGCGGCGTTGTCTATGACAGCGACCCCGAAGCGGAATATATGGAGACGGTACATAAATCAGGAGCTATCCGCCGTGCGGCAGAAGATGCAGCACGCTTTGACGGAAGCGGCAACAGCTAAGCCAGCTGCCGCTATTGTTACAACGCCTGACGGATAGTTTAATTGCTTAACGCCTCGCGCAGATGCACCCGTGGCGCATGGAATTTGTATTTGCATATCTCGCAGGCCTGCTCACCCTGATCAACCCCTGCGTCCTGCCCGTTCTGCCCATCGTGTTGGTCAGCGCGCTGAACGCCAACCGCTTTGGCCCCGTCGCACTGGCCGCTGGGATGAGCGTCAGTTTTGTCACCTTCGGCGTCCTCGTCACAGCCTTTGGTGCCAGCATCGGCCTGTCCCAAGACAGCCTTGCCCAGATCGGTGCCGTGATGATGGTCCTCTTTGGCGTGG
>CAWVWS010000189.1:0-4643 GCA_963933905.1 uncultured Sulfitobacter sp.
GTGAGGTCAGGATCATTCGCCATAACCTTGGAGGCTTCGGCGAGGGCCTTTTTGAAGGCATCTGCTGGATTGTCGGTTGGTTTATTCATTTGGACCTCGCCCCATATGGTTGCACAAGTTTTCGCAGGTTTTCGGGGCAGGGTCAAAGGACGCGAGCAGATAAACTGAAGATAACATTGGTAAGTCTCACAGCATTCGAGTGGAGAGAGGGGAAAGGCGCAAATAAGGGTGTTCTGATGGAAAAAAATATCTGAATTTTCGTATTTGGAAACAGAGGGTTGTCAGAAATATTGCGCAAGAGTTGAAAAAGATCGGGAACAGAATTGGCGGCGCGCCGTTGTATTTCCAGAAGGTGAAACGCAGCAACGAAAATCTTCTAAAGCCATAATACTAAAGGAGAATACTATGAAAAACCTGAGCAAAAACACCGCCCGCGCCGCATTGATCGCATTGATCGCTTCCGCACCGATGGCAGCTTTGGCAGAAATCAAAATTGGTTCCCCGGCACAGTCGGTAGCATCAGACCCAAACGAATATGTAGAGCCAGATAACGGTGTGAACACTGCCGGCGAATCCATGGAAGATACGCGAAAAGCAGACCAAGGCAGCGAAGCCTACAAGCCAGCTGACGTAGTTGAAGATATCGACGGTTCGCTGATTGAGGACGACGCCAAGCGCGACGGCTAAAACTGCTTAGCGATCAAAAAGAAAAGGCCTCGGTGGTGAACGCCGAGGCCTTTTTTTGTTCTACGTTTCAGGGTTAGCCGAGGCTGACACTTGCCGCACTCTCTGGCAGTTCCTCATTGAACAAACGTTGATAGAATTCGGCCACCGTCTGGCGCTCCAACTCGTCGCATTTGTTGAGGAAGCTGAGGCGGAAAGCGTAGCCCACGTTGTTAAAGATTTGCGCATTTTGCGCCCATGCGATGACAGTACGTGGCGACATCACGGTGGACAGATCGCCGTTCATAAAGGCGGTGCGTGTAAGGTCCGCGACAGTGACCATCTGCTTGACCGTCTTGCGACCTTCGGCAGTATTGAAATGCGGGTTCTTTGCCAGCACAATCGCTGTCTCTGCATCAATGCTGAGATAGTTGAGTGTTGAGACCAAAGACCAGCGGTCCATCTGACCTTGGTTGATCTGCTGGGTGCCGTGGTAAAGGCCCGTTGTATCGCCAAGGCCAACAGTGTTTGCCGTGGCAAAGATACGGAAGAACGGGTGGGGCGTGATCACTTTGTTCTGGTCGAGCAACGTGAGCTTACCGTCCGTTTCCAGCACACGCTGGATCACGAACATTACGTCCGCGCGGCCCGCATCATATTCATCAAAGACAATCGCAGTCGGCGTGCGCAATGCCCAAGGCAGGATACCCTCCTGAAAGGCGGTGACCTGCTTGCCGTCGACCAGCTTGATCGCGTCTTTACCGATAAGGTCAATCCGGCTGATGTGGCTGTCGAGGTTGACGCGCACGGTGGGCCAGTTCAGGCGGCTTGCCACCTGTTCGATGTGGGTGGATTTACCCGTGCCGTGATAGCCCTGAACCATAACACGGCGGTTGTGCGAAAACCCTGCAAGGATAGCCAGCGTGGTATCCGCGTCAAATTTGTAAGTACTGTCGAGGTCGGGAACGCGGTCGGTGCGCTCCTCGAAACCTTTGACGGTCATGTCTGTATCGATGCCAAACACCTCACGTACCGAGATATCCTTGGTCGGGGTTGCGTTGATGTCCAGTCCGCCGTCAGCCATGTGTATTCTTCCTAAATCTATCTGCCGCTCGCTCAGCGGCGCGTTTCGCATTTACCGCAACATATCGCGGGAGGGATCGAGGGAAAGGGCTAAATTGATGTCATAGGGTGAGTGAGTTGCACATTGGGGCAGAAACTGTTCAAAATCATCGGGAAACTGCATGCCGGGTTCGTCACAGGGCGCGCAATCGGAGGGCAGGGGAATTATGTTTGAACTCCTAGGCAAGCATCGCAAACGTCTCGTGTTTGCGAGACTAACCGCGCTGGCCGGACTGATCGTGTCAATCGCAATGATGTATCTCGGTGGGCACCATGCGGGCCAATTACCCGGTGTGGCGTTTCACATAACCGCAACGCTTGGCGCGGGGGCTGCGGGATGGTTTTGCATGGGGGCCTTTGGACACGCGGCGACGGTAGGTTGGATGATTGCGCTGACAGGCGGTATCGGTATGACAATTCTGGGTGCGGTTTTTGCCGGAATTATGATTGGCGGGTATTTTAACGGTCTTGGAGGCGCTATTGCATTCCCCGCACTCGGCTTTATCGCGATCATCGATGCCGCGGAAAGCCCGCATGCCGTTTTGGTTTGGCTGATCTGTATGAGCGGGCTTCATCTGCTTACAGGATCAATGCGCAGGCGCGGGTCTGTTTGAGAAGCGGACCCGCGCGCTCACTTAGTCTTTGAAGTTCCTGCTGGATTTCAACTGATCCCAAGCCCAAACAACTTGTTGCAACTGCTCTTCCTGAGAGCGGTCTCCGCCGTTCATATCGGGGTGCAAAACCTTGATCAAACCTTTGTAAATCTTTCGAATTTCCGGCTTGGTCAGGTTGTCTTTAGCCTCCAGAATATCCAGCGCCTTACGCTCTGTGGGCGGTAGGCGGCGGCCAGCCTGTGGACCTTTACCAGGGTTCTGCGTGGCGTTCGCCCCCAGCACCTGATGGGGGTCCTCAATGCCCAGACGTGCCCATGCACGGGCCTCTGGGTCGCCCATCGGTTTGGTTGGACGGTCCCAGACCTTATCCTCGGACAGTTGCGCATTCATTTCGGCTTCGGTCGTGCCGTGGAAGAAATTCCACTTGGTGTTATATTCGCGCACGTGCTGTTGGCAGAACCAAAAGTAGTCATCCAGTACATCGGGCGCTTTGGGCGCGCGGTATTTGCCCGCTTCGTCACAGCCGTCATGATCGCAAACCCGCGTCGATGTCTCGGACGCACCAGACATGCCACGCCGCCCGCGCGGGTTCTTCTTCTTTGCGGAAGATACGGACATATCAAAACCGAAGGGATCGTTCTTTCGCATAGCTACACCTTTCCGACTCAAGGCGATCATACTAAACGTGTGGCAGTCAGAGGGAAGGGGGGGATTGGAAATAATCGTCCCCGCAGGAGGGTTTATGTTGGTTAAAGACGAGATAGAGGCGGCGCTGAAGGCGGCGTTCACCACAGAGCGGTTGGTGGTGGCGGATGTGAGCGAGGCGCACAGAGGCCATGCAGGGTATCAGGAGGGGGGGCAATCGCACTTTGATGTGGCGATTACGGCGCCCGAATTTGCGGGGTTGAGCCGTGTGGCAAAACACCGCGCTGTGCATAGTGCGCTGGGGGCTGAATTGATTGGTCGTATCCATGCGTTGTCGCTGGATATTGCGCCTTAACCTTTTGATTCGGGTTTTTTTTGAATCGTCTTTGTCCGTTTTCGCAGTGACGCTGCGGGCGCGGGCGAGGATGCTGAGGGAGGCGCCGATGTTGGTGTCGGACTGGGTGTCTTAGACGCCGTTATCGGGCAGCGGATCGTTGTCCGTATCCTCATTTTCGAACGGCATTTCAAGGGCTTGATCTTCGTCCTCAGGCTCGGCCATGGGGGCGGGGAGCAGCTCTGGCTGGAACTCCGAGGCGTCGCCCTCGCGCAGGCGGCGGAAGACGAGGACATTGCGCCATTCGGTGGTGGTGCCTGTGAGGCCTGATCGCTCGATCGAGGGGAGGGTTTCGGCGCGCTGATATTCCCAACCGTAGCCCGCCATTCCGTTCATAAGCTCTTGGACCGAAAAGGAAAACTTTGCCTCCGCACCGCGGACGCCTTTGCCCTTGATCCCCTTGGTGGGGGCGGGAACGACCTTGTATTCGTAACGGGGCATGGGCGGACCTTTGGTGATTTGGAGTGTTTTAGCGCGGGGGCGGACGGAAGGGAACAGGGTGTTTGAGTGGGGGGTGCTATCTGTGCACCCCCTGTACACCGTGTGGTGCACTGCTTGCGTGGGCTGGGTTTTGACCGTTGGGGGGTGAAACTATGCACGGATTGGTTTTTGAGAAGTCTCCTCATTCCCCTGCGCACGGTGTGGTGTGTTTTTGGGTGGGGTGGTGCGGGAGGTTTTTTAGGGTGGTTTTGTGAGGTGGGGGTGGAATGAGTTTATTGGCAAAATAGAGAAGGTGTTTTGTGTGTGCTGTTTTGGAGCAGGTCAGGCGGGTGGGAGGGCGTCGAGTTTGGCTTGGATGCGGTCGCGGAGTTCGGTGGCTATGTCGTAATAGCGGGACATGTGTTCGGGGTCAAAGATGGTGAGGGCGTTTTCGACGGCTTCCAAGGCGGCGGTGACGGGCGGGCGCGGATCGAGGCAGCTGTCATGTTCCGCGCGCGCCTCTTCGCAGAGCGCGATATTGAAATGTGTCGTGGCCCATTGCACCGGACGATCGGCGCGGGCTCGGACCTCAAGGGCGTTGCGGTAGGCGGTGACGGCTTGGGCGAGCAGGTCCACGCCCTCGGCCCCTTGGGTGCGGGTGCCTTGGTTTTGCAGTGCTACGGCGAGGTTGTTTTGTGTCGTGGCCCAATGCACCGGATGATCGGTGCGGGTGTAGACCTCAAGGGCGCTGCGGAAGGCGGTGACGGCTTGGGCGAGGAGGCCCG
>CAWVWS010000190.1:0-4629 GCA_963933905.1 uncultured Sulfitobacter sp.
TCTATTGCTGGCGCGATCGAGGGACGATCTGTCGGAAAAGCGAATGCCGAATTCGGGCATTTACCCGAGATTGATTGGTAAGGTAGTCTTTGAAAAACGCGGGCAAAACGCCTTTGGCCAATCTGAAAGAAACATACCCATGAAAAAGCTGGGCCTTGATGCCATGGATATCTCAATCCTGAGCGCTGTGCAGCAGCACGGGCAATTGAGCAAGACGCGGCTGGCTGAACTGGTGAACCTATCGCCCACGCCGTGCTGGGCGCGTCTGGACCGGCTGAAAACTGCAGGGTACATCCGAGGCTATCACGCCGAGTTGGCATTGGAGCGTATTGTTGACTTCACGCAAGTTGTTGTGACCGTCTCTCTCGGGTCTCACCGCAAGGCTGAATTTGATCGTTTCGAGGCGTACATCTGCAAACTTGATGAGGTGACGGATTGTATCGCGACCGGTGGCGGCATGGACTACGTGATGAAGGTCGTGACGCCGAGCCTTACCAGCTTTCAGGCTTTGATAGATGAGATGCTTGCCACGGATCTCGCGATTGAACGTTACATGACCTATATCGCGACAAGGCGGGTCAAAACCAGTCAGCCCAATCTGGCCAAACTGGTCGCAAAGAGCGCGGAGTAGCCCGGACAGACTGAACGGGCTGCCTGTGGCCTTATAATCGGTCTGATCGGCCTGAAAGGCACGCATTATCAGCCCGAAATTTTTGCTGTTCTCAGTTACATCATGAGCAGGTTTTACCATTTCACTGGCCGGTCAGGCCACCTGCGAAAGGCACGCAAGTATGACACAGACAGACGACTTTGGCTTTGGCACACAAATCCGCAAATCACCATATTTCGATGCAACAGTCCGTTGGGGCGCCAAGGCGTTTTCTGTTTATAATCATATGTATATCCCGCGTGATTTTGGTGATCCTACGCAAAACTTCTGGAACCTCGTGAATGAGGCAATCCTGTGTGATGTGGCGGTCGAGCGTCAGGTTGAGATCACTGGACCAGATGCTGCGAAGTTCACTCAGATGCTGACATGTCGTGATCTGTCAAAGATGGCCGTTGGACAGTGCAAATACATCCTGATCACAAACGCGGATGGCGGCATTCTGAACGACCCTATCCTGCTGCGCTTGGCGGAAAACCACTTCTGGATTTCGCTGGCCGACAGCGACATCCTGCTTTGGGCGCAAGGTGTTGCAGTACACTCTGGCCTCGATGTTCAGATCACTGAACCTGATGTATCGCCGCTCCAGCTTCAGGGCCCGAACTCTGGCCTGATCATGCAGGAGCTTTTCGGCGAAAGCATTATGGACCTCAAATACTACTGGCTGCGTGAGGTTGATTTGGACGGTATCCCGCTGATCGTATCCCGCACAGGCTGGTCCAGCGAATTGGGCTATGAGCTCTATCTGCGCGATGGCGCGATGGGTGACCAGCTTTGGGAGCGGATCATGGCGGCGGGGATGGAGCATGGTCTCAAGCCCGGTCACACCTCCTCAATCCGCCGGATCGAGGGTGGGATGCTGTCGTATCACGCAGATGCTGATATCTACACGAACCCTTACGAGCTCGGCTTTGATCGTCTTGTGAACCTCGACATGGAGGCGGATTTCATCGGCAAGGCAGCCCTGCTCCGCATCAAAAAGGAGGGTCCAAAGCGCAAACAAATCGGCCTGATCATTGATTGCGAGCCGCTTACTGGTCCGAACACGACGTTCTGGGCGATTAACCAAGACGGCACAGAAATCGGCAAGGTCACATCAGCAGTCTATTCACCGCGCTTGGAGAAAAACATCGCGCTGGCGATGGTTGCGGCTGATGCGGCGGTGATCGGCGCGGAAGTAGAAATCGTTACTAAGTCGGGTCCGACGAAAGCGACCGTTGTCGAGCGCCCGTTCTACGACCCCAAAAAGCAGATCGCAGCGGCGTAAGGCCTCCAGCACCATCGGCGGCGCGCTCACTCCTCAAGGTGCGCGCCGCAAACACCTCATTTTCACGAGAGACTTGCACTATGTCCGATCTTTCCATCGAGCTGCATTGGCAGCGCGCCGAACCTGTGTTTGCGACAGGCACCTATTCAAACGCGCACACCGTGCAGATGAACCGTTTGTACGACATCATGGTAGACTCGGCCCCTGATTGGGGCGGCAATCCGGAAAACACAAATCCCGAGCAGGCGCTGGCGTCAGCACTTTCCAGCTGCCACATGATGACCTTTCTTGCGCTGGCAGCCAAGGCTGGTTGGCCTGTGGCAAGCTATCACGATTATGCCGAGGCGCATCTTGGCAAGAACCCAAAAGGGCAGATGTCTGTTACGCGGATTGATTTGCATCCATTGGTGCGGTTCGACACCGGCTTTGCCGTGGATGACGCGCAGATGGCAAAAATGCAGGACCGCGCGCACCGCTACTGCTTTATTGCCAATACCCTTGCGGACAGTGTTGAGATCAACATCCGCTAAGCCTGATCAAAGGAACAGCCCCATGACGTCGAGAGATATTCTACTGCGTGATCTGAGCGATGACGGCATTTTGCGCCTGACTCTGAACGATAAGAGCCGCCGCAATGCGCTGTCTGAGGCGATGCTGGGCGCACTTGGTTCGGCCTTTGGCGCAGCGGGTAACGAACCTGCCGTGCGCGTTATCATTATGGCCGCGAACGGCCCTGCCTTTTGTGCGGGCCACGACCTAAAAGAGATGACAGCGGTGCGCAGCGGGCCTGACGGTGGCAAACCATATTTCGCGTCCATAATGTCCATGTGCTCGGGCGTGATGCAGGGTATCGTCAACTGCCCCAAGCCCGTGATTGCCGAAGTCACCGGCATCGCAACGGCGGCTGGCTGCCAATTGGTGGCAAGCTGCGATCTGGCCATCGCTTCAGAGACAGCGCAATTCAGCACACCGGGGGTCCACATCGGCCTCTTCTGCTCCACGCCTATGGTTGCCTTGTCGCGCAATGTGGCGAACAAACACGCGATGGAAATGCTGCTAACCGGTGATATGACTTCTGCCGCCCGCGCCGCCGAGATTGGCTTGGTCAACCGTGTGGCCTCTGAGAGCACGCTGCAAGACGTCACGATGGAGATGGCCCGCAAGATCGCCAGCAAATCCAGCATGACGCTGGCCATAGGTAAGCGCGCCTTTTACGCACAACGAGAAATGCCGCTGGCGCAGGCTTATGATTACGCCTCTGAGGTGATGGTCGACAATATGCTGGCCCATGACGCGCAAGAAGGGATTGGCGCCTTCATTGAAAAACGCGCGCCCCAGTGGCAGGACGCCTGAGATATGAACCCGTACAACACCGACCTGGATCGTAATCCGGCAAACCACCAGCCGCTGACGCCGCTCACGTTTCTGGAACGCGCAGCCACGGTGTTCCCTGATCATACGGCGATCATCCACGGCAGGTTGCGCCGCAGCTACGCAGAATTCTACATGCGGTCAAGGCAACTAGCGTCAACGCTTTCGCTTCGCGGGATTGAGCGGGGGAACACGGTTTCGGCAATGCTACCCAACACGCCTGCCATGTTGGAGTGCCACTACGGCGTGCCCATGTGCGGCGGTGTTTTACATTCGATCAACACACGGTTGGACGCGGCGGTTATTGCGTTCCAGCTTAATCATGCGATGTCCAAGGTTGTCATCGTGGATGCTGAATTTATGCCCTTGATGCGAGAGGCACTGGCCTTGGCGGAGGTCAGCCCAGTGGTCGTTCAATATGACGATCCGGAGTATGACGGTCCGAGAACGGTGTTTGACGGGGATGACTACGAAAGCTTCCTCGCCGACGGCGATCCTGCGTTTACGTGGCTGATGCCCAAAGACGAATGGGACGCGATTTCAATCAACTACACATCCGGCACAACCGGCGACCCAAAGGGTGTCGTTTCGCACCACCGTGGTGCATATCTTTTGGCGCAAGGCAACGCGCTCACCACCTCAATGCGCAAACATGCCGTCTATCTCTGGACGCTGCCGATGTTCCACTGCAACGGCTGGTGCTTCCCTTGGACGCTCTCTACCATCATTGGGACCCATGTTTGCCTGCGTCAGGTGCGTGCCGAACCGATCTGGAATGCGTTGGCAGATGAAAAGGTCACGCACCTTTGCGGCGCGCCGATTGTTATGTCTCTGATGATCTCCGCGCCCACTGATGCGCAGCGTGCGCTTGATCATACGGTACAGTTTTTCACAGCAGCAGCACCACCGCCTGAAAGGCTGCTGGCGGATATGAAAACAGCAGGCTTCGATGTGACCCATCTTTACGGGCTGACCGAAACCTATGGACCCGCGGTCGTCAATGATTGGCACGAAGGCTGGTCATCCTTACCGAGCGATGAACAAGCGCGCCTAAAATCGCGCCAAGGCGTTCGCTACCTGCCGCTTGAGGCGCTTGATGTGCTGGACCCCGAAACAATGCAGCCCGTGCCATGTGACGGCACGACCATGGGCGAGGTAATGTTTCGCGGAAACGTCGTCATGAAGGGGTATTTCCGCAACCCCAAGGCTACGAGAGAGGCGTTTGCAGGCGGCTGGTTTCATTCCGGCGATCTCGGAGTGATCCATCCTGACGGCTATATCCAGCTCAAGGACCGCTCGAAGGACATCATCATTTCAGGCGGCG
>CAWVWS010000191.1:0-4541 GCA_963933905.1 uncultured Sulfitobacter sp.
GCGCTGCCCTGATCGAAGCGGATTTGGCCGAGGCCACACGCTCACACCAGATTGACGGCGATGCACAGGATCCGATCACACTGATCAACGAAGGCCGCATCCACTACCGCGATATCCCGCAGCAGCAGGGCCTCGAGGATTGGAACGACTTCTGGTCAGAATATAAGAACGCCTGATCCGAGCCGCTAAACACATATAAACGGGCGGCCAACCAGTCGCCCTTTTTACCAAAGGATAGCCCCTAGAACATGTTTTCTACACCTGGTCGAAAACTCAATCTCTATGCGCTGACATGGCGCCTGCCGATCATATTCTGGCAGTTCATCTTCTTTGTGGGGCCTGTTCTCTTCATGGTCGCGATGTCGTTCTTCCTTGTGAAGAACTACCGCATGACCGAGGCGTTTGAATTCGTGAACTGGTCCAAAATGCTCTCGCGCGGGTACTTCTGGGACAGCTATTGGTACACCGTTTTCATCGCTGGGATCTCGACCATCTGTGCGATGTGCATCGCCTTTCCTGCCGCCTTTGCGCTCGCTTTCCGTGCCTCCGAGAGCACCCGTCGATGGGCGATATTCCTGCTCATTATTCCATTTTTTACCAGCTATCTGGTCCGCACCTTTTCATGGTTCGTCATCCTTTCTGAGAGTGGTGTGATAAACGGTATGCTTAGCTACATCGGCCTTGGTCCCTACACGATGCTCAACACCAATTTCGGCACGCTGGTGGGCTATATGACACTGACATTGCCACTGGTGGTGATCTTGCAAACCGTCACAATGGCGAACATTGACAAGAACCTGATCGAGGCCGCGCGCAATCTGGGTTGCTCGGCCTTTCGCACGATCTGGCAAGTGATCATTCCACTGTCCAAGACGGGCCTGATTATCGCAGCAATTTTCTGTTTCATTCTGTCATTTGGTGATTTTGTCGCCCCGTTTTACCTTGGTGGATCACAAGAACCGACATTGCCAATCCTGATCCTTGATACCACCAAATCAGGCCAGCAATGGCCCCGCGCCGCAGTTGTTGCAATCATGATGATGGGTACACTTTTCGCAATCGCGTTTACCGGCATCGCCTTGGCCTACCGCAAAAAGAAGGGCGCGAAATGAACCAAAGCCGCTCTCTCAATGTGATCCTTGGCATCTATGTGGCGATGGTATTTTCCTTCGTCTTTGCACCGATCATTTTCAGCATGATCTTCTCGTTTAACTCCCAACGGTTCCCTACGATCCCGCTGGGGGAATTCACGACAGAATGGTACGCAAAAATCCTCGCCGACCCCGATGTGTGGGAAGCTGCATTGAACAGCCTGATTGTGTCCTGTTCAACCGCCCTCATCGCAACCTTTTTGGGGTTCTGCACAGCCTACTCCGACTTTCGGTACAACTTCCGCTTCAAGGGGCCTTACCTCGCCTTGATCCTGCTGCCGCCTACCATTCCGTTAGTTATCATGGCGCTGGCTATGCTCGCTTGGTTCTCCAAAATTGGCATGTCGGGGCAACTTTATTCGATTATCATCGCACACAGCGTTTTAACCGCACCGTTTGCCATGGCCGTAATACGGTTGCGCCTGAACCAGATGGACCCTGATCTGGAATCCGCCGCATGGAACCTTGGTGGCTCCGAATGGCAAACTATGCGCCATGTCATCATTCCGTTTTGCAAACCTTCGATTTTCTCGGCACTGTTTTTGACAGCCGCTGTGTCGTTCGATGAATTTGCTGTATCGTGGTTCGTCTCGGGCCTGAACAAGACGCTGCCCGTACTTATCCTTGAGATTGTACAAGGCAACATCGACCCACAGGTCAACGCCATCGGCACCTTTGTATTCCTGATTTCCATGACCCTGGTTGTGCTGGCGCAAGTCTTTTTCGCCAGCCGCCAAATGAAGAGCATCAAACCATGAACAAACCGCTGGTTATCTTTGATAAAGTACAAAAACACTTTGGCGACTTTGTCGCCGTGAAAGAGCTGGATTTCAAAATTCGCGAGGGTGAATTTCTGGCGATCATGGGGCCGTCAGGCTGCGGCAAGACCACAACTTTAAGAATGCTTGCTGGGCTGGAGACACCGACGCACGGTGAAATCCGACTGAATGATCGCGTCATGAACGATGTGGCACCGCACGAACGGGACACACCGCTGGTCTGGCAATCGCTCGCATTGTTCCCGTTTCTGACGGCACGTGAGAACGTCGAATTTGGTTTGAAAATGCGCGGCGTGGGCCAGACAGAGCGCAAGGAGCGCGCACTGAAATGGCTCGACAAGATGGACATTCTTGAATTTGCAGATCGTGATATCTCTACCCTGTCTGGCGGCCAGAAACAGCGCGTTGCACTTGCGCGATCACTGGTGATGGAGCCGCAAATACTGCTGCTGGACGAACCGCTGTCCGCGCTTGACGCCCACCTTGTGATCCGCATGCAGGCTGTGTTGACCGATCTGCAACGTGAGCTGGGCATTACCTTTGTCTACGTCACCCACTCGCAGTCCGAAGCCTTTGCCATGGCCGACCGCGTGATCATCATGGGCAAAGGCGAGATTGCTCAAATAGGCTCTCCCAAAGACATTTACCGCGAACCTGCCAACCAGTTTGTCGCGGAATTTGTCGGGCGCAATAACATCTTGTCGGGCAAGGTTGCGTCGCTGTCACAAGACACCGCCCGTATCGCTACGCCGTCAGGTGACTTCACTGTTCCCACAAACGAAGTGCCCTTGATCCAAGGGCATAACGCCAGCTTTGTCATCTCTGCTGATCTAGTCCACATCTCATTGAGTGACCCCGATGCTGGCAACAAAGCGCATTGCAAATTGATCTCAGAGGAGTTCGTTGGCTCTATGGTCACGCTGTTTCTTGAGGACGCACAGGGCCATGAGTTCAAAGTACAGATGCAAGAGCGTGAGTTGTCTAAGTTCGACCTCAAGAGCGGCGCGACAATCTGGCTGTCATGGGACACTGCCAGCGCCCACGTCCTGAATGAAAGCTGAGCAATGATCCGTAATCCTATCCCTTGGCCAAACGGCGCGAAATGCGCAGTAGCGATCACATTTGATATGGATGCAGACAGTCTGATCCATATTGCCAAGCCTCAGGACAGCCACGACCGCCTTTATCCTATCTCAATGGGGCGCTATGGCCCCTTGGTTGCCCTGCCTCGCATCCTCGATACCTATCGCCGTTTGGAATTGAAGCAGTCGTTCTTCATCCCCGGCTGGTGTCTGGAGACATATCCTGATGTCGCCGAGGCAATCCTGAAAGACGGGCATGAAATTGGCCATCACGGTTATCTGCACGAAGATCCAATCAAAACGCGTGGCCAGCAGCGTGAATGGTTTGAACGCACACTCGATGTGCATCAACGCATCTGCGGACAAAAGCCGCGTGGGTATCGCGCGCCAGTCTATAACATCACGCAAGAAGTCGTCGATCTGATGATCGAACACGGGCTTCGCTATGACAGTTCCATGATGGCAGATGACATTCCCTATCAGTTGAAGACCGCCCAAGGAACACTCTACGAGATGCCGGTACATTGGGGGACTGACGATTGGCCGCCCTTCGCACATTACGACGAGATCGGGTATATGATGCCTGTCGCCGCACCCTCCACGGGGCTGCAAGGCTTCTGGGAGGAATTTGAGGCGCAGTACAGCGATGGCGGATTCTTCATGTTGATCATCCATCCTTTTCTGACCGGGCGGTTGGCACGTTGGAAACAGGTCGAGGCGTGGTTAACCAAAACGCGAGAAACCAAAGACGTTTGGTTTGCCACTTTGGATCAAATCGCCGATCATATGGACACGCTGCAACGCGATGGCATTTGGCAACCTAGCGTTGAGACGCTACCCTATTATTCCAGCCCCATCCTCGCGACAAAGGACACGAACACATGAACGCAGATGATACACGCCTTTTGCGCATCGCCTATGACGAGGCACGCGCCGGATTTGACGAAGGCGGCTGCCCGATTGGGTCCGTCTTGGCGCGCGGCGGAGAGGTTGTTGCCCAAGGCCGCAATCAACGCGTGCAAAAGGGCGATCCGATAGCGCATGGTGAGATGGACGCGCTGCGCAAAGCGGGCCGACAGAAGACCTATCGCGACACGACGCTCTATACCTCGCTGAGCCCTTGTATGATGTGCACAGGCACGATCATCCAATTCGGCATTCCCCGCGTAGTGATAGGCGAGAACACCAACTTTGGCGGCAACGAAGATTTCTTGCGCTCCAAAGGCGTGGAGGTCATCGTCGCTGATGATCCTGATTGCACCGCTCTGATGCAGCGCTTCATCTCAGAGAAACCGGAACTCTGGGCTGAAGATATCGCTGAATAATATAGTCTGTGAGGTACGTCGATGTAGACTTCCTCAGTTTTCGGGCACATCCAAATATCGTGATGGCGCAGAACACCGGAACGAAGGCTGAGTAGCATCCAAATGGTTAAAGCCTTTGGACATCTATCATGTCGCAATGCTGCGTCCACGCATCCACTGAAGTGGTCCGGCAAATTCGGACAGCGTGCTAAGATGTATCCAACC
>CAWVWS010000192.1:0-4423 GCA_963933905.1 uncultured Sulfitobacter sp.
TGTGCCGAGAGGTCGGCGGTGCTTTTGGGATCAATTTTCATATGTCAGACAATTCCCATTTGCCTAAAGCTTAAATGTCTGACATTAAATTTGCAACGAAACACTGGTTTGGTTCTGTCCTATGCTTCATCTTCTCCGCTCCACGCTTTGGTTGGCCTTCTTTGGCCTGATCCTTGTATCGTGGTGGATGATGGTCAGCATGAGTACGTCGATGGGGTTGGACGTGCTGGGCCGCGCCGATGCGATGGGCGAGATGATGCGCCGGATGGACCCGCGCATGGATATGAAGATGCCCATGGCCGAATTCTGGCCGTTGGCCTTCATGTGGGCGGCTATGATGGCTGCAATGATGTTGCCGACACTGGTGCCCACGCTGCGCGCCTACGAGGACTTGATGGTAAGTGCCAATGGCACGCGGGCGGGGTGGTTGGGTGTGATTGCCGGCTACGCTATTGTCTGGGTCGGCTTTGCGCTTTTGCTGGCGGGGGTGCAATTGGCACTGCTGTTTGGTGGTGTGATCGACATGCTGGGGATCGCGACGTCGCGCTGGTTTGCTGCGGCTTTGCTAATGGCGGTTGGCCTGTTCCAGTTCACCCGCGCCAAGGAGATTTGCCATGGCGTCTGCCACAGCCCGTCGATGTATTTTCTGGGGCATTGGAAGACAGGGTTTGGCGGCGGTTTACGCATGGAGCTGGGCCTTGGGGCGTTCTGTGTTGGTTGCTGCTGGGGCTTTATGGCGCTGGGGTTTGCGGGGGGCGTTATGAACCTTGCGTGGATGGGGCTCGCGACACTCTTCATGGTGCTGGAAAAGCTGCCGCAGATCGGACACTATATTACAAAACCAATGGGCGTTGCCCTGATCCTCGGCGCATGTGTCGTGGCAGGCTGGCCTTATATCACATGATTTTATCGGGAGGATAAGATGGGTAACAGAGAGATGACGCCTGCAAACTGGGCGATCAAGGGAGAGCTTTTCTTGAATTGCTCGTGTGAATTGTTCTGTCCTTGTGTGGTCAGTCTTGGCGCGCATCCGCCCACTGAAGGGCATTGCCACGCGTGGATGGCCATCGCGATTGACGCAGGTAATTTCGAGGGCGAAGACCTCAGCGGTCTGAATGTAGGGCTTCTGGTCGATATTCCGGGCCGTATGGGTGAGGGCAACTGGCGCGTGGGTGCCTATGTGGACGAGCGTGCCTCCGAGGCGGCTTACAACGGCTTGCTCCAGATTTTCTCTGGTGCTGCGGGTGGGACAACTGGCCTGTTTACTATGCTGGTGTCCGAGATCATCGGGGCCGAGCGTGCGCCCGTGGAGATCATCCGCGATGGCAAAAAACGCGCCATCAAGATTGGTCGCAAAATCAGCGGTGAGATCGAGATGATCGACGGGGCGCAGCCTGACCACCCTGTCATGATCTCCAACTCCAAATACTGGATGGGTCCCGATATCATCGCCGCCGTGGGCGTGAAATCCAAAGTGCGTGACTATGGCCGAGTGTGGGATTTTGGGGGCAAGTCCGCCGAAATTTGCCCGATCGACTGGAAGGGTGCCGCGTGATCCAGAAGGAATATGTTCTGCTAATGGCGCGCTATAATGCGTGGCAGAACAAACAGTTGCGCAGCGTCTTCAAGGTGATGGACGAGGCGGAGCTGACCTTTGAGCGTGGTGCCTTCTTTGGCTCGATCTTCGGGACGATGAACCACATCCTGTGGGGAGATACCCTGTGGATGAGCCGGTTTTGCAGTGACGTGCCTGCACCCGCGGTTGCGGGTGCGCAAAGTGCCACCTGCACGCCGACTTATGGGGCTTGGGATGCAGAGCGGTTCCGCCTTGACGGGCGTATCCGCATTTGGGCGCAAACCTTGTCGAATATGGATTTGTGCGGCGAGGAAAGCTGGTTCTCGGGCGCGATAAACCAACAGGTGACGCAGCCAAAAGCGGTTTGCATCACCCATATGTTTAACCACCAAACCCACCACAGTGGGCAAATCAGCCAAATGCTAAAGACCGCAGGGTTTACGCCTCCGGTCTCTGATATCATCTTTATGCCGGAGGACGCCTGATGGCGCTAATTTCACAAACGCGGCGACTGCGCCGCACGCCGTTTTCGGACGGTGTCGAGGCTGCGGGGGTTTCGGCCTATACCGTCTATAACCGCATGTTGCTGCCCACCGTTTTTAAAAGCGTCGAGGAGGATTACCACCACCTCAAGAACGCTGTTCAGATTTGGGATGTGGCAGCTGAGCGGCAGGTGGAATTGCGCGGTCCTGATGCGGCGCGTCTGATGCAGATGCTCACCCCGCGTGATCTGCGCGGCATGATGCCGGGGCGGTGTTTCTATGTGCCGATTGTGGATGAGACGGGCGGCATGCTCAACGATCCTGTTTGTGTGAAGCTGGCCGAGGATCGTTGGTGGATATCCATTGCCGATAGTGATTTGCTGTTGTGGGTTAAAGGGATCGCCAATGGCTATCGCCTTGACGTGTTGATCGACGAGCCTGATATCAGCCCGCTGGCTGTGCAGGGGCCCAAAGCAGACGACCTAATGGCCCATGTCTTTGGCGATGCAGTACGCGACATCCGTTTCTTCCGCTTTGGTATGTTCGAGTTTCAAGGCCGCTCTATGGCTGTGGCGCGCTCTGGCTATTCCAAGCAAGGTGGCTTTGAGATTTATGTCGAGGGGACCGAAATGGGCATGCCTTTGTGGAACGCACTTATGGAGGCCGGAAAAGACATGGATGTGCGCGCGGGTTGTCCCAACGGGATCGAGCGTGTCGAGGGCGGTTTGCTCAGCTATGGCAACGACATGACCGATGATAACACCCCACATGAATGTGGGCTGGGACGGTTTTGTGATACGCAAACGGCGATTGGCTGTATTGGCCGTGACGCGCTGTTGCGTGTTGCCAAAGAAGGACCTGTGCAACAGGTGCGCGCCATTGATATCTCAGGCGCCAAAGTGCCCGGGTGTGATCGTGTCTGGCCGCTAATGGCGGGTAGCAAGCGCGTAGGACAAGTGACGTCAGCCGCGTGGTCGCCAGACTTTAACACCAATGTCGCCATCGGTATGGTGCGGATGACCCACTGGGACGAAGGCACGGTCCTGCGGCTGGAGACACCTGATGGGCCGCGTGATGCCACCGTGCGAGAATCTTTCTGGGCCTAAGTATTTTGGGCCTGAGCGGGTTGGAAACGACGGATCGGGGCCAGCCCCGAACCCCGGAGTTTTCAAGCCAAATGAAGAATAGAAGAGTAATCGGGGACAGTCCCCAGAGGAGAGACAGATGTTTGATGCGTTGATTGTGAACAAGGATGACGAGGGTAACACCTCTGCCGCGATTACCCAGATTTCCGAAGACCAACTGCCCGAGGGTGATGTGCTGGTTGCGGTGGAATATACCACTGTGAATTACAAAGACGGGCTGTGCATGAGCCCAGGTGGTGGTGGCCTGGTGCGGAATTACCCGCATGTGCCCGGCATTGATTTTGCAGGTACCGTCGAGGCATCGTCCGATCCGCGCTACAAAGCGGGGGACAAAGTTGTGCTCACCGGTTGGCGCGTGGGTGAGGCCCATTGGGGTGGCTATGCGCAAAAGGCACGGGTGAAGGCCGACTGGCTTGTGCCACTGCCAGCGGGTCTTGATGCGCGTCAGGCGATGGCCGTGGGCACCGCTGGGTTTACCTCCATGCTGTCGGTGATGGCATTGGAAGATCACGGGATCAAGTCGGGTCCCGTGCTGGTTACAGGTGCTGCGGGCGGTGTTGGCTCTGTTGCTGTCGCGATTTTGGCCAATCTTGGTTATGAAGTTTCTGGTGTGACAGGTCGCCCAGAAACCGCAGATTATCTGAAGTCGCTGGGGGCCACGCAGGTTGTTGCCCGCGAGGAGATCAACGAAACAGTCAAGCGTCCGCTCGAAGGAGAGACATGGGGCGGCTGTGTGGATGCTGTTGGCGGTGCGATGCTGGCGCGTGTTCTGGGCCAGATGCAGTACGGCGCGTCTGTTGCTTCTGTCGGTTTGGCTGGGGGCGCGGGGCTGCCTGCGACGGTAATTCCCTTTTTGCTGCGCGGTGTAAACCTTCTTGGCATCGACTCAGTCATGCAGCCCTATGACAACCGCCTGCGCGCATGGGAGCGTGTTGCAAAAGACCTGCCCATGGACAAGCTGGAGGCGATGGTTGTGCCTGCGAAACTGTCTGATCTGCCAAAGTTGACAGCGGATATCCTGAACGGTCAGGTCAAAGGCCGCGTTGTGGTTGATGTAAACGCCTGATCCTTGTTTTGAGACCAGTGTGAAAAGCCCCGAGGTTTTGCCTTTGGGGCTTTTTTGCATTTGACGTGGGCGCAGGGGTGGATGATCGTGGTGCCATGAAACTTGATACAGAATTTGTACGCAGCCAGTTTCCCGCGTTTGCGGAACCTGTGTT
>CAWVWS010000193.1:0-4337 GCA_963933905.1 uncultured Sulfitobacter sp.
CGACATCTGACAAAAGCCATCCCAAAATGGCCAAAAGTACCGCCCCGACAAGGCGTGCTGCAGTAGGCATCAAGAGCTTCCTTTGGTGCACCCACCGGATTAGCCCGGTTTGCGCACCGTAATCTGGGTTACATCGCAATTTCCACTGTCAAATGTCGCTGCGCAAGAAGTGAGGTAAAAATTCCACATGCGCTTGAACCGCTCGTCAAAGCCCAAAGCGGCGATCTGGTCCCACTTTTCGTTGAATGTTTCGTGCCAGCGGCGCAGCGTGATGTCATAGCTTTTGCCGAATTCAACGGACTTCTCGACAGCAAGCCCCGCCTTCTCGATCTGTTCGCGAAGCACAACGGGGCTGGGCAGCATGCCCCCCGGGAAAATATATTTCTGGATAAAATCAACACCCCGTTTGTAAACTTGCCAACGGCGGTGGGCCACGGTGATGATCTGGAATGTAGCTGTCTTTCCGGGTTTGAGGCGGTCGCGAACCGTCTCGAAATAAACCGGCCAATACTGCTCGCCCACTGCTTCGAACATCTCGATGCTGGCGATCCCGTCATAGAGACCTTTCTCGTCCCTGTAGTCTTGCAGCTTGAACGTTACCTGATCAGAAAGTCCTGCCTTTTCAATGCGGTCCACAGCGTAGTTAAACTGCTCTTCGCTAATCGTGAGGCAGGTGACATTCAACCCGCGCTCGGCGGCGGCATATTCGGCAAACCCGCCCCAGCCACAGCCAATTTCAAGCACGTGATCGCCCTCTTTCACACCCATCTCATCCACCATGGATTTGTATTTCTCGATCTGGGCGGATTCCATGCTCTGCTGCGGATCGGTGAAAATAGCGCTGGAATAGCTCATCGTATCATCCAACCAAAGGCCGTAGAAATCATTACCCAAATCATAGTGATAGGAGATATTCTTGCGGGCCTGCTCCTTGGAATTGCGTTGCAACCAAAAGCGTAGCTGCTCGAACTTGCGCACCAAACCCATCCCTGGAAATCCGTCGTAGATGTCCTCGTTATCGGCATGGATAAAATCCATAAAGGCCTGCAAATCAGGCGTGCTCCACCAGCCGTCAAGATAGGCATCACAAAAGCCCAGATCGCCTTCACGGATCAGGCGGGCAAACAGATCGACATTGTGAATGTCCAATTCCGCCACAGGGCCAGGGTTTTGACCTTCTGCACGGAACTTGCGCCCATCGGGTAGGACAAAGTCAATCCGCCCATACCGTAGCGATGACGCCATACCCATAACGCGCGCGAAATAACGTGGCAGGTCCTTCTGGCCTTCGGTTGTCGTTAAAATCATTGCCTGTCCCTACCCGTCGGCTTAACCGTTAATTTACCTAAGAAATCTGTGATGCGAAACATCTAAAAGCTCTTGTTCGAATATGCGTCGAGTGCGCGTTTGCGCCCCTCGCTCACATCCACCACAGGTTCGGGATATCCGTCATCCGCGCTCATGTTCCACTGCTGCGGGATCGCTTCGAAATAGGCAAGCGCATCGGCATGCGGAGCATTGTGCCCCTCGGCAATCCAGCGACCTGCATAATCGCGGTTTTTGTCGAATTTATCAAGCTGGGTCACAGGATTAAAAACGCGGAAGTATGGCGTTGCGTCAGGACCCGAACCTGCCGACCACTGCCATCCCATTGCATTACTCGCAGGATCCCAATCAATCAGACACTCCTCGAACCATTTTTGACCGATACGCCAATGGCATAGCAGATGTTTGGTCAGGTAGCTGGCCACGATCATGCGCCCGCGGTTGTGCATACGACCCGTCACATACATCTCGCGCATTGCCGCATCGACAAAGGGGATGCCGGTGCGCCCCTGTTTCCACGCCTTGACCTCCGCACGCCGCTCGTCCTCGTTCCAGTCAAAGGCTTCCCATTCCTCGCGCCAGTTGCGGTCAAGTATGCGCGGCGTGTGGTGCATAAGATGGTAGGCAAACTCGCGCCAAACCAACTCCTTGAGGAATGTCTCTGCGCCTGCCTTGCCCTCTTGCAATGCGCGCTGGCCTGCGTGCCAGCATTGGTTCGGGCTGATCTCGCCAAGGGTAAGGTTCTCGCTGAGGTTCGATGTCCCGTCGACACCCGGCAAATCGCGTGTGGTGTTATAATCGGCCACTTTATGGGCCAAAAATGCACCGAGGCGCGATTGCGCCGCCTTCTCGCCCAGTTGAACAAAGGGGCGCACCACATCCGCGCCACGCTGCATGGCTGCGTCCATTTTCCAATCGGCCAAATCATCGGAGGCAGGCCAGCTATCGGGCGCTGTGATCTTTGATGGCGCTTTGAGCGGCACCTCAACATCGCGGTCTTTGACCGAACGCCAGAAAGGTGTGTAAACCTTGTAGTACCCGCCCGTCTTTGTCTCGACGGTCCAAGGCTCGAACATCAGATGGCCGCCAAATGACTTCGCCTCGATCCTCTGCTCTCTGAGCATGGATTTCACTTCGGTATCGCGGGCAATGGCATCAGGATCATATTGGCGCGTCCAATAGACTGCTCCTGCCCCAGTCTCCTTGATCAATACCTGCAAGGCGTCAAGCGCGCTGTCATTGCGGCGCAGGATCAGGCGACTTCCGGCATCGGCCAAGGCAGCGCCATGATGCGCAAGACCCAGTCCCATTCGAAACTTGGGCGCGGCGGCCAAAGCAGCGTATTGAGTATCAAGGATAAACACAGGGATTACAGGCCGCCCTGTCTCACAGGCGGCATGCAGGGCGGGATGGTCGCTCAGCCGTAAATCACGGCGCAACCATATCAGAATTGGAGAAGTTTCGCTCAACGGGACCACCTTTGTTCATCGCTTGCATAACGATTTAGGCCAGACGCAGCATGATCAAGGCAAACATCTCACAAAACATCATCCAAGGCAGTCAAAAGCTGATCTATTTCCGCTTGGCTCGTGTAATGCGTGAAACTAAGGCGCAGAACTCCCTTTCCAGGATCAACACCCATCGCCTCAAGCGCACGCACGGCGTAAAAATCACCGCCTCCCGCCATGATACCTTTGGCCGCCAGATCGCGGGCCACATCCTCCCCCGTGCGGTTGAGTGCCAATGCCACAGTCGGCGCACGGCCCTGCGCCGTGTCGGAACCGATCAACCGCACTGAATTACGCGATTTCACCGCATCCAGCAGCTGTTGCAAAAGCGCGGTTTCGTGATCGCGCATCAGGTCATGCACCACCACACCCCGCGCAGTTGCATCCGCCGCACCGCCCCCGTGATGGGCATAAAGCGCGTCCACATAATCCGCCATTCCTGCGCAAGCCGCCACTTGGGCATGATCCGGTCCCGCAGGGGTGAACCTCTTGTACAGGCTGCCCCCGTTAAAATAATGCCCTTGGTTCGGCAGTAATTCGGCCAGTGTACGGCGCACCACCATCAACCCCTGATGCGGCCCATAGGTCTTATAGGCCGAGAACATATAAATATCGGGCCCCAAAGTACCCACATCGACAAATCCGTGCGGCGCATAAGACACTCCGTCCACACAGACAAAAGCGCCCGCCGCATGGGCAAGTGCTGTGATCTCAGTCACTGGATTGACCTCACCCACCACGTTGGAGCAATGCGGAAAACAGACCAGCCGCACCTTATCATCCAGCAGATCCTCAAGGTCAGCAGGGTCCAGATGACCGCTCTCGGGATCAATCTGCCACTCACGGACTTCAATGCCCCGCTCGGCCAATCTGCGCCACGGGCCGGTGTTGGCCTCATGGTCCTGATTTGTGACGATAATCGCCTCGCCCGCCTCCATCATCTGGCCGAACGCTTGGGCCAAAACATATACGTTCTGCGACGTGGAGGGCCCAAAGGATAACTCGTCCGCGTCAACGCCAAGGATCGCGGACATGCGGGTGCGCGCCTCGTCCATCTCCTCACCGCCTAATGTGCTGGCAACATAGGGTGCATAGGGCTGCACCTTACGCTGGGTGTAGAACCGCGAGAGGCGGTCCACCACCGCGCCACATGTATAAGATCCACCAGCGTTTTCGAAAAACGCTTGGCCCTGCAACACAGGTTCCGCAAACGCGGGAAACTGGCTGCGCACAAATTCTAAATCAAGTTTCATGCCGCTACGATCATTCAACGCCGCGCCCACGTCAAATGTAAAAAGCCCCGAAGGGTACCCTTCGAGGCTTTTCAAGATGCTTACCTAACGACAGGTTGCTCAGGCGTTCACATCAACCACGACACGGCCCTTGACCTGACCGTTCAGGATATCCGCCGTCAGCTTCGGCAGGTCCGACATTTTCGCAGGCACAACCATCGCCTCCAGCTTGTCCATGGGCAGGTCTTTTGCGATCCGCTCCCATGCGCGC
>CAWVWS010000194.1:0-4322 GCA_963933905.1 uncultured Sulfitobacter sp.
GGATAAATCTGACCTATGAAAATCGACCTGACCAAAGATAACCCGACAATCGACGCCCATGATCTGGGGGAGGTTCTGGGTATCCCTTCGGCTGAAGTGATTGAACAGATGCGCAGTGGTGCCATCACCAGCACCTTCGAGACAGGGATTGACGAGGATGCAGGCACACATCGCCTGACCTTTTGGCATGGTGATTTGCGGGTGCGCTTTACCTGTGACACCGCAGGCACCGTGCTCAAGACCTCTCGCAACACAGCAAAACGGCGGCCATGAGAAACACCATGCGCATTAACGCCTTGTTCCGCGCTATAGGAGGGATTGAGCGATGATCAGCTGGCCACTTTTCGCCCTCACTTTTGCGGCCTTCTTTGTCACCCATACTGTCCCTGTCCGCCCCAAAGTCAAAGTGCGGCTCCAACGCCTTCTCGGGCCGCGCGGCTTTACACTGGCCTATTCGCTTTTGTCCCTTTGCATGCTCGGCGCGGTTATCGCTGCTGCGGCCCATGCGCCCTATGTCCAGCTTTGGCCCCAAGCGGTTTGGCAACATTATGTTGTCGCAGTCGGTATGCTGGCGGTTTGTCTGTTGCTCGCGCTGGCGATTGCACGGCCCAATCCATTCTCTTTTGGCGGCAGAAAAAATGATGCATTTGACCCCGCGAAGCCAGGTATCATCCGCTTCACGCGCCATCCCCTACTTGTCGCTCTGGCGCTTTGGGCAGGGCTGCACCTGCTGCCTAACGGGGACTTGGCCCATGTGATCATGTTCGGGATATTTCTGGCCTTCGCCCTGTTAGGCCGCACCATCAGCGACCGCCGCAACAAGCGCGTGATGGGGGCGAAACAGTGGAGCACACGTTTGCAGAAGCTACGCGCAGCGCCCTATCAAACAAGGCTTCAAAATCCGCGCAGCACGTTTATGCGGCTGGGGATCGGCCTGTTGGTCTACGGTATGTTGATCCTGATACATCCCGTGGTTCTCAGCGTGAGCCCCCTGCCCTATCTTTTCGAATAATCACGCAGGCCCTGCGCCAGCCGCACCAGACCTTCCTCTAGATTGACCGCAGCACCGCCACCAACCCCAAGGCGGATATGGTTCGGCTCGTCATATGCGCTGCCCGGCAGCAAGAATGTCCGGTAGGGATCCCCCAACAAGAAACGCGCAAACGGATCGCTATTGACGCCCTCGGGCAGGCGCGCCAGACCGATCAAACCTGCGCGGGGACTAACCCAGTTGAGCGCATCCTGAGCATCAACCCACGCGTTCATCTGGGCAAGGTTTGCCTGCCCCTCGGCGCGGGCCTTTTCCATCGCAGGGCCATAGCGCGCGGGGCGCAAAGCGATCTCGGCGATCACCTCCCCCATGATGTTCATAATCTCAGAGGAATTTTCCCGCAGGATCACAGCATCATGGATCAGCCCCGCATCAGAGCAGATGATCCAGCCCGTGCGCAACCCTTGCAGCCCCAGCGCCTTGCTCACCGATCCTGTTGTGATGCCCCGCGCGTACATGCCCGCCACACTTGGCGCGCGCGGCCCGTCCCATTCCAACCCTGCATAAACCTCATCCACCAAAAGCCATGCGCCCTCACGGTCCGCCATTTGCACAATCTCGCGCACCTCGGAACTGTCGAGGACATCACCCGTGGGGTTGTTAGGGTTCGTCAGGAATATCATCTTGGTGCGCGGAGTGATTGCCTTGGCCAGTTCATCCAGCGGCAGACGCCAATTGTCCGTTTCCCTCCGCGTGACCTTTACCACCTTCGCGCCAACGGCCTTTGCCAGCACTTCGGCCTGCGGCCAGCCTGGTGACTCGATCACAATCTCGTCGTCAGGGTGCAGCGTCTGCATGATCGCCAGATAGTTCGCCTCCGCCGCCCCTGCGGTGATGAGCACATCTTTTGTCGTGCAAATCCCCTCCAGTCCCGCTTGGCGCAGCACATGTTCCTTTAGCTCTGGCAGGCCGCTGAAATCACGATTGTTCCAGTCGAGCGGCAGATCAGGGTCAAGATTGTCGAGGAAATCCCCCAAGCGCGGCGACTGCGAGAGCGAAAACCCTACGATCGCCTCAGGCTTGCTTTGCGTTGTCTCAAGAAGATATTGAAACAACGTGTGTATCTTGACTTTCATATCGCGTCCCCGTTTGCTCAGCGCATGAGAAACCATGCGCGCCTAAAGGGCAAACCCATTCGTCTGGCGGTGCTGGACTACGGCCTGTTTCAGGTCCACGCCAATGGCCGCATTATCGGCATTTGCGGCTTTGTGATCCAGACGGACGCAGATGAGACTGTGTTGATCGACACAGGTTTCCCTCAGAAATACGCCGAGGACGCGGAGGCAGCGACGGTCGAGGATGATCTGGGCAGTTTTGGCCGTGTTCTGTCGGTCACGCCCGACAATATGCCCGCCGCGCAACTGGCCAAGCTGGGCCTTGTTCCAAGCGATATCACCCTGATGATCCAAAGCCATACCCACATCGACCATGTCGGGCATATGGACGCTTTCCCCCATGCACCCATCCTGATTGCAGCGTCTGAGCGCGCCCTGCCCCGCCCCCTTTATTGGTCAGGCAAGCAGGCAATGGAATGGCCAGAGGCGGAGTATCTGTTGGTGGAAGAGGACTTTACCCTCGGGGAAGGTTTCGAGGTCTATCTCTGCCCCGGCCATGCCCCTGGTCAGCTCGCGTTCATGGTCGACCTGCCGCAAACAGGACCCGTCTTACTAACCTCTGATGCGATCAGCCGCGCAAGCGAGATCGACGAATGCTTTGCAGGGTCATGGGACGTTCCCCTTGCCATCCATCACGGCGCGCGGCTAATGGCGATGTCGAAAGAGCGCGATGCGCTTGTGATATTCGGCCACTCCCCCGAGCAATGGCCAACCCTGCGCAAAGCACCCGATTGGTTCGAGTAGTCGTTTTCTTTGAAAGATAACGGTCTGGAATTTTTGAAAAATTCCGCGCGCCCTACCGCACGTCGCGCCCCTGATTGAGGATGATCACATTCCCGCTTGAGATATCTCCCGCGGGCGAGATCAGAAAACCGACCCATGCTGCAATCTCCGATGGTTGCATTGCGCGGCCATGGGGCATTTGCGCAATCGCTTTTTCCAGCACCTCTGCACTCACCACACCAAAGAGCGGCGTTTCCGTCATGGCAGGCGCAATTGAGTTCACCGCAATTTTGTCGGTGGCATAGCGCCGCGCCAGATCCTTGGTCAACGTATCAAGGGCGGCTTTGGAGGCGCGGTAATGCGGCGGATCAAAAGCATCGAAATTATACGCGCCGTTCGACGAGATATTGACGATCTTGCGCACACCCTCACGCCCCGCCATCAACTTGATCGCGGCCTGACAACAATGGAATGCGCCCGAGAAATTTAACGCCATCTGCCGCTCGAACTCATCTTCGGGAATGTCGGGGAATTCAGACATAAAACAAGTGCCGGCATTGTTGACCAGCGCATCAACCCCGCCATGATCGCGGGCAATCTGGGCAAACGCCTGCCCGATTGCAGCGCTACTGGTCAGGTCCGTGACAATGCCCGTAAAGGCCGCATCGCCCCCCAACTCGTTCAGCCCATCGACGTCAACGTCCAGCCCGACAGCATGCATTCCGTCTGCAATCAGACGCGCGACAATAGCACGGCCCATCCCGCCAGCGGCGCCTGTGACTACAGCAACTTTACTCATTCTGTTCTCCTGCGGAATAATTCGCGTCACGCTATCGCCCAAACAAACAAGCTACAAGGAAGGGACTGTTAACTCCCGCGCAGCTTTTCATGGGCATCCTGCAAACCGCGCAGGGTCATCTCGTCACCGCTGTGTATTTGCACCATCGCGCCCTGTGCCCTGAGTGCGGCCCCGTAGCTCTCCACTATAGCACCATCCCCGATCAGCGCCACATTCTGCCCCAGCCAATAGACCCGCGTCGCGGCAAGCTCAGCCCCGATCAGGCAGCCCGACAGCTGAGCCCGTGCGCGCGCAGGATCAACACCCAACAACAGCGCATCGGCACGAATACTGGCAAGTGCTGCCGAAAGCCGCTCGGGCCGCGACATGACATCGGCGACAGCACTGTCAAAGACATCCGCCTGCAATCCCTGCTCCACAACCGCATCGCGCATGCTTGACTGCGCTGTGAGCAAGCCGAACATCTCACCTGTTAGAAAACTGCGGAAACTCACCACTTCGCCCGCGCTGATGTGGACCCAACGCGTCGACGAGCCTGTGATGCACAAAACACCGTCCCATTCGGGATGCGCTGCAATGAATCCTGCAATCGTCGCTTCTTCGCCCTGCATCGCATCTGAGGGGTTTGCCTGTA
>CAWVWS010000195.1:0-4303 GCA_963933905.1 uncultured Sulfitobacter sp.
TCCAACTCGACACTCACATCCGCAGACGCAGGACACTGCTGCGCAAACGCAGCAGTGGAAAACACGGGGCCGACCATCACGGCTAAGGCAAACAGAATACGCATGTTCCAAAGAATGGCGCGCAGACCGCTCAGGTCAAGTCCCCTCTGACAGCATCACTTCCTTCACCGCTTCCATCGCCACATAGGTCGAGGTGGAGGCGACATGCGGCAGCGCCGAAATCGTATCCCCCAAAAACGCGCGATAGCTGTTCATGTCCCGCGTGCGCACTTTGAGCAGATAATCAAAATTCCCTGCAATCATATGCGCTTGTTCGATTTGCGGCACCTTTGCCACCGCTGCGTTAAACGCCGCCAATGCGGCCTCGCGCGTGTCGGTCAGGCGCACTTCGACAAATGCCACATGATCCAGCCCTAGACGGATAGGATTCAGCATGGCACGATATCCCAGAATGACACCGCTTTCCTCCAGCCTGCGCAGGCGTGCCTGAGTGGGGGATTTCGACAGACCGATACGCTTGGACAGGTCGGTAATGCTAATGCGCCCGTCCTCGGCGAGTGTCGTCAGAATCGCCTGATCGAACTGATCTAGATCAGAAGTGTTTTGCGTCATAAATCCGCCTCCCATGACGTGTTTGACCCTGTATTCCGGGCATCTTCAGGCAACATGCCTGAAAATGCTATGATAAACTAGTCAAAACCCGCTTATGGAGCATCCAAAATGGCACGTGACACATCCCTTTCCCTGCGCGCAACCATCGACACAGGCACCTATGCCGAACCCGATGCCGTTCTGGCCGCTCTGATAGAAACCGCCAATCTGTCGGAACAAGATCGCAAAGACATCACCGCCATGGCCGCAGGCCTCGTGCGCGACATCCGCGGCACCACATCTCCGGGTCTGATGGAAGTGTTCCTCGCCGAATACGGCCTCTCCACCGACGAAGGTGTGGCGCTAATGTGCCTCGCCGAAGCACTCCTGCGCGTTCCAGACGCCGAGACGATGGACGCGCTCATCGAGGACAAGATCGCGCCGTCCGACTGGGGCCGCCACATGGGCCACTCCACCTCCACCATGGTCAACGCTTCCACATGGGCGCTGATGCTCACAGGCCGCGTTCTAGATGATGAACAACCCGGCCCCGTCCGCCACCTGCGCGCCGCGATCAAACGCATGGGCGAACCTGTGATCCGTACCGCAGTGGCCCGTGCCATGAAAGAAATGGGCCGTCAGTTCGTTCTGGGCGAGGACATCAAGAAAACGATGAAACGCGCTGCAGGGATGGAGGCCAAAGGCTATACCTACAGCTACGATATGCTCGGCGAAGCGGCCCGCACCGAGAGCGACGCCCGCCGCTACCACCTGAGCTATTCCGACGCGATCTCCTCCATCGCACGCGGCTGCACCCACGACGACATCCGCAAAAACCCTGGCATCTCTGTCAAACTCTCCGCCCTGCACCCGCGCTATGAAGTGGCCCAAGAAGCGAGCGTTATGAAAGACCTCGTGCCGCGCCTGCGCGCTTTGTGCCTGCTCGCCAAATCCGCTGGCATGGGCCTGAACGTAGACGCCGAAGAAGCAGACCGCCTCGGCCTGTCGCTCGACGTCATCAACGCCGTCATGAGTGAGCCTGCCCTGTCAGGCTGGGACGGCTTCGGCGTTGTTGTCCAAGCCTACGGCCCCCGCGCCGCTGGCACTATCGACGCACTCTACAACATGGCCGAAGAACATGACCGCCGCATCATGGTCCGCCTCGTGAAAGGCGCCTATTGGGACACAGAGATTAAACGCGCACAGGTTGAGGGCGTCGACGGCTTTCCAGTCTTCACCCGCAAGGCGGCCACAGACGTAAGCTACATCTCGAACGCCCGCAAACTGCTGGGCATGACCGACCGCATCTACCCCCAATTCGCCACCCACAACGCGCATACTGTCGCCGCCGTCCTCCACATGGGTCAGGACAAAGAACTCTATGAATTCCAGCGCTTGCACGGCATGGGCGAGACGCTGCACAACATCGTGCTCAAGAACCACGGTAGCCGTTGCCGCATATACGCCCCCGTTGGCGCACACAAAGACCTGCTCGCCTATCTGGTCCGCCGCCTGCTGGAAAACGGCGCGAACTCCAGCTTCGTGAACCAGATCGTAGACGAAGACGTGGCCCCAGAAGAAGTCGCCGCCGATCCGTTCTCCAAGCTCGAAGAAACCATCCCCGTCATCCCCCGCGGCCCCGAAATCTTCCGCCCCCTGCGCGCCAATGCGCGCGGGTTTGACCTCGCCCACACCCCAACTCTGACGGCGATCGAGCAAGCACGCGCACCCTTTTCCAGCGCCACATGGACTGCCAAACCAATCGTCGTAGGCGGCACAAAAGGCGACACAGCCCAAGACGTGCAAAACCCGACAGGTGCAACCTCCCCCGGCAAAGTCCACCCCGCCACACCCAAAGACATGGCAAAAGCCCTCGACGCCGCAACCCCGTGGAACGCGCCGCTGGAGGACCGCCGCAAAGCCCTGCTGCGCGCCGCCGACATCTATGAAGAACGCTACGGCGAAATCTGCGCACTCCTGACCCGTGAAGCTGGCAAAGGCCTGCCCGACTGCGTGGCCGAATTGCGCGAAGGCGTCGATTTCCTACGCTACTACGCCGCGCAAGCCACCAACATGCCCCCCGCTGGCGTCTTCACCTGCATCTCCCCGTGGAACTTCCCCTTCGCGATCTTCTTGGGCCAGATCAGCGCCGCCCTCGCCGCAGGCAATGCAGTCCTTGCAAAACCAGCCGAGCAAACACCTCTCATCGCCCACATGGCGATCAGCATCCTGCATGAGGCAGGCGTCCCCGAAACTGCCCTGCAACTCCTCCCCGGCGCAGGCGATGTTGGGGCCGCCCTTACCTCTGACCCACGTATCAATGGCGTGGCCTTCACAGGCTCAACTGGAACGGCCCAGCGCATCCGCGCCGCCATGGCCGACCACTGCGCCCCCGGCACACCACTCATCGCGGAAACAGGCGGCCTTAACGCCATGATCGTCGACTCAACAGCTCTCCCCGAACAAGCCGTCCAAGCCATCGTGGAAAGTGCCTTCCAATCCGCAGGCCAGCGCTGCTCCGCCCTGCGCTGCCTCTATGTTCAGGAAGACATCGCCGAGGACTTCACCAAAATGCTCATCGGCGCCATGCAAGCCCTGCAAATGGGCGACCCATGGCACCTCAGCACAGACGTAGGCCCCGTCATCGACGAGACAGCCCGCAAAGGCATCGCCGACCACATCGCGGCAGCGCGAGCCGATGGGCGTCTCGTCGCCGAACTCCCCACACCCGCTGACGGCACCTACATCGCGCCAACGATCATCAAGGTGAAAGCCATCAGTGACCTCCAGCGTGAAATCTTCGGCCCCGTCCTGCATATGGCCACGTTCAAATCGGGTGAGCTGGACAAGGTCATCAATGCGATCAACGCCACAGGCTACGGCCTCACCTTCGGCCTACACACCCGCATCGACGACCGTGTGCAATACGTCTCCAAGCGGATCGAGGCGGGCAACATCTACATCAACCGCAACCAGATCGGCGCAATCGTAGGCTCCCAACCCTTCGGCGGCGAAGGCCTGTCAGGCACAGGCCCCAAAGCAGGCGGACCGAACTACCTGCCGCGCTTCTCCGCCCCCGATCTCGCGGATGTATCGCCCGTCTGGAACACCACGGGCACCCTACCCGCTCTGCCAAAACACGACGGAAAAGCAATCGACACACAGTCACTGCCCGGCCCCACAGGCGAGAGCAACCGTCTCTCCACCCTGCCGCGCCCTGCAATCCTCTGCCTCGGCCCCACGCCCGAGACTGAGGCCGCTCAGAAAAAAGCAGTCGAAGCACTCGGCGGCATCGCCGTCTGCGCAGGCGGCGCGATACCACCCGATGACCTGACCACAGGCCCCAATTATGGCGGCATCCTGTGGTGGGGCGACACCGAGATCGCACGCAGCTATGAGCAAGCCCTCGCTAAACGCACAGGGCCCATCATCCCGCTGATGCGCGGCCTGCCCGACACCGCCCGCGTACGGCAGGAACGCCACGTCTGCGTCGACACTACAGCATCGGGCGGCAACGCCGCTCTCTTGGGCGCTTCAGCCTAAAACAATCTCCTGCCGCGCCCTTAAAACGGCGCGGCAGGCCCAAAATCCACACCACTTCGATCACTTCTCTATTTTGCCCTTAAACTCAATCCCACACACACGCCCGTCACAACAACTGGAAGTTCCCACCAACGCCCGCCACAAACGCCACTAATGAAACCATGCGTCA
>CAWVWS010000196.1:0-4279 GCA_963933905.1 uncultured Sulfitobacter sp.
CTCCCGACATCTTCGGTGTAAACGAAGCGCTCTACCAACTGAGCTAACGACCCGATGTGCTGCGGTTTAGTCAAAGATATCAGCCATGGCAAGCCTCATTCGAGACGTTTTTGCACAGAATTTTTCAAGTGGTACACAACCCCCTGCCCGCCGCCCATATTTGCAAGGCCCGCAGCCCCCTCACCCGTCACAATCGCGCGCAACATTCGTGAGGTAATTCCGTGTGTTACAAGCACCGAAGGCCGTGTGAGCGAGGACAAAAATCCCATACAACGACGCTTGAGCGCCGCAAAACCCTCGCCCTCGGGCGCATGCTCATAGAGCTCCAAAGCACCGTCAGGCCCCTCCTCAAAGGCTTCGGCGCCGGGCAATTCGCTCCGGACTTTGCCAGCCCATGTGCCGACACCGATCTCGCGCAGCCGGTCATCGGTCCGCAGATGCGACACCTGCCGCGCCAGCGCGATCGCCGCTGTCTCAAAGGCGCGGCCCTGCGGGCTGCTCAGAACGTCAAATTCACTCAGGTCAAACTGTTGCAGGATGTCCGCCTGCCGCTGCGCCTGCGCCTTGCCCGCCGCCGTCAGAGACGAGTTCAACGCCCCCTGCATGCGCCCCTGCGCATTCCACTCGGTCTCGCCATGGCGCAAAATAATAAGTTCGGGGTATGTCGTCATATGGGGTCACCCAAAATTGAGGAAGGCGCACCTTTTGATCCAAGGCCGCCCATCGGATTGTGTTCGTAGATATCGTTTCTAGAGAAGTCGCACTCACGGCTATCCCGTTGCTTCCAAATAGGAATAGCAGACATCCGCACCACAAGAACAGAAGCACAGACGCCGGTTTATCAGTCTACCGAAGGCACTAGCGGCTTGGGCGCTGCACCTGGTACAGGCTCGGCCGCTGCTGCATTCAGATGGGCCGATTTCTGGCGCAACTTCAGTACCAAAGCACGACCATCCGGCAATTCCTTGGTCCGCTGCACCTTCAGCTTGCCAAGCGGCTGGAGGTTCAGTTCACGCTGCTCCGCCAGAACATCGCCCAACACACCAAGCATGGCCTCGACCACTGGCTTGACGTCTTTCTTTTTCACGCCCGAACGGGCCACAAGCAGATCAAAAAGCTCTTTCTTTTTCAATTCGTTGCTGACCACCACAGGTGACAGTTTTTCCACCACAGAAGGTGTGGCCCCGTCAGCCTTTGGCGTTTTGGAGGTGTCCACTTTGCTCACAGGCTCCGCGACTGGCCCGTTGGATTTCGCCTTCGGCGCTGTGGTTTTGGGTAGTGTCTTTGATGAAGTTGGCATGGGTATCCCTGCTCTGCTGCTCGATTTACGGTTTTTTTTAGCCATACCCCAGACAGGGTTTAAAATCCAGCAAGGCTTGACGCTAACTATAGTTAGCGTGAGATAAACACGTCAACACAACTTGGGGGACAAAATGAAGACCATCATTACTCTGGCGGCACTCGTCGCTTTTTCCACAACCGCACATGCCGGCTCTTTGGCTGATCCGGTGATTGAAGCACCGATTATCATTGAAGAAGCGTCAAGCTCCAGCAGCGGCACCGTTACCGTGGCACTGTTCGCTCTGCTACTGATGATCCCTGCGCTCGACTAAATCGCTGGATCTTGGGCCTAGGCCCGATACAAAAAAGACCCCGCATCTGCCTGCAGGGTCTTTTAATTTCATTATGTTAGGCTGCGGACTTAATGTGCTGTCGCGGCATCCCCTGTCCCTTTGCGCGCTGCCAAAGCGGCCGCTGCCGCTGCTTCTTCGGCCGCCTCGTCCCACTCCACAGCATCGGGCTTGCGCACAAGCGCGTGTTCCAACACTTCGGAGACGTGGCTCACAGGGATAATGGTCAGGCCCTCTTTCACATTGTCAGGGATATCTGCCATATCCTTTTCGTTCTCCTGCGGAATCAGTACCGTTTTGATTCCCCCCCGCAGGGCCGCCAGCAGCTTTTCTTTCAAACCACCAATCGGCATTGCATTCCCGCGCAGAGAGACTTCGCCAGTCATGGCAATATCTTTGCGCACAGGGATCTTGGTCAAGACGGAGACAATCGAAGTCACCATGGCCAGACCAGCACTTGGGCCATCCTTGGGCGTCGCACCATCTGGCACGTGCACGTGGATATCGATGGTATCAAACACCGGCGGCTTCACTCCGATTTGCGGACTGATCGAGCGCACGTAAGAGCTGGCCGCGTCGATGGATTCCTTCATCACATCGCCAAGCTTACCCGTTGTTTTCATACGCCCCTTACCCGGCAGGCGCAGCGCTTCGATATGCAGAAGCTCCCCGCCGACGGACGTATAGGCAAGCCCCGTAACCACACCGATCTGGTCCTCCATCTCGGCCAGACCGTAGCGGTGCTTTTGCACGCCAAGGAACTCATGCAGGTTATCGCCAGTGACTGTAACGCTATCGACTTCCTTGCGTATTATCTTGGTCAGTGACTTACGTGCCGCTTTCGCGATCTCACGCTCGAGGTTCCGCACGCCCGCTTCGCGGGTGTAGTAGCGGATCATGCCCGTCAAGGCACTGTCTTCAATCGAGAATTCCTTGGCCTTCAGACCGTGGTTCTTGATCTGCTTGGCAACCAAATGCTGCTTGGCGATCTCGCGCTTCTCGTCCTCGGTGTAGCCGGACAGCGGGATGATCTCCATGCGGTCAAGGAGTGGTCCAGGCATGTTGTAGCTGTTGGACGTGGTCAGGAACATCACGTTCGAGAGGTCATATTCGACCTCAAGATAGTGATCCACAAATGTGGAGTTCTGTTCCGGATCAAGCACTTCAAGCATGGCGGAGGCCGGATCACCACGGAAGTCCTGCCCCATCTTGTCGATCTCGTCGAGCAGGATGAGCGGGTTTGTGGTCTTGGCCTTTTTCAGCGCCTGAATGATCTTGCCGGGCATGGAGCCGATATAGGTGCGGCGGTGGCCACGGATCTCACTCTCGTCGCGCACACCGCCAAGGGAGATGCGGATGAACTCGCGACCCGTCGCTTTCGCCACGGACTTACCAAGCGAGGTTTTACCGACACCCGGAGGGCCAACGAGGCACATGATCGGCCCCTTAAGCTTTGTGGAGCGCTGCTGCACGGCGAGGTATTCAACAATGCGTTCCTTGACCTTCTCCAACCCATAGTGATCGGCATCAAGAACAGCCTCGGCTTTGCCCAAGTCTTTCTTAACGCGCGACTTTACACCCCACGGGATGGACAGCATCCAGTCGAGATAGTTGCGCACGACAGTCGCTTCGGCACTCATCGGGCTCATATTCTTGAGCTTTTTGATCTCGGCATCCGCCTTCTCGCGGGCCTCTTTGCTCAGCTTTGTGGAGGCTACGCGCTCTTCAAGCTCGACAACTTCGTTTTTGCCATCTTCGCCATCGCCCAGCTCGTTCTGGATGGCCTTCATCTGCTCATTCAGATAATATTCGCGCTGGGTTTTCTCCATCTGCGTTTTAACACGGGTTTTGATCTTTTTCTCAACCTGAAGAACGGACAACTCGCCCTGCATCAGGCCATAAACCTTCTCCAGCCGCTCGGACACGCTTAGCGTCTCAAGCAGGTCCTGCTTTTGCTCGACTTCGATCCCAAGATGCCCCGCAACGAGGTCGGCCAGACGCGCAGGGTCAGTCGCCTCACTCACTGCTGTCAACGCTTCTTCGGGGACGTTCTTTTTTACTTTGGCGTAGCGTGAAAACTCTTCGCCCACAGTGCGCAACAGCGCCTCCGTCGTGGTCGCATCGCCCGGCATCTCGGTGAGATATTCGGCACGCGCCTCAAAGAAGTTATCATTTTCAAGGTATTCGGTGATGCGCACACGCGCTTGACCCTCAACCAGCACCTTGACGGTGCCATCGGGCAGTTTCAGCAGTTGCAGCACATTGGCCAACACGCCCGCCTTGAAGATGCCATCACTGTCAGGGTCATCAATGCCGGGGTCGATCTGGCTCGACAGCAGGATCTGCTTGTCATCGGCCATCACTTCTTCGAGGGCGCGGACGGATTTGTCGCGGCCCACAAAAAGCGGCACAATCATATGGGGAAATACGACAATATCGCGCAACGGAAGTACGGGATAGCTCGCGTTCAGAGGCTCTTGCATGCTCAGTTCCTTAATCTTGGCAAAACGGCTTTAGTCCCTCAACGAGGCAACGTTTGGGCCGTCTCCTGTATGGGTAGAGATGTGGTGTCCCTGCCCGCCTGTTTCAATAGCATCCCCATTAAAGGGGCGGTTTTCCCTAACATGGCGCGAACCCCCACCCTCGGC
>CAWVWS010000197.1:0-4261 GCA_963933905.1 uncultured Sulfitobacter sp.
CAAAATGATCGCACATCGCACCAAACTCATCCGCAATGCTGCCATCATGCTGGTCTATAACAGCGTCGGCAAACTGCGCTGCTCAGTTAGCGTAGAAAACATCGGCCCCTCTCTCTACGAGACCGGCAGAATAACCCGCACGAATATCTGATCGTCAAAACAAACCACTGAAAGCTCGCCAATGTCTCCTACCACACCGCATATGACACCTTTTGCCGCTTTTGCGGCAATCGTGCTGTGTGTTGAACCATGGCAGGGAACCGCATGAGCCAGAGCAGCATCCACATCGAGATGACCAACCTCGCGCGCGCTAAAGACCGCCGCATCCACATGCGCCCAGAAATGGCCCATGCAGGTTTTGATGTCACCTTTCACCCCGCCTTCGACTTTACCGAGCATGACGAGGCAGATATCCTCGCCCGCTGCAAACGCGAAGGGTCATGGGGCACGTTTCACACGCCTAACATGGCCGCCACGATCACCCACGCGCAGGCATGGGAAAGGTTCCTCGCCTCTGATGCGACCCACTGTTTGGTGATGGAGGATGATATCTTCATCGCACCCGATCTTGGCGCATGGCTGAACGATCTCGACTGGTGGCCCGCCGACGCCGAAATCGTCAAACTCGAACGCTGGCGTTCCAAAAGCACAAAAGTCCTGATGGAACCGCCCGTCACCACCCATCGTGGCCGCAATCTCCAACGTCTTTTGTCGCGCCACATGGGGGCCGCTGGCTATATGCTGACCCGCGACGCGGCCACAAAACTGCTCGCGTCCCAGCCGTTTGATATGGTCATTGACCACATCCTGTTCAACACAAACGCCTCCAAGATGGCGCGCAGCATGCGGACCTACCAGACTACCCCCGCCATGATTGTCCACGGCAACGAGCCGCCCGAGAGCCCGTTTTACATGGGAGAGCGCAAGCGCCCCAAAGGCATGGAACTCCTGCGCCAAAAGCTCAAGCGCGGCTATTATGCACTCGCCTATCCCCTGTCCACATGGGTCAAACTCCTCACAGGGAAGGCCAGACTTGAACACATCCCATACGCCGCAGTGGTGCAAACCGCCGCGACACCCGCACACCACACCCACAATCCAGACATTGGCGCCGCACCGGCCCAACCCCAAAAATAAAGCAAGGAGACGCCTTCCATGGCCGTACTTATCGACGAGAACACAAAAGTAATCTGTCAGGGCCTCACAGGCTCACAGGGCACGTTCCACACCGAGCAGGCGATTGCCTATGGCACCAAAATGGTCGGCGGCGTCACCCCCGGCAAGGGCGGTCAGACGCATCTCGACCTGCCCGTCTTCAACTCCGTGCATGAGGCGCGCCACGTCACGCAAGCGAACGCCACCGTGATCTACGTGCCGCCCCCCTTCGCAGCAGATTCCATTCTTGAGGCGATTGACGCCGAGATGGAATTGATCATCTGTATTACCGAAGGCATTCCAGTTCTCGACATGATGCGCGTCCAGCGCGCGCTCGATGGCTCCAAATCCCGCCTGATCGGCCCCAACTGCCCCGGTGTTATCACGCCTGATGCGTGCAAAATCGGCATCATGCCCGGTCACATTCACAAACGCGGCACATGCGGTGTTGTCTCGCGCTCTGGAACGCTGACGTATGAGGCGGTCAAGCAGACAACAGACCTCGGCCTCGGCCAGTCCACAGCAGTCGGCATCGGCGGCGATCCCATCAAAGGGACAGAGCACATCGACGTACTGGAGATGTTCCTCGCAGACCCAGAGACACACTCCATCATCATGATCGGCGAAATCGGCGGCTCCGCTGAAGAAGACGCAGCACAGTTCCTTGCAGACGAGCGTAAAAAAGGCCGCTGGAAACCCACCGCAGGCTTCATCGCAGGCCGCACAGCCCCTCCCGGCCGCCGCATGGGCCACGCAGGCGCAATTGTCGCTGGTGGCAAGGGCGACGCCGAGTCCAAGATCAACGCCATGCGCGAAGCAGGCATCATCGTTGCCGACAGCCCCGCCACACTTGGTGAAGCGGTCCAAGAAGCGATCAACAAAGGCTAACCAAGTCTGATGACATCAAACTCACTCCTTTTGGGCAGCCTAGAAGCAGCCATCAGTCCCTCGGGCCGTGCGACACGGGCCGAGTTCTGGGGGTTTGCGCCTTTCGGATTGAGTCTTTGTGTCATTACGGGCTTTGGAGCAACGCTCTTGGACTTCACGTTCATGGGCGTCGTTCTATCGGTCTTTACTGCGTCACTCCCACTGGTCGCCTTGTGGTGGCGCAGGTTGCAAGATATGGGCGTCTGGGGCGGACACCCCGTATCCCCTTGGCTCGCGCTTTTTATCTTTTTTCTATGCATTAGCGCCGCCCATGCACTTCAAACCGAAGCATCCGATGGTTTCCGCCGCGCCCGCAGTCTTCTGTTCGGCTGGGCAATGATGCCTGAAATACTGTTCAAATTTGTCGGTGGAAAATGGATCGCACTGCTCATCGCCGCCATCAGCTTGATCACCTTCCTATTCCGCTTCGTCTTTTCACTTAGTCACGCCATGCTCCACTCGGAGCAAAAAGCCAACCGCTACGGTCCCAACCCTAATGAGGTCACTCCATGACTGATCATCCAGCCAACGACCAATTCCACGCCTCCTCCTTCATGCAAGGCCACAACGCCGAGTATCTGGAGCAGATGTATGCCCGTTACGCCAACGATCCCAATGCGGTGGACGAGAGCTGGCAAGAGTTCTTCAAAGCGCTCGGTGACAATGGCAATGACGTCAAGGCAGAGGCCACAGGCCCAAGCTGGGCGCGCGCCGATTGGCCCCCCATGCCCACCGACGATCTGACCAACGCCCTCACAGGCGAATGGCCAGCCGAGGCAAAAGCCGCAGGCAGCAAGATCGCTGAGAAAGCAAAGGCGCAAAACGTCGAGCTTTCAGACGACCAAATCCAGCGCGCTGTGCTCGACAGTATCCGTGCGCTCATGATCATCCGCGCCTTCCGTATCCGCGGACACCTCGCCGCCAATCTTGATCCGCTCGGCATGCGCGAAGTGTCCAACCACCCCGAAATGGACCCGAAATCCTACGGCTTCACCGATGCCGACATGGACCGCCCGATATTCATCGACAACGTGCTTGGCCTGCAAATCGCCACCATGCGCCAGATCACAGACATCCTCAAAGCCACCTATTGCGGCACCTTCGCGCTGCAATACATGCACATCTCAAACCCCGAAGAAGCCTCGTGGCTCAAGGAGCGGATCGAGGGCTACGGCAAGGAAATCCAGTTCACCAAGCAGGGCCGCAAAGCGATCCTGAGCAAGCTGGTCGAGGCCGAAGGCTTCGAGAAATTTCTCCACGTCAAATACATGGGCACCAAGCGTTTCGGCCTTGATGGCGGAGAAAGCCTTGTGCCCGCAATGGAGCAGATTATCAAACGCGGCGGCAGCCTTGGCGTGCGCGACATCGTCATCGGAATGCCCCACCGTGGCCGCTTGTCGGTGCTGGCCAATGTGATGATGAAACCCTACCGCGCCATCTTTAACGAATTCCAAGGCGGCTCTTTCAAACCCGAAGACGTCGATGGTTCAGGCGATGTGAAATACCACCTCGGCGCGTCTTCGGACCGTGAGTTTGACGGCAACACTGTTCACCTCAGTTTGACCGCTAACCCTTCCCACCTTGAGGCCGTAAACCCCGTCGTCATCGGTAAAGTTCGCGCCAAGCAGGACCAGTTAGGCGACAAAACCCGCACTGCCGTCATGCCGATCCTGCTGCACGGCGACGCTGCATTCGCAGGCCAAGGTGTCGTGGCCGAGTGTTTCGCCCTGTCGGGCCTCAAGGGTCACAAAACGGGAGGCACGATGCACATCGTGGTGAACAACCAGATCGGTTTCACCACAGCACCCCACTTCTCGCGCTCCTCGCCCTATCCCACCGACAACGCGCTGGTGGTCGAGGCACCGATTTTCCACGTCAACGGCGACGATCCAGAAGCTGTCGTACACGCCGCACGCGTCGCAACCGAGTTTCGCCAGAAGTTCCACAAAGACGTGGTGATCGACCTCATCTGCTACCGCCGCTTTGGTCACAATGAGGGGGATGAACCGATGTTCACAAACCCCGTCATGTACAAAAAGATCAAAAAGCAAAAAACCACGCTCACCCTCTATACTGACCGCTTGGTGAAGGATGGCCTCATCCCAGAGGGCGAGATTGAAGACCTCAAAGCGCAGTTCCAGGCCAAAATGAACGACGAGTTCGAGGCCGGCAAAGACTA
>CAWVWS010000198.1:0-4249 GCA_963933905.1 uncultured Sulfitobacter sp.
AACAGAATCACAAACCACTGAACTCACTCAAATAGTTTTAAATCGGGCTCTAAGAGAAAGAGCTGGTCGCAAATATGTCCATGCTTTCGCCCTTCGCTACCCACCGTCCGCCACAAACCCTGCCTTCTCGATTGCTGAAATCGCGCAGGCTTCGTCGTTGTCGGAATTGTCGCCAGTGATGCCAACCGCGCCTAAAATGACACCTTCGTGTTTGATCAGAACACCTCCAGCCACTGGCACAAGCGAGCCATCTGACAAAGCATTCATTGCCTGAATAAAAAACGGCTCAACCTTTGCCCGCTCGTACAATGCACGCGATCCAAGCCCCATCAGAACGGCACCACGTGCCTTTCCTTGGGCGATTTCAGGCCTCAGCGCACTGGTGCCGTCCTCACGCACAAGCGCCAAAAGGCAACCGCCTGCATCCAACACTGCAACCGTCAAAGGCTTCAGCCCATTGGCCTTACGCCAGCTTAGGCAATCGCTGATTATGCTTTGAGCCTTCTCTAGGTTGAGATGCATTTGCTGATCCTTTTGATATGTCCGGTTAAGACGCAATGACGGCGCAAGATTCAACAAGGGCGTCTATCTGTGTGCTATCATAGCCCATTTCGCCCAAAATCTCACGGGTGTGCTGGCCCAAAAAAGGGGCTGCATCTGCAACTTTCCCCGGCGTGCGGCTGAACTTTACCGGATGGCCAATGGTCTTGACCCGCCCTGCAACGGGATGATCCACCTCGACGATCATATCGCGGGCAAGCGCCTGAGGGTCGGCATGCATCTGCAAGATGTCATTGACGGGTCCGGCGGGCAACTGCGCCGCCTCCATACGTGCCAGCCAGTTTTCCGTCGTGTCTAGCACCATGTGGCTGTTCAAGATCTCGATCAGCGCCTGCAAGTTATTTGAACGCTGTGCATTGGAGGAGAACCGATCATCGGCATCCAGTTCGGGGGCGCCGATGACATCCAGAAACCGCAACCAGTTGCTTTGGTTCGCGGCACCAATATTGATCCAGCCATCTCTGGTCTGAAACGCCTGATAGGGCGCGTTGAGCGGATGCGCCGAGCCGAGCGGCTCAGGCTTCTCTTGGGTTGCGAAGGCAATCGCGGATTGCCAATAAGTTTGGGTAATCGCAGCCTCAAACAAAGAGGTATCGACCTTCTGCCCAAGTCCCGTTTGCAACATATTGGCATAGGCCGCCGAGACGCCCATCGCACCGAGAATTCCTGCATTGATATCAGAAATAGGAGCCGCAACTTTTACAGGCGGGCGGCCCGGCCCCTCACCCGTGATCGACATCAATCCCGACATTCCTTGCGCAATCAGATCAAAGCCGCCCCTATCGGCATATGGCCCCGTGCGGCCAAAGCCCGAGATTTCGCAATAAATCAAACGCGGGTTGGCGCGCGCCAAATCCTCATAGGACAGGCCGAGCTTCTCCATCGTGCCTTTGCGGTAATTTTCAATCACGACATCGGCCTCGGCCAGCATTTTGCGCAAAATGTCGACTGCTGACGGGTCCTTGAGGTTTAATGAGATACCGCGCTTGTTGCGGTTCATCATCATGTAGGCGGCGGATTCACCCTCAATCTCTGGCGGAACAAAGCGGCGGCTGTCATCGCCGGTGGGCTTTTCCACCTTGATGACATCTGCGCCCATATCGGCCAGCATCAAACCACAAACTGGCCCTGCCATGATATGCGCCAACTCGATAACGCGCATACCTGCGAGCGGGCCTGTCTTCTGTGTCATTTTCCTGTCCAGACGGGTTTGGTCTTTCCGAGGAATGCCTCCATCCCGAGGCGGAAGTCGTCGCTCATGTAGCACGAAATAATCAGATCAGCATCGTCCACCTTGAGCGCTGTGCGGTTGCGGCGCAGTGCCTCCTTGGTTGCGCGTAGCGTCAGCGGGGCCATACTTCCCACGCGCTCGGCAAGCTCAGTGGCACGGGCCAGCAAGCTCTCTTCATCGGGGAGGACTTCGCTGATCAATCCAACTGAAAGCGCTTCCTCAGCTTCCACAAGGCGAGCAGTAAATATGATCTCACGCACACGGCCCGCACCAATCAGCTCTGACAATCGAGCCAAATTTCCCGCGGCAAGGCAGTTGCCAAGCGTACGCCCGATTGGGAACCCGAACTTGAGACTGGCCGAGGCAATGCGGATATCACAGGCCGCTGCGATGGACCCACCTCCGCCCGTACACGCCCCGTGAATTGCCGCAATCGTAGGGAGCGGACAGCACTCAACCGCTTCAAGCACAGCGTCAATCTGCGCCTCATAATCAAGCGCATCCTGCGGTGTTTCAAAGGCCCGAAATTGGGTCATGTCAGTGCCCGCAGCAAAGGCTTTGCCCCCTGCGCCCGTGATCACCACAGCACGGACTGTGCCATCTGTAGGCACTTCCCTACATAATTGTGCCAGCCGCTCATACATCCCGAATGTCAGCGCATTGCGCGCTTGTGGGCGATTGAAGGTGATCCACATGATACCTTCACGGATTTCATCGGTAATCTCAGGATTTTGATCAGTCATCGGTAGAAATACTCCACAAGGAACATCGGCACGGACGGCACATAGGTGCACAGCATGAGCACGGCCAAAAGTACGCCCACGAACCAGATATTAACTTTGGACACTTCCCAAATGTTGGCCCGCGCGACCGAACACGCGGTGATCAGCACAGAGGCCACAGGCGGTGTTTGTTGACCAATGGCAAGGTTGAGCGTGACGACCAAGCCAAAGTGTACAGGGTCAATCCCTGCCGCCGTGATAAGCGGGATCACAATCGGAATGACAAGAATAATGGCAGCGGCAGAATGCAGGAAGAAGCCCACGATAAGGAAGAAAAAATTGAGGATCAGCAAAATCGCCCATTGTTGGTTAGTGATCGACAAGATGCTTTCAGCCAATTGCTGTGGGATCTGTGCGCGTGTCAAAAACCCGCCCATCAACACCGAAGCCGCAACAAGCAGCATCACAACAGCCGTCTGTATACCACCATCCAGCATCGCGCGGCGCAAATGACTGAAATCCAAATTACCGTACCAAGCAGAGACAATAATCGAGGCCAGAACAGCAAGGCCTGCCGCTTCTGTTGCGGTGACATAGCCACCAAAGATGCCGCCCAAAATGATCACAGGCAAAGTAAATGCAGGCAGCGCGTCTATGAAGGTCTCGCGCAAGCGGGCAAGGTTAAACGCCGCCTCTGTTGGAAAGTCGTACTTTTTCGCAAATAGATAGGCGACTGTCATCAGGCCACCTGCCCCCAGCAATCCTGGCACGACACCTGCAACAAACAGCTGCTCAACGGAGGTGTTCGCCGAAGCTGCATAAAGGATCATCGGAATGGAGGGTGGAATGATGATTGCCAATGAGGCCGAAGACGACGTCACCGCGGCAGAGAACTCTTTTGAATACCCGCGCTTTTTCATTTGCGGGATCAGGATGGAGCCCATGGCGGCCACGTCTGCCACAGCAGAGCCGGAGATTTCAGCAAAGAATAAAGACACGCCAATGTTGACCATAGCAAGGCCGCCGCGAATGAACCCGATGATCGCAGTCACAAAGTTGATCAGCCTGTCGGTGATGCCGCCCGCATTCATGATCGCACCCGCCAGAACGAACATCGGAATGGCGATCAGGGAGAATTTGGTCGATCCGTCATACATATCAAGCGCGATCGTAACGAGACTACCCGTCCCCTCGGTCGCAACCAAGCCCAGAACACCAGCCATCGCCAGCGCAACAGCAATGGGCATATTGATGCAAATCATCAGCAGCATCGCAATGAAAATTGAGGCCATCAACATCAGACGCGGTCCTTGTTTTTTTCGAGTTCGGTTTCGACTTCTTCTTCAATCTCTGCGTGCTCAAGCGATATGCCTGCAGCCGTCAGTCTGAGAAATCCAGGAAAGCTGAGTATCTGACACAGCATAAAAAGGATTGCGCCGATGGGAATGATTGACTGCGTGAACTGAATAGGAACCCATGTCAGAGAGATCAGCGTGTCACCTGCGAGGACCTCAAGAACTTGAATGCCGGCGCGGGCCATGAAGAAAAAGAACAACAGCACAAGTGCTTCACCTATAAACAACGCCGCGATACGCATCTTTTCTGGCATCGCAAGAAGCATTGAGTCGAACCCGATATGACGACGGTGCAAAGCGGCGAGGGCTGATCCGTAATAGGTGATCCAAGCCAGCATGATCGCTGCAACCTCATCATACCATGAAAAACTTTGCCCCAT
>CAWVWS010000199.1:0-4225 GCA_963933905.1 uncultured Sulfitobacter sp.
CAGATCGATTCAACTTAAACCCGATCCACCAAATGCCGGGACTGAACACCTAGCGCTCGCGGGGGGTAAAGGTGAGACGAATACCATCTTTTGCCCGCACCGTGAGGTGGGCCACTGGCACAGGGTCAGGCCCTACATCCACTTTATAATCCCGTAAAATACGGCTCAGGATCAGTGGTCCTTCAATCATCGCAAACCCCGCACCAGGGCAAACACGCGCACCTGCGCTGAACGGAATGAACGCCTCACGCTGGCAGGTCTTGCCATTTTCTGTATGCCAGCGGGCAGGATCAAACCCGTCAGGATTATCCCAAAGGCGGGTGTGACGGTGCAGGTGCCATGGGCTGATAACCATTTGCGACCCTTTGCGCACAGTGCGCTCCCGCATCACTTCGGGGCAAGCTGCCTCACGCACCATCATCGGCACGGGCGGATAAAGGCGCAGGGTTTCGCGAAACACATCGCGGCTCAAGCGCAGCTTGCTCATCACGCTGAAATCGCAAGCCTCCAGCACTTGCGCCTCTGCCGCGAGTTTCTCCTGCCACTCAGGATACAGCGCCATAAGGTAAAACGCCCAAGCCAGTGTTGAGGCGCTTGTCTCATGCCCTGCAAGAAAGAAGATCGCTACTTGATCGACCATCTCCTCGGTTGTGAATGCTTCCCCCGTCACAGGATCCACTGTAGTCATAATTTTGGTTGCAAGGTCATCAGGCGCTGTCCCTGCTGCAATCTCGTCCGCCCGCGTTTGGGTCAACTGGCGGATCAGCCCGCGGATCCGTGCCGCACTGGCGCGGGTATCGCGTCCGAACAGACGTGGCACCCATCGCGGCATGGGAATTAATGCTGCAAGGTTCAGGATCGGCTGACTGCGTTGGTAAATACGAAACGCGTCAAAAGTTTCCTGTGCCAAATGATGCTCAATGGGCAGCGAAAAAAATGTGCGGAATATGACGTCGGCGGCGGCGTGGCTGATTTCAGGCTCGATATCAATCTCACGGCCTGCGAGGGGCGCAAGGCGAGCAGCCGCTGCCTCGGACGCGGCCCACATTGCAGAGAATGTCTCGCGCAGACGCCCCCCCTCGAATGCAGGATCAATGATACGGCGCTGGCGCTTCCATGTCTCGCCATTGGTCACAAACACCGAATTCCCCAAAAGCGGTCGCAGGCCCTCGTTCACACGGGTGGATTTCGGGAAATCATCGGGCCGCTCTTTCAGCACCCGTTGGACCAACTCGGGCTGATTGATCAGATAACTGCGGAAGAACGGCGTCCGAAACTCGGCCATCCATGCACGATACAGCTTGGCTGGCTGGGCCGACAGGATGTCCGCCCGAAAGAGCTTACCATATTGCCACAGCGACACTTTATCAGGGCGTGCAACGGGTTTGGGAGGCAGCTTCATGGTGCCACGCTCGTAAATTTATTCACCGGTGTTTCAATCCTCGACTTGGACGGTGGACGGTCACGGTAGCGCGCAGCAAGTGTCATTGGCCCCGCGGTAATCTGGAAATAGTCATAGTCGCACGGCGCATCGAAAGCGCACATATATTGAAAATGCAGACGAAAGAACCGCCACCGCAGCGCTTTCCAACGCGCAGGGGTCAGCGATTTGGTGAAAGCCGCCGAGAACACGAGCGGCCAGAGTTTGCCCTCGGGTGCGACACCACTCACCGCTACAGGATCACAGAGCGCAAAGGCGCAGCCATCCCCCGGTGCGGTCACATCTACCCACGTCAGCGCGTCTTGTGTGCTGAGATAAGCCAGATCAGCGCGTAAACGGTGCGCATTTTTTAGGGACGACACCATCGGGACCACCTGCCCCAAGCTCAGAAACGCCAAGGCAGGCCCGCCCGATGGCACACGGCCCGCGCGGATCAGATCGGCGAGAACAGAAACACCAAGATGCGCACCCGAAGAATGACCTACCACCAGCACCTCATCCACATCTGAGGCCAATGCCTCGGCTATCGCATCACCAAACACCACCATACGCGCCTCAAGCGCGGGCGTGTTAGCCCCCAGTGTTGCGGCGCCAAAAGCGTATTCGTGCATAAGGTAATAGGCGAAAAATTTGCCATCTTTCTTTTTGAACCACTGCAAGGCCCACACGGCTGTCACCCCCCACACAAACGGTTTGATCGCCTCTAATGCAGGCGCAGGGTTCGGCCCTAGAATGTAAGGAAGAAGGTCAAGTGATCCAGAAACCAGACGGCCTGCGAGGATTGCCAGCACCAATTGAAGCACAAGCATAAAGACAGGATAGAGCGCGGCCAACACCGGTCCTTTGCGCAACCGCATCAATCGCCAAAGTGCGCCAGACCCGATATAGACCCAAGCCGTGCGCACAAGTTGCAGGTAGGTCGCGGGGATCGAGGTATCCATACTCTCGCGCAAGATATCGGACCAAACAAGCACGTCCATAGAAGCATCCACATCTGCACCGTATATTAACCCTTTGATATATAAACCATATTGCACGCCACCCTGACGCCCTTCCAGCGATATACATAGCCAGAAATCTCTGCCTGCACGGCAGATTTCGTGCGATACAGCTCGCGGTAGCGCCGCGGGTGAATAGGATCATAACCCGGAATATAGAACACAGCCCGTTTGGCTACGGACCTGTCAGGGGTTTGCGGGGCTGCCATGGGTCTGCTGCGGGCCTCATCTTTGTTTGCCCCATGCTATCGCGGCTTTTCGGCCAAAGTAAGGCTTTTGCCTCAGCCAAGACTGCCCAACGCGGGAAAGGTCTCAAGCAACCAGAAGCTGAAGGTTGAAAACGCCCCCGTCAGCATCGCAATACCGACGATCAGGAGCAGTACCCCCATGCAGCGCTCGATCAGGGTCATGTGCTTTTTCAGCTTGTTCATCACGCCAACCGCTCGGGTCATGAACATCGCAGCCAACAGGAACGGAATGCCAAGACCCAGAGCATAAATGCCCAAGAGCAGCGTGCCGCGTGTCACTGATGCCTCTGAAGCGGCAAGCGATAGGATCGCCCCCAGTTGTGGCCCGATGCAGGGCGTCCAGCCAAAGGCAAAGGCCAACCCCAGCACATAAGCACCAAAGCTCGATCCCCCCTTATCCCCCGCATCCATACGCGCCTCACGGTCGAGGAAGGAAATGCGGTAAATGCCGAGGAAATGAATGCCAAAGATTATAACAACCACACCAGAAATCTGGCTAAAAAGAATCTGGTTTTGAAGAAAGAACGCACCAAAGGCCGAGGCAGTGAAGCCGAGGATCAGGAAAACCGTGCTCAGCCCCATTACAAAGAACAGCGCCGTAATGATCGCACGGCGTCGTGCGGAGCGTTCCGAGCCCATATCATTGAGGCTCACCCCGCTCATGTAGGCAAGGTAGGGCGGCACAATCGGCAGCACACAAGGCGACAAAAAGCTCACAATTCCCGCCAAGAGGGCGATGGTCATGGCGGGCAGCAGACTTGCGTCGATGATTTCGATTCCAAACATGCGCTACTGCTATACCGATCGCCGCACCGCGTCACCTGCCACAGTGTCACAAGGTTGTGGACAGAGTGTAACATGCGGCCTACATGCGCAGTATGATACATGATCTTGATGCCACAGGGCTGCTTTGCCCCCTGCCCGTCCTCAAAGCACGTAAACGTCTGATGGCCATTGCCGTGGGCGAACAGCTTCGAATGCGTGCCGATGATCCTGCTGCGGTGATCGATGTGCCGCATTTCTGTACTGAGTCCGGCCACAAGCTGGTCGAGAGCACGCAGGACGGTGATGTTCAAATCTACCTGATCGAAAAGACAGGCTAGACTTTAAACACCCAAGAAAAAAGGCAGACCCGAAAGCCTGCCTTTTCATCTTTTATCTTCTGAGGCTTAGCGGCCCAGTGACCACCAGCCTTTGCGCCGTGGCTTTGCGGGCTCTTCGGCTGCCACTTCAGGCTCGGGCTCTGGCGCGGGAGCCGCTGTTACAACAGGCTCAGGTGCTGCTGCAAGTTCGGCCACAGGCGCTGGGGAAGGTGAAGCTTCTGCAACAGGCTCAGGTGCTGCTTCTGCTACAGGTGCGGCGACAGCCTCAGCTTCGGCAATGGGTGCTGCCTTTGGCTTGCGCGGCGCACGGGTGCGTTTGGGCTTGGGCTTCTCCTCAGCGGCAGGAGCCCCCTCGGCTGCAGCTTCGACCTCGGCGAGTGCTTCAGTCACCGCTTCGGCTTCGGCAGCAGGTGCTGCTTTTGGCTTGCGCGGTGC
>CAWVWS010000200.1:0-4203 GCA_963933905.1 uncultured Sulfitobacter sp.
TGTGTTCTGCATCAGCTGGGATACAGGTAGTCGAGAATAGTTTTTTCATCATCGTCAACTTTCAGGCCCGGCCCTGTCTGAACGACACGGTCTTTGGCTTAATTCAGCGACCTGTATGCAGTATCAACATGGCTAAATTTGGGCGAAATGTGCGAAATTCACCATATTTTAAAGGGTTTTCGGTTCCAATCAGGACTTATTGCATCCAGTGTTTCCGCAGCGTGGACAATGCGCCTCATTTGGCGTGGCGCAGGGGGGTGCAAGGGAAAGGTGAGTCGTAGTTAACGGGCGGATGATGACTCGGATGCCGCGCGTTAGTGATTTGTAAAGAGTTTTGCGCCTGTGACCCTGTGCAGGTCTTGGGGGGTGATGGCAAACACGGTCTCGGGGGCGCCAGCGGCCCCCCACACGATATCAAAGCGCAAGAGGGCGTCATCCATATAGGTGTCCATCGCGCAGAGATGACCGATGGGGGCAACGCCGCCGATGGCAAAGCCGGTCTCGCTGCGCACACGTTTGGGATCAGCGCGACCCAGCGGTTCGCCAAAAACAGTCTCGGCATGGGTAAGGTCGAGATTATGCGCGCCGCTGACGAGGATGAGTTTGAGCGTGCCTGTGCGTGTGCCTTCAAACAGAAGGGATTTGGCGATCTGGCCCACATCGCAGTCGAGACTGCTGGCCGCATCTGCGGCGGTCCGTGCCGAAGTGGGCAGGGTGATGACTTCGATCGCGAGGCCAGCATCGGTTGCGGCCTGTTTTACGCGGTTAACGCTTTTGCCCATGGGAGCCTCCTATCGGTTTTCCGGTTTTCAGAGGGTCAAATGCTAAGCGGGAGGTCAAGAGAGTAGTCGTTTGTTTTGATTTTTTCCCGAAGCGATTAAAAAAGTGGCACTTTGAAAACAGCGCGCCTAGGGTGCGGAGAGGTGCCGCGGGATTCTTTGCGCGGCATGTGGACCCCAAATTATGACTCTATAAAAAGGCAGTCTATTCCCATGAGCCAACCCCAAAACGAGCCGAGCTTTCGCGACAGTGTAGAAATGATGTTCACACGCGCGGTCGATCTGATGGATCTCAAGCCGGGCCTTGTTGAGAAAATCCGTGTTTGTAACGCGACCTATACCGTGCGTTTTGGTGTGCGCTTACGCGGCGATATCCATACGTTCACGGGATACCGCTCGGTCCATTCGGAGCATATGGAGCCAGTAAAGGGGGGTATCCGCTTCTCACTGGGGGTTAACCAGAACGAGGTGGAGGCGCTTGCGGCGCTGATGACATTCAAATGTGCGCTGGTGGAGGCGCCTTTTGGCGGGTCCAAGGGCGGTCTGTGCATTGATCCCAAAGAATACACACAGCAGGAGATGGAGCTTATCACGCGGCGCTTTGCCTATGAGCTTATCAAGCGCGACATGATTAACCCTGCGCAAAACGTGCCTGCGCCCGATATGGGCACGGGTGAGCGGGAGATGGCGTGGATTGCGGACCAGTACAAGCGGATGAACACGACCGATATCAACTCGGCTGCCTGTGTGACGGGCAAACCGATCAATGCGGGCGGTATTCAGGGCCGGACCGAGGCCACAGGGCGCGGCGTGCAATACGGTCTGCGCGCATTCTTTCGCGACGAGAAGGGTGTGGTGAAGGCAGGTCTGACTGGCAAGCTCAAGGGTAAGCGCGTGATTGTGCAAGGCTTGGGCAACGTGGGCTATCACGCGGCCAAGTTCCTGAGCGAGGAAGACGGCGCACCAGTGATTGGTGTGATCGAGTATAATGGTGCGATCTGGAACGAGGATGGCATCAATATTGAAGAGCTAAAGCAGTATATCACTGAGCACGGTTCTCCCGAGGGGTTTGCGGGGGGCGAGTTTATCGAGCATGGCGACAGCCTGTTGGAGCGCGAGTGCGACATCCTGATCCCTGCGGCCTTGGAAGCGGTGATTAACCTTGGCAATGCGGAGCGGATCAAAGCGCCGCTGATTATCGAGGCGGCGAACGGTCCTGTGACTGCGGGCGCGGATGAAATCCTGCGCGATAAGGGCACGGTCATTATTCCTGATATGTATGCCAACGCGGGCGGTGTGACGGTGAGCTATTTCGAGTGGGTCAAGAACCTGTCCCACATCCGTTTTGGCCGCATGCAACGCCGTCAGGAAGAGAACCGCCACCAGCTGATCGTGGACGAGATGGAGCGGATCAGCCGCGATACCTCGATCAACTGGACGCTGTCGCCTAACTTTAAAGAGCAGTATCTGCGCGGTGCGGATGAGTTGGAGCTGGTGCGGTCCGGCTTGGATGACACCATGCGCGCGGCTTACGATTCAATGGCGAAGGTCTGGCATGAGCGCGATGATGTGACGGACCTGCGCACGGCGGCTTATCTGGTGGCGATCGGGAAGGTCGCGGCGAGCTATCACGCCAAGGGGCTGTAGCATGCGGATGGCGATACTGGCTGGGGTTGTGGCGCTTTGCGCCGCGCCTGCCTTCGCGGAGCAGCGGAGTTATATCAATGTTCTGTTGCGCGGATTGGCGCGCGATTTCTGGGTGCAGCAGCCAGATGCAAAAGCGTGGCGCGCGATGGTTTGCAATGTGAACGGGCCGGACGGTTTTCTGAGTGTGCGGTCGGGACCCGGGACTGATTTCAAAGTTGTGCGCAGCTTCAAGCGGCTTGCTGTTATTGATCTGGACCTGACGGAGCGCGGGGCCGCTGGGTGCGGGTAACGGGCGCGCACCGCCATATGTCGCCTGAGGGCAACCCCGTGGCACGGCGTAATCTGCCTGTTCAGGGCTGGGTGCATGATGGATATCTCTGTGCGTTTGTCGCCTGAGGTTTTTTGAATAAACGCCTGATGTACGGCGGACAGGGGGCGGGCGTCTGTGTAGGCTGCCCCCTATGATGTTTGATTTACCGGATGATGAAATTCTCTACGCTGCCCTGTTGGGGCGTCATGCTGCGTGGGACGGGCGGGCGTGGGTCGGTGTGTCCTCGACGGGGGTGTTTTGTCGGTTGACCTGTCCTGCGCGCAAGCCGAAGCGTGAGAACTGTACATTTTTTGATACGATGGGCGGCGCGATTGAGGCGGGGTACCGCGCGTGCAAGCGGTGTCATCCGATGGCCCCTGCGGCAGAGGGGGAGCCTGCGGTGAAGGCGCTGTTGGCGGCGTTGGAGGCTGATCCTGCGCGGCGCTGGGCGGAGGGGGATGTGGCGGCGATGGGGTTTGACCTTTCCACTGTGCGCCGTGCGTTCAAGCGGCATTTCGGCATGACTTTCCTTGAGATGGCGCGGCTGGCGCGGTTGCGCGCTGGTGGGGCGGAGCTGGTGGGCGGTGCGTCCGTGATAGAGGCGCAGATGGAGGCGGGGTATGCGTCGGGCTCGGCGTTTCGGGCGGCGTTTGCGGGTTGGACGGGGTTGGCGCCGGGGGCGTTTATGAAGGACGCAGTTTTAAGGGCGGATTGGATCGAGACGCCGATGGGGGCGATGGTGGCTGTGGCCTCGGAACATGCGCTGCATCTGTTGGAGTTTACGGAGCGCAAGGCCTTGCCTGCGGAACTGGCGGCGTTGCGCACGGATGCGAAGGGGTCGCTGGGGTTTGGTCGGTTTGGCCCTACGGACCAGATCGAGCGGGAGATTTCGGATTTTATGGCGGGGGTGTCGGCGGATTTTGAAACGCCGCTCAGGCCGCTGGGGACACCGTTCACTCAGGAAGTTTGGCGGGCGTTGCGTAAGATCCCTGCGGGGGAGACGCGGAGCTATAGCCAGCTTGCCCGCGAGATGGGTCGGCCTGAGGCCATGCGGGCTGTGGCGCGTGCCAATGGGGCGAACCTGATTGCGATTGTGATCCCGTGCCACCGTGTGTTGGGGGCGGACGGGAGCCTCACGGGCTATGGTGGCGGGCTATGGCGCAAACAGAAGTTGATTGAACTGGAACGCGGTTTTGCCGCGCAGAATAATATGATGGGAGAGATATAATGGGTAAAGCACAGGATTTTGCGGCGCTGCACGTCAAGGGCACGCCAGTTGAATTGTATAACTGTTGGGATGCGGGATCGGCGGCGGCGATTGTTGCGGGGGGTGCACCTGCGATTGCTACGGGCAGTTGGGGCGTGGCGGCGGCGCAGGGGTTTGTGGATGGGCAGGATATGCCCATGGCGGAGGTGCTGGCGTTGGTGGCGCGGATTGTGGCAGCGAGTGATGTGCCTGTGACGGTG
>CAWVWS010000201.1:0-4114 GCA_963933905.1 uncultured Sulfitobacter sp.
GACCATCGTGTCGCGGGTGTCGTCGGTCCAATGGATGACGTCGATGAATTGGCCGGAGAGGAAATCGAAAATGCCCATGGAATGTCCTTTAGGGTTGTTTGGGAGTAACCTAAGCGCAGCAAAGCTGGTTATCAAGAAACAGCTGCTTTGGTGCGCGCCGCGACAGGGTCACGCCGCGCATTGCGGCAGAATGAGCGGGGAGTCAGCGGTTCTGTTAAAGGTAATGACCACAGATACCATCGCACCCGCGTCGTCGAACAACGCAACAACGGAAAAGCCGCCATCACCGCCAGTGAAGAATCCAGGGAACTCTGCGCCGTCGGGCAGCTTGAACAGGGTGAGATTGTTGCGGCCATCGTCGCTTTGGTCCGCCAACAGCCCGTCATAAAGGCTCCAGCCGTCGGGGAGGGTTGCGAGATAGGTTTTGATGCTGTCTTGGATTTAGGGCGTTGTGAAGGCGCCCATGCCGCCGTCGACACCAAGCAGGCCGCCTGATTTGCTACACACAGGGGTGTTGTTGGAGAAGGTGGCAAAAGCGGCCATCGGTTCATGGTAGGGCGGGCCTGATATGAGCATTTGGACCTGCGCCGCTGTTTCGGGGATCGTGATCCAGTTGCTGTCGTAACTTTCGGGAAAGACGACGGGGTCTACTACTTGGAGTTCGGACCCTTTGGGTGTCCAGTCAAATGCCGCTGAAAGCGTGCTGCCTTCGGGGGCGCGTGCGAGGATGTATTCGGCTGTGGAGGGGCCTGCGGCTGCGGTGGCTGGAAGGATTGTGGCGAGTGCGCTGACCAGTTTGGGCAACAGCTTCATACAGGGTCACCGCTTGCCAGTTCAGCAGCGATCTTTTGCACGGTGGGCCGCGCCTGATCTGCGGTCATGCCGACTTGGAGTCGTGGATCATATAGCATTTGCAGCAGCAATTCATCGTGGCGGGTGAGCAGGGCGAATTCGTCGTCGTCGTTAAAGATCGAGGGGCGCGCGGTGGGGCTGTCGTTGGCAAGCCCCAAGCCTTGGGCCAGTTCCTCATGAATGCACGACAGGCGTAGCAGGCTGGGGTTTTCGGCGCGGATCACGGCGAGGGCGGCGGTATAGGTATTCCCGCCCGAGCCAGCCGCATAGGCTGCGACAACGCAGTAGGTATCGCTGCGCAGGTTGTTCAGGAGTGTGAGGCTGGAGGAGGTGATGCCTGGAATGCGCGCGGCAGCGGCGGCAAGTGCGTCACCACGGTCGTCCTCACCTGCGATGACAATGATGAAATTGGCTTTTTTACCCATGCTGACAGGGTGGTTTGTCATGCGGCCCAGACGCGCGGCATAGCTGCTCACGTTGGCCATGTCGGTTTTGCGTTGGGAGGGGGGGACGCTTTCGCCGAAGATCACAACCATCCGCACAGGCGCGGACCAGCGGCGCAGCGGGCTTGGGCCGCCGCGGCCCGAAAACGTGCTGTTGTATTCGTTGAAAAAGGCGATCTGTTCAAAATTGCGGGCAAGCATGGTGTTGGTGAAGGGCGTGTCAGAGCCACCGCCATCACGGCGCAGCAACCCTTGGCTGAGCTGTGCGCCCTGTACCTGATTGAGGTAGCTGCGCAGTTGCGCGCTTTCCTGCGACGTGGGTTTCGCCACTTGGATCGGTTTTGGCGCAGGTTTTTGGGGAATGTTGTGGCGCGCCAGAGGTTTTAGCACAGGCTGTACCGGTGCTATCACTTCCGTACAGGCGGCGATGCCCAGAGCGATCAGCCCCAGACATCCCCCCCGTATGATGCGCCCCACATTCATCTTAGCGTGGAACTGCGCCGCCAGCAGTCTCGCCCAGACCGGTCTTTTTGGCCTTGGCCGAGGCCAGTGTGTCGCGCAGCTTGGCTTCCATCTCTTTGAGGTCCACTTCGGCGGCTGCGCGCTTGGCTTTGCCAGCATCCGCGATCTGGAGGCTCTCTTCGATGGTGCCGATGAGGTCTGCGTTGGCTGCTTTGACCGCTTCGATATCGAAGACGCCGCGCTCCATCTCTTCGCGGATAATCTTGTTGCTTGAGCGCAGGTTTTTGGCGTTGGAGGTGAGCAACTCGTTGGTCAGATCGTTGGCTTCGCGCACGGCTTTTGCCGCCTCAAAGGAACGCTGGATTGTGACGGCTTGGGCCAGTTGAGTTTCCCACAAAGGTACGGTGTTCACGAGGGTCGAGTTGATTTTTGTGACCAGCGACTTGTCGTTTTCCTGCACCAGACGGATGGAGGGCAGCGACTGCATCGTAACTTGGCGTGTGAGTTTGAGGTCGTGCATGCGGCGTTCCAGATCATCACGGGCAGAGCGCAGATCGCGCAATTCTTGGGCGACCATGACCTGATCGTTCTCGGCTGCTGCCTCGACTTCCTTTTCCTTGGCGGGGATCACTGTTGCGTCCAGTTTGGCCACTTTAGCCTCACCTGCTGCGATGTAGAGTGCCAGCTCGTCGTAGAATTGCAGTGTCTTTTCATAGAGCATGTCGAGGGATTTGATGTCCTTGAGCAGCGTATGCTCATGGGACAGCAAGTTGTCGGTGATCTTGTCGATCTGGCTTTGTACTTTTTCGAACTTCGCTGTGAATTTGGCGAAGGGGGCGGCACGGCCGATGAGCTTTTCCCACCAGCTGCGGTCACGGCGCACGTCAAGCTCGGAGACCGAAAAGCCGCGAATGGTGGTGACGATCCCGCGCAAGCTGTCACCAGCGGGGCCTACGTCTTTGTTGCGCACGTCTTGCAACATCGCTTGGGAGATTTCTTGCAACTCGGCCTGTGCGGCGGAGCCGAAGCTGATGATCGACTGTGTGTCGCCCATGTCCAGCTCGTCCATGCGGGAGCGGATTTCTGCGCCGACGGGTGCGTCTGTTTGTTCTAGCGTAATGACGGCGTTTGCGTCTGCTGGTTCGGGCAGGACTACGGCGGTGACTTCCTCGACCATGGCAAGGGATTGGGCGGCTTTTTCGCGGGTGGCTTCAGACATGTTTGTTTCCTTGGTTGGTGGGGCGCAGGCGCGTGTTGACTACTTCAAACGCACGCCTTCACGCGATAGCCGTTCACGCAGCACGTCAATTTCAATGGTAAGGTCGCTGCGGTCTTCGAGCAGGGATTTACGGTTACGGGCGGCAAAGTTCTTCTCAAGATCGTCGAGAAGGGCCAGATAATTGGTGCGGGCTTGGGCGTCTTGGGTGCGCGAATAGATGTCGGCGAATTTGGCCGTCGCATTGCGCGCACCCTGTAGGTAAACGCCGAGATACTTGCGGGCCGCTGTGAGGTCGCGGGGGTCTTCCTCAACTGTGCGGATGAGATCGCGCGCGGTGTCGGCAAAATCTTCAAGGCGTGCCGTGGCTTGGTGATCGCCTGCGCGGTTGATGGTTTCGCGCATGCTGGTGAGGTGTTTTTCGGCCTCGTCCACGACACGGGCCACGCGGTCCTGTTGGTAGGTGTCGATGCCGTCCATGCCTTTGTTGCGCATGGGGTCAATGCCGAAAGCCGCGACGTAGAGGCCTGTTGCGATCACGCCGTAGAGGAGAGGGGAGAGGATGCTAAGGCTGTCGAGATGGGCGATAACGGCGGCAGCTGTGCCGACACCGCCAAAAACAGCAGCGATCATTTTGCGCGGCAGGGCAGGGCGGCGGGCAACTTTTCGCGCGTTATAGGCGGCTTCGGCGCGCAAACCGCCCCGCACGAGCCATGCAGCCAAAGTCAGCGACAGCGCACCGAGCAATGCAAAGAGCAAGCTGATGGCGCCGTCATTGAAACTGGTAGCGATCAAAGGGATCGCAGGCACAAAGAGGACGTTGGCACGGCCGCCGACGGGGTCGACTTCGATGCGCCGCTGTTTGCTGGAGGAGGTGCCCTCTGTGCTGCCATCGGGGCTGTATTTACCGCCAAACCGTTTTGCCATGCTCAAAGCCCTCCGAGCCAGCCGGTGCTGACACCGAACAGCAGTACGATCAGTGCGATATAGGCAGTTTTTTGAAGCGGTTTCGGTCCCATTGGTCCCCCAGTTGTAGTGCGGTGCGCACCACCATTAACCTATCATAAGCAGTGGTGCGCGAGGTTTCTAGGTGTTTGATCGCATGGTTTGATGGTGCGATCCTTTCTCAGGAATGGAAGGA
>CAWVWS010000202.1:0-4010 GCA_963933905.1 uncultured Sulfitobacter sp.
GTGACGATATTCGCGCTTATGTCGCAAAGTATCACCTCCTACCCGCCGCCGCAGAGACATTGCGTGCAGGGCTGTCACAGGTAGGTGTCACATGATCCGCCTCACACTCTTGCGACACGGTCATACCGCATGGAACCGCGAAGGCCGTGTTCAGGGGCGCAGTGATATTCCGCTGGATGCCGCAGCCGTGCAGGAGCTTGGCGCGCAATGCTTGCCTGCTCCATGGGATCATGCGGAGTTGTGGTCCAGTCCGCTGGAGCGTGCGGCCCACACCGCCCGATTGGTCGCCGGACGTGCGCCCAAAACCGACCCTGCCCTCATGGAAATGAACTGGGGCGATTGGGAGGGGCGCAAAGCCGCAGAGTTGCGTGCTAACCCCACCTGTGACCACCGCGACATCGAGACATGGGGCTGGCACTATACGCCGCCGAATGGAGAGGCGCCTGAAGCCCTGCGTGCGCGCCTTTTGCCGTGGGTAGCACAGCTCGAGACCGATGCCGTTGCCGTGTGCCATATCGGCGTAATGCGCGTGTTGATGGCACATGCAACGGGATGGAATTTTGACGGCCCCGCCCCCTTTGCAGTCAAACGGAACCGTCTGTTTGTGATCGAAATTAGCGGCGCGGATTGGACTTTGTTGTCAGACCCCGTCCGCTTGGAGCGCCGCATATTATGAAAGTCATGATTGTCGTCACTCACCTGCTTGGCACGGGGCATCTGGCCGGTGCGCTGACTTTGGCCCGCGCCTTTGCTGCCGCTGATGATCAGACCCTTGTGGTATCCGGCGGAATGCCTGCGCCTTTGCTCGCCAAGCTTCGGGATGAACTTGTGCAATTGCCGCCGCTCCGCTCAGACGGTGTTGATTTCTCGCGCTTGCTGACAGCTGACGGCGGGCAAGCAACCCCAACTATTTGGCCACCCGGCGGGCCGCAGCCCTTGGGGCAATGGCGGCCTTCCGTCCTGACATCCTCATCACCGAACTCTTCCCCTTTGGCCGCCGCATTCTACGGGACGAGTTCCGCGCCTTGCTGGATGCCGCAAAAAGCATGCAGGTCCCACCGCTGATCTGCGCCTCTATCCGCGATATCCTCGCACCGCCTTCCAAACCGAAAAAAGCCACCTTCGCCGATGAGATGGTCACGACCTATTACGACAGTGTGCTGATCCACTCAGACAAGACGTTCACGCCGCTGGAAACCAGCTGGCCCGTATCGCCGATGCTGCGCACCAAGCTGAACTACACAGGCTAAGTTACGCCTCCAGCTGCAGGCCTGCATCCTGAGCAGGCGGGTGAAGGTGAGGTTATCGTCAGCGCAGGAGGCGGTGATGTGGGTGGCCCCGTATATGAGGCTGCCCTGGCAGCAGCACCCCATATCAAACGGCCCATGCGCATTCTGGTGGGCGGCGCACATCCTGACGAGCGCATTGACACGCTGCGCAAAACAGCACCGCTCAATGTCAGTGTCGAGGCAGCACGGCCCGACTTTCGTCAGATGCTGCATCATGCCGCCGCATCCGTTTCGCTCTGCGGATATAACACGGCGCTGGATATTTTACAGGCTGGTACACCTGCGGTTTTTGTCCCCTTTGACGAAGGCGGCGAAGTCGAACAAGGGCTGCGTGCCTCGGCCCTTGCGGCACAGGACGGTATCGCCGTGCTCACACGGGCCGAGATGACCGCAGAAAGCCTCTCTACTGAAATTAATGCCGTAATCGCAGCCCCCCGCCGAACCAGAAGCGATGCCCGTTTTGACGGGCGGCACAGACGGTCGCCCTCACCCATGCGCAGCGGAGAAAGGGATGAAAATAGACTGGTCTCCTCTTAAAGCCGAACTCTCTCTTTGGCGGCGCGCAGGTTTGGCGCTGCCTCTTTGGTGGCGCGATGATGATGCCGTTGCAAACACCCCCGCACTCACTCGATTGGCCGCACTCTCCTCCGAGATGGCCCTGCCCGTTTACGTCGCAGTGATCCCTGATCTGATCGAGCCAACTCTTGCGCCTGCGATTGCCCAAGCCCCGAACCAGTTCCCCGTCATTCACGGTTGGCGCCATATTCGCCACGCACCTGAGGGGGCAAAGAATGCAGAATTCGGACATGATCGAGACGGTGCCGAAAATGAGTTAACGCAGGCCTATCAGCGGATGGAAAAGGAATTCGGCCAAGCGCTTGTGCCGCTGTTCGTTCCGCCATGGAACAGGCTTGCGGCGCAGTTTCTCCCTGCCCTCACTGCCGCTGGCTATAGAGGGTTTTCAACTTTTGGTCCGCGTAAAACGGCACAAGAAGAAGGCGGCATTTTGCAGATCAATACTCATATTGATCCGATATACTGGCGCGAGGATCGTGGGCTGGTCGCCCCTGCAATGCTCATCGCAAAGCTTGTACAAACGCTTCAAGAGCGGCGCGGAGGCCTGACTGATGCGGGAGAACCGTTGGGTCTTCTCACCCATCACCTTGTCCATACCGAAGACGTCTGGGCCTTCAGTGGTGAAGTGCTGCGCGTGCTGCTCGACGGGGGCGCTGTCCCCGCCGATATTGGTGCGTTGCTTCAGTCGGGGCGCAGTCCGAGCATCTGACGCGTTTGGGTCGGAGTGGCGACGGAGCGCTCATACTTCTCGCAGAGGTCGGCGGCCCGTTTTATGAGGGCGGCGTTGGAGGAGGCCAGGGTGTTTTTGTCGAGGCGTACGTTGTCCTCCAGCCCTGCCCTCGCGTGGCCCCCTGCAGCGATGGCCCATTCGTTCAGGACGATCTGGTTGGGGCCGACACCTGCCGCGCACCACAGGGCATCGGGGACGAGGCGTTCGACAGTTTTAATATAGAAATCAAAGGTCTCACGGTCGGCAGGCATGGCGTTTTTGACACCCATGACGAACTGGACGTAAAGCTGGCCCTTGATGCGGCCGTCGCGGTTCATTTCGGCGGCTTTGTGGATGTGGGAGAGGTCGAAGCATTCGATTTCGGGTTTGACGTCGTATTTCACCATCTCTAACGCCAGCCAATCGACCAGCTGCGGCGGGTTCTCGTAGACGCGGGTGGGGAAGTTGTTGGAGCCGACAGAAAGGCTCGCCATATCGGGGCGTAGCGACAGCATTCCGCCGCGCTCCTGACCCGCGCCTGAACGGCCACCTGTGGAGAATTGCATAATTATATCAGGGCAATGCGCCTTGATACCCTCTTGTAATGCCGCGAATTTATCAGGGTCGGAGCTGGGGGTTTCGTCGTCGTTGCGCACATGGGCGTGGCAGATGCTGGCCCCTGCCTCATAGGCCGCGTGGGTGCTCTCGATCTGCTCGGAAATGGAGATTGGGACGGCGGGATTGGCGGCTTTTGTGGGCACGGAGCCGGTGATGGCGACGCAGAGGATGCAGGGGGTCATGAGGCTCTCCAGAGGCAGAAAAAGGGTGTCACCCCTTGTACACCCCCTGTGCACCCCCCGTACACCACCTTGGCGCATAAATTCGCGGTCAGGAGGCGGTGAGATGGGTGATCTTATGCGCAACCATGTAGGAGATCGGGAGGGCGAGCAACGCGCCCACGGCGGCGGCCATGACGATCGCGGGAGCGGTGGAATAGCCCATCACGAGGACGGCAATGACACCAGTGCCCGACAGGGTAGTCGCGATGATGGAATAGAGGATCGAGGCGAGACGGATCATGGGGAGGCTCCTTTTACCAGTGGTCGGGAGGAGCATAGGCACGGTTCGGCGGGATCGCCTTGATCTGGGTCAAGCTCAGCGCTTTTTGACGAACTCGGTCAGGATCACGATGCGCTGGCCCTCGACGCGGCCCTCGATGTGGGCGTCATTATCGGGGACGAGGGTGATGCGGTGCACGGCGGTGCCGCGCTTGGCGGTGAAGCCTGCGCCTTTGACGTTGAGGTCTTTGATCAGGACCACGGTATCGCCTGACGTTAGGGGGACGCCGTTGCTGTCTTTGTGGTTGGTCTGGGCGGCTTGGTTATCGGCCCACGCTTGGGTTTCGGCGTCGAGGTAGAGCTGCTCCGCCAGATCGC
>CAWVWS010000203.1:0-3947 GCA_963933905.1 uncultured Sulfitobacter sp.
GACTCTGAGGACACTTGAAAGTGTGTCGTTTGTGAGCAGAACGCCATCAGTACCCCTGCTGACTAGGGATAACCCCACGTACCCCGCCTCTAGGGTCAACGACATCACCATCAAGTACCAACGTAAGTTATAGAACTTACGTTCACGACATAAGGTGTGGTAACTACTAAGTAGTATAAACGACCTAAGTGGGTAATTAAGTTTCTTATTCCTAATAGTATTACAAATTAGTTGTCCTGACCCTAGACGCAAAGCAGGGAAGTGAAAGGTTTCAGTCAATACCTTGAAGCAAAGTGCAGCTTTTTTCCTGCATGGCAGACCTCAATAGAGTGAGATTAACGTGTCGTGAGAGAATGGAGCATCTCCCCATGATCTGGATTATTTCTGACGTAAAAAAATCCTTCTGTGCGCTGGCTGATCCGTTGGCCGGTAAGGTGGTTCCTTGGAAATATGCTAATATTGGGGGGCGTTGATCTATCGGCACAAGCCCCCTCAGTCGTTTCAAACGCCTCACCCGCTTCGTGTAAGCAGATGATCTGCGTTCCGCAGGTTTTCCTTTATCTGACCCGTGCTACAGAACGAAGTTCAGGAAACTGCTTGTCGATCACGCGCATAAGACGAAGGTTCGTATAGGTTTCGCGGGCAGCGGTGCAGGGTGTCAGTGACCCGTGGTTTGCCAGCGATTGCGCAGCTCGGGCGCGTTGCGGTTTGCGCTCCAGAAGCCCGCAATTGCGACGAAGGCGGCAGCCAGCCATGGGGCCGGATGAGCGGTCTGGAATGTGATCCAGAACAAGGTCATTTCCTGCCCCCCGCGTGCAATATGGCGGCTGTGGAAAATCAGTTCGATCAGTGCGCAGGCCCCCAATGTGCCAATCACCGCAGGCACGACAGTCTTGATATACGGCCACGCTATTCTGGACAGCCCGTGCTGGCGCAAGACGGCTATATGCATCATCAAGACGCCAGCAAGGCCGGAAGGAAAAAACATCACTGTTGCCAGAAACAGCACCCCGACATAGAGCTGCCACAGGTCGGTGTGAAGGCTCAGTACGGTTTGGAGCAAAGTAAACAGGATCGCGCCGAGGATGGGGCCATAGAAGAAGCCAATACCCCCCAAAAAGGCAATCATCAGGATGGTGCCTGATTCCTGAACGCTCAGGTTTTCAGCGGTGGCCAACTCATAGTTGATTGCAAAAAGCCCCCCCGCCACACCTGCAAAGAACCCTGCGGCACAGAACGAAATGAAGCGCACCCAGCGTGCGGAATACCCCAAAAACTCAGCGCGTTCAGGATTGTCGCGCACCGCATTTGCCATGCGTCCCATAGGGGTGAGGGTGAACAAATACATGAGGCCGACACAAAGGATCAACCAGACCGTTATCAAATAATAAACCTCGATCTGGCGCAGAAATTGGACACCAAAGAAGGGCACGCCAAGGGTACGGTCACCACCCACGCCACCGCCGCGAAAGAACGAATAGCCGATGATCGAATAGGTCGTGACCAGCTCCACCACGCCAAGCGAGATCATGGCAAAGACCACGCCCGAACGGCGCGTGGAAAAGGACCCGATCACCATTGCCATCGTCATGGAAAAGAGGCCCGCAAACAGGGGCAGAAAGGGAAGGGGAAGCGGGATGCCCGCAGCTTGTACATGGTTCATGACGTGGATGCACATGAACCCGCCAAAGCCCAAGTATATCGCATGCCCGAAACTCAACATGCCGGCCTGACCCAGCAACATGTTGTAAGACAGTGCAAATATGATGGTGATCGCCATCTGGCTCATGATGGTGATTGTGGAATTTGCGTTCAAAATATGGGGTAGGAAAACCAGAGCGATGATCGCGACGGCCCATGGGAGCAGGCTCTTGGTCACGGATGTGCCTGTGCGCTGCGTGCTGGGCGACTTATCGACCGCGTTCATTCAACCGCGACAAGCTGGTGAACTTCGATAACATTGCCATCGGGATCGTAAAAGAAGACCTGATGCCACCCTTTGACGGCGTCGCTGCCCCAATCGGAATAGGGCACCCCATGCGCATCCAGATGGGCCATGAAGGCGACGATATCGTCCGTTCGGTAGGCAATATGGCCCCGCTCCAGCGGATTTACCACTTGGCCAGAGCGGAACGAATTCAACACATCGCGGGGCGTGAGGTGCATCTGAATATCGCCATCGGTCACAAACGACACTTCGCCGACCAGCCCTTTTTCCATGTTCAAAGGGGGCAGCTCCGCAGGGTCTTCATCGCCCAACGTTAGAACATCGCGGTAAAAGCGGTCCATCTGGCCGACATTGGTTGAGCACAGATTGATGTGATGCAATTTGAGTTTCATACTTTGTAACGTGGCCCAGACCAGCGGATCACGCAAGTGACTATCTTGCGCAGCAGGGGATGTAACTGCTTGATCTATGCTTTAGATCAGGACCTTATCCGAACCGCGCCCCCGAGGGGATGATGGGCGGTCTGGCGTTGGTTTCCTCGATCCCGAACCCAGCAATGCGCTTGTAGGTTGCCGCGTGTTCGGCCATCTCCGCGTGGGGGATCACATCCTCGATCCTGTCGAACTGGCCGCCACAGCGTTGCTCGACCACGTCCAGGATTTTATCGGGTCCGGCAGTGCGGTTCGTCAGGATGATCTTGGAGGTGACGGGCAACATTTCCGCCTCATAGGCCAGCAGCGCGTCAGAAGTGAGGCCATGCGCGAGGAAGGCCGCGACCAGTTTGCGCGCATCCGTGATACCAGCGCCCGCCCCGTTGGAGCCGACGGGATAGGCCGCGTGGGCTGCATCCCCCATCAGCGTAGTGCGCCCAACTGTCCAGCTGTCCAGCGGGTCGCGGTCCACCATCGGGTATTCGAACACTTTATGTGCGCCGCGAATGAGGGCAGGAGCATCAAGCCAGTCAAAGCGGATCTGCTCGAAGGCTGGCAAAAAGTCGTCGATATTTGCAGCGCGGCTATAGTCTTCCTTGCGGAAGCTCTCGGCGGGATCAAACTGCAAATTGCAAATCCAGTTGATCGCGGCAAGGCCCGTGTCAGGGTCAGGCGCGGAAATCGGATAAGTGACAAAGCGCAGCCCGTCATGCCCGATCAGCGCCATGGATGCACCTGACAAGAAGGGTTTTGCCTGCGTGATCCCGCGCCACAGCATGGCACCGCCCCATTGCGGTTCATCCTCCAGTGGCTGCATCTGGCGGCGGATGGCGGAGTGAATGCCGTCCGCACCAATAAGCACATCTCCGGTCACACTGCGCGTCTCGCCGGCCCTTGTTTCCAAATGCAACGTGGCCGTGGCTGCTCTATTGTCAAAGCCTGTCGCGCGCCAGCCTGTTTGCACGGCATCAGGGCCAGCACGGCGTATCAGCTCCTCATAAAGCAGCATGTGCAAACGGCCACGGTGGACCGAATAGGCGGGCCAGTCATAACCGGCATCGAGGCCGCGAGCCTCTGTCCAGACATGCAAGCCGCGTTTGGTGTAGAGGCCATAATCCTTGAGCGGAATGCCAACTTCATCAAGGCCGCCCTCAAGGCCAAGGTCAAATAGTTCGCGCACAGCAGAGGGTTGCAGATTAATTCCCACGCCCAAAGGGCGCATCTGGCTCGCCGCCTCGAATACCTGAAATGGGATACCGACCTGATGACAGCTCAGCGCGAGGGCCAAACCCGAAATACCACCACCCGCGATCAATACTGTCATTTGCCTGTCCTTGTCCGACCAATTTTTCCGCTGTCTTTTGTGTTTATCCTTTGCGCTGGGCGGGTCAATGGGATGTGCAGGCTGCATGGGGGCATGGTCCTGTGCCTAGAGCAGGTATCGGGGGCAAAAATCGCCACTGCCCTTCTCCAACACCGCGCTGTATCCCAGCGCCAAAACCCTGCCTGATCATTAGGTTCAGGACCCATTAACTGATTGAGGTTATCGAGTTGTCATGATTCACACG
>CAWVWS010000204.1:0-3784 GCA_963933905.1 uncultured Sulfitobacter sp.
GACTTTAACGCTTCGAGAACTGGAAGCTCTTACGCGCTTTTGCTTTACCGTATTTCTTACGCTCGACAACGCGGCTGTCGCGTGTGAGGAAGCCCGCTGCTTTCAACGCGCCACGGTGGGACGGATCAAACAGCTGGAGTGCTTTGGACACACCGTGCTTAACCGCGCCCGCTTGACCGGACAGACCGCCGCCTTTGACTGTAGCGAAGACGTCAAACTGACCGTCTGTGCCTGTGATGCCGAAAGGCTGCTGCAGGATCATCTGCAAAACAGGGCGCGCAAAATATTCGTTCTGCGGCTTGCCGTTTACGATAACCTTGCCGGAACCCGGCTTGATCCAGACGCGGGCGACCGCATCTTTACGTTTGCCTGTGGCATATGCGCGGCCGAACTCGTCTTTCACGGGCTCGCGTGGGATCAGCTCAACTTCTGGAGTGGCGTCGATGCCTGCAACAGATGCGAGATCTTCGAGTGTGTTGATTTCGTCAGCCATGCTCATGCGCTCCGTGTGTTTTTCTTGTTCATGGATGCAACATCCAGAACGGTAGGCTCTTGGGCCTCATGAGGATGCTCACCGCCTGCATATACACGCAGGTTGGTCATGATCTGGCGGCTCAGGCGGTTGCCAGGCAACATGCGCTTGACGGCCAGAGTAACGATACGCTCGGGGTGCTTGCCCTCGAGAATGTCGGCCTTGGAGCGTTCTTTGATCCCGCCAGGGTGGCCGGTGTGCCAGTAGAACATCTCTTCACGCTTTTTGCCGGTCATCTGGATTTTCTCGGCGTTGATTACGATGACGTTGTCGCCGCCATCCATGTGAGGAGTGAAGGAGGGCTTGTGCTTGCCCCGCAGACGCATGGCGATAATCGACGCAAGACGGCCCAAAACGATGCCTTCGGCGTCGATGATGATCCATTTCTTGTCAATGTCTGCCGGTGTTGCAGAAAAGGTTTTCATGTAGGGTAATCCCATTCGTGGTGGATCGAGGCAAATGCCTCTATGTGATGGAGGGCTTATATCCGAGCCACAGGTCGGGTCAAGCACTGCAATCCTTTATATACGGAGCCAAAACAATGACTTACAATTACGGTATTATTTTACCCCATAAAATTTGGGTTTTCCCGCAGGCACTCTTCTCCCCGACGGTCATCCTGTGTAGAATCGTGGCCAAATAGCTGGATACCCTGATGATATTAGATGCTTCGTTCCTGTTTTCTGCGGTGGCCCTGTTTGGACTGTCCACATATTTCAGGCTGCTTCCCGTCCAACGCATGATCCAGCGCCGCGAAGCGCATCATGAATTGCGCTCAGGCTCGGCCAGCTATTTGCGGCGCATGGGGGATGCGATCCTTTTTGTGACATGGATAATTGTAGTGCTCTGCCTTTCGTCGATCCTTGGCGATTGGGCTGTGACTGGTGATCTGGACGCGGCCATGGACCGTGCTGGCATGCGCGCGGCCGTTCTGTTCAAACTCGCAGCCTCGAATGTGGGTCTTCGCTGATGGGGGCAGAACAATCCGCCCTGCAATGCGCCTCTTGTGGCGGCATGTGATATTTCTCACCTGTGGCGCGGGCGCTGGAGTGTCTGAGCTGCGGCGCGGTCTATGATCTGGGTCAGCCTGACGATTATCTGGCACGGGACGAATTTGCCCACCGCGAAAACACTTCGGACACTGATCCGAAAACCGCACCGTCCCAGCAAACCCATCAATGCCGCAACTGCGGCGGTAAGGTCATCTTTACTGGCCCTGCCCTGTCCGAGAGTTGCCCCTATTGTAATGGACCTGTTGTCCTTGCCCACGGTGAGAACGGGTATAACAACATGGCGCTCATTCCGTTTCGTGTTGATGCGCCCTTTGCACAGCGGTTGGCGCAGGAATGGATTACCACTCGCATCTGCGCGCCCGATGATCTGGCACAGGTCGCAGCAGAAGGTGTCGTTGCAGGGCTCTACGCCCCATTCTGGACTTTCGACAGCGATGAGGCGGTGCAGTATTGGGCCAACTACGTAACCTACCGCAACAAGAAGATCCGTACGCGGCAGACAAAAGGCACGCTGGACATCCTGTTTGACGATCTGCTGATGCCCGCCTCGCCCCATGTGACGCCCCTGATCCGCGATGGCATCTTACATGATTTTGATCCCGCTGACCTGCGGCCATACCGTGCAGGATATCTCGCGGGCTTCGCCGCTGAACTGCACCATCAAAGCGTGGCGGAGGGGCTGGCCGCCAACGAGACGGACAAGGACCTGCTCATCCGCAATCAAATCAAAGTCAAAGTTGATAAAACTGGCGTGCACGGCATCCGCTACCTGACGGATACCAACGGCATCCAATATCGCCGCATCCTGCTGCCCGTCTGGATTTTGCATTATACCTATGGCAGACGCGCCTACCGTATTGTGGTGTCAGGCATTGACGGGCGCACCTTTGGCGAGCGGCCCTTCTCGTTTCGGAAAATGGCTATTTTGTCAGGGGCTGTAACCGCTTGTGCGATGGCACTGGGGGTGTTTCTGGGCGCGCAAGCGGTGTTTTAAACGCCAATCTCGTCGTTCGGATTGTCCAGCAAATCGCGCAGCCGCGCCATTGCGTCCTCAAAACTCTTGAGGCTCACGCCTGCGTTGATCGCCATGCGCACTGCATGGGGCGTCTGGGCATTGCGTGCTGAAAACTCCTCGGCGGCGCGCACCCACACACCGCGTGTTTCGGCAGCGCGGCAAAAGGCGCTGGCCCGCCAGTCTTCGGGCAAGTTCAGCCAGACAAACGGTACATCCTCGCGCCAGCGCAAATCATATGCTCCCAGCGCATTAACCGCAGCACGCACATAGTCGGCCACCCCCGCACGCGTGCGCATCATCACATCGTCAAGCTGCGGATGGGAAAGCAATGCCGCCGCCAGATCGGTGATGGGCGTGGCCAGCCCGAAAAACCCGTGCTCGGCCGCGCGGTGCAGCGCGGGCGTCCAGTCGCGCGGACCAACAGCACAGCCAAGGCGCAGCGCAGGCGTGATCGACTTGCTCAGCGAGGTAAGATACCAGCCCCGCTCTGGTGCGAGTTGACGGTAGGCAGGCTCTTGCGCCTCACCGATGCGGTAACAATCATCCTCGACAATTTGCAGATCAAAACGGCGGGCCACCTCCACAATCTCGCGGCGCCGCGACAAGGGCGTGAACCCGCAGGTGGGGCTGTGTACTTCGGGGGAAGTACAGACGATTTGACCTTCGGGATACCGCTCTGCCGCAGCGGCAAGGGCATCGGGGCATATCCCGTCGCCGTCCATCGCAATCGGCACGACATCGGCGCGCAAGGCAGCCGCCACACGCCGAAATCCAGGATAGCACAACTCCTCCACAAAAATCACAGGGCGGCGGCCCTTCAGGATCGTCTGGAAAATCAGCATGATCGAGTTTTGTCCGCCGTGGGAAAGCACAATATCGCTTTCCTTTACAGGGCCGAGGTTTGTGTCGCGCAGCCAGTGCAACATCGCCTCCCGCGCAGGCTGCGCCCCGCGCCGCGAAGGGTAATGCATCACGCCCGAGGGCGGATCATTGGCAATCTGTGCTAGCAGAGTGCGGATCAGCTTGGACTGCCCCCCGTTCGGCAGATGCGGAGAAAAGAGATTAACGTCAAAGTTATCGCCCCCCGTCAGGTGCTCGATCACATCCATTTCCATCAGGTTCAGCGGCGGCTCTGCCAACGCAGGCTCGGCGACAAAAGTCCCACGACCCACTTCCGCCATCAACACCCCTTCATCGGTGAGCACGGTATAGGCCCGCGCCACC
>CAWVWS010000205.1:0-3734 GCA_963933905.1 uncultured Sulfitobacter sp.
GTATCGGCCTGTCACGCCGAGGGTCGCGGGTTCGAGCCCCGTCAACCGCGCCACTTTTCCTCACATTGTAATTTTGCAGCGTACGCGCAACGGCTTTTGCCGATTTCTGGCGTTTGGTCGGGAATCGGGGTTAACGGGCTTAAAATCAGGGGTTTTGCGGGGGTGTTATCCGTACATTTCCCGTGCACCTGCTGTACACCCCCCTGTGCAGCGTTTTGGGGGGTAACAGAGCGTGCGGTGGTGTGGGGTTAAGATAAGGTTAAGGAGGGGATGTGCCGTGTCGCTTTGATTGGTTGAGCCGTTTGCAAGCCCAGCGAATGGCGGTTTTGAGCCTACAATTACCCAGCTTAGTAAAACCTAATACCGGTTTTTAGGAAAACGAACTGTTCCTGCATCGGGCCAGCGCCTGCCATTAAGATAGAATAACATCCTGAGCTTTCGTTTTAGCAGGTATCAGCCTTTGCTTTGATTGCCGGTTGTCCTTGCGAGACAACCGGCACCAAGCAACTTCATCAACGGCTATTGCGAACCTTGCTTGGTTTTACCGCGACGGTATCGGCCGCAGAAACCGATTGGCTCTCAAAGCGGGCTTTGCGCAAGCGTGCGGTTTTTGCGTGACGCGCCTCTGCTTGTTCATCATTCATCACGCGCACAATGCGCGATGTTTTTTCCAGCGGCGTTTCTTTAGGCGCGCGGGAGGTTGTGACTCGAGCGATCTTTGCCAATTTGGCCATTTAATAATCTCCTGTATTAGCATGGGGTCGAAGCGGGATTGCAGCTTTTAGGGGGGTGTTTTCGCTTCTGGTACAATCAGAACGGAACAGGGCGCAGACCGCGTGGTCTTTTGGGAAATCGACGTACCCAACAATGCTTCGAGCCATGATCGGTTAGGGGAACCAACCACAATGACATCTGCACCAACTTCATCCGCATAGTCGGCAATCACCTGTTCGACGTCGCCGCTGCGCACTTCGATCTCGGTCCCGACATCGGATTCCATTTCATCTCTTAACGCTTCAATTTGCTGGTTGCGGTCTTCAAGCATTTGCGTGGCATCAGTCACGACAAGTGGCACTGCGGCCACCATAGGTCCTGCGGCTGCTAATCCGGCCCCGTCGAACTCGGACGGGATGACGCTCAACATGAACACTTTGCCGCCCGGGACCTCAGCCATATTATAGGCCTTTTCGGCGATGATGCGGTTCATCTGTATATCCACAGTTGTTACCACCATGACCCGCTTGAAACCGACATCGCGCGGAATTGGATCATCAGCGCTGTCATATTCAGCGATTTTGTCGAGTTGGATCAATGCGGACTGTAGGTCCTTGGCATCATAGGCGGGCATGCCTCCCGGCATCCCTTCGACGGTCGCTTCCATGGCTTGTTCCGCGTCCAACGCCATTGAACTCAGGACTTTCACCTTGTCATCATGGCAAAGTTTACCGTCATTCAATACTTGTGCAGATGTCTCGTAATAGGGTGAGGGGTTCGATATTCTCATTTTGGAATAAATCGACATGAATCTCCTTATAAGCCAAGACTGAATACCAATCGGGCCGTTTATGTTGATAATGTGTTTTTCGACTGCCCAACTTGGTTGGGTCGCTTTGGAACCTGCGGGCGCTGTGGGTGTCTCGTTCCACCGCTCGCGTCTGACCCTACTTTCATGAGGGTTGTTTGGTTCCGCCATTCTTCGCATACCAAAAAAAGCGGCGAAATTCAAGGGCAGCGCAAGGTAGAACCATCGACATCGAATTGATGAGGGTCTTACGGCCTGCGGTTTCGAGGGCACATTGGGTTTGAAGTCGTCTTTCCTGTAGCACCATAAATCCAGGCCGCATTTTGACTTCAAAAGCGTGCGCTGAGCTTGCAAAATAAAGTCGGTCGTTTTTCCACGTTTGAAGAACACTTTATCCGCATCGCTGACATCCAACTTCAGTGTCTGCTCAAAGAAATCCCTCAACCTGCTAACTAAACTCTTGACGCATTCCCGCCTGTCGCATATCCCGCGAGCACGCTTTGAGGCTTAGGCCTTGGAGGTGCAGCGCGCGGTTGTAGCTCAGCTGGTTAGAGTATCGGCCTGTCACGCCGAGGGTCGCGGGTTCGAGCCCCGTCAACCGCGCCACTGCTGCTTAAAAGGCCTTCCTTCGGGGAGGTCTTTTTGCATTTAGGTCCACGAATTTTTCAGGGTTGGAAGCCCAAGGTTGTTTCGATTTCGGGATCAAGCTGGCTGTGCATCCATGCGAGATCTGCGTCGTCCCATGTGCCGGGAGCGGGGGTGCGGTCGTCCATGGTGGGGGTGAAGCGGTTGCCCATGCGGCGCTCAACGGGGGCGTAGCCGCGCTCGGTCTGGGAGAGGGTGAAAGCGTCGGCGAGATCGGCGAGGAACGCCTGCGGATTGGCGTTGAATGCGTCCAGCGAGACATAGACGACGGAGGCGCCGCGCGCGGGCAGGCTCAGCAGGGCGCGGTGTTTGAGGTTGCGCATGGCGAAGATATTCTCGAACCGTGCGCCTGTGATGGGGTGGCGGTCCCATTGCAGCTTGTGGTCCAGCGGTAGCAGACGCGGCGCGATGTTGTCGAAGTGGCCCATTTTGTCGACATAGGCCTGCCATGGCGCGCGCAGGAAGTCGGGGAAATTCAGGCGCTGGACAGACGGGTCTGCGTGCCACGGGCGTTTGTAGAGGGAATGCGCCCAAGAGCGCGGATTGCGCACGGCGACGATGGTCAGGAAGGTGGGCGGCAGGGCGATCATCTGCGGAAAGCCGTGTTTCCAGCCCAAGGCTTCGGTTTTGCGGATTTTGAGGGATTCGTGCACGATTTTGCGAATGACATTGGTGCCGCAGCCGCGCTCGCCCAGCACTTGGAAGCGGTCGACTTGGACAGCGTGTGCCTTGTGGATATGCCAGCCTGTGGCGGTCATGGAGGGCTGCATTTTCGCCGCAAGTGCGGTAAATTCTGGCGTGTCGGTGGCGTGAGCCATTGTCATTTTGCGTCTCTCGCGGCTTATTGTACCTGCATCCCGCAGGGTAGAAACAGTGTGGTCAATCGCGCGGGAAATGAAAAGAAGGAACAGGCATGCATACTGTAGCGGCAGTCACAATGGTGCGCGATGACGCGTTTTTTCTGCGCGCATGGCTGGCGCATTACGGCGAGATGTTCGGGCGGCAGAACTGCTATGTGATCAACCACGGCTATGGCGACGAGGTGGCCGAGCAGGCGAAGGGGTGCAACATCATCGGCATCCCGGGTGATCTGCACAAGAATTTTGACGTCAAGCGTTGGGGATTGCTCAACAATCTGGTGGGCGGTCTGCGCAAATACTAACGCCATGTGATTGTGGGCGATGTGGGCGAGTTGGTGATTGTCGATCCTAAGGCGGAGATGAACCTGTTGCAGTTTCTGGAGCAGGCGCCCGAGAAGCGGGTGCTGACGCCGCTGGGCCTCGAAGTGATCCACCGTGTCGATGTCGAGCCTGAGGCAATTACGGACAAGATCATCGGGCCGCGCCGCCATGTGCGCCCCGCGCCGCATTATTCCAAGCCTTGTATCATCTCGGCAGCAGCCAAGATTGCGCGCGGCGGGCATTTCTCGCAATACCCCAAGCTGCACACGCTTGAGGACTTGTATCTGCTGCATTTGAATTTTGTGATGTGGATCAGTATACGGGGGCGATGGACCGTCGCAATGTGATCACCCGCGAGATGGAGGATGATATCAAAGGCACTTCGA
>CAWVWS010000206.1:0-3726 GCA_963933905.1 uncultured Sulfitobacter sp.
CCCATACTTCGCCCCTCGACCCACCCTGCCTTACGCTGATTTAATATAATACAATCAGCGCTTTACGGATGCATTCGAACCCATCACATCATCCGCTTGGGCCGCACCTCGTATCCGCACTCCTCAGGCTCGTCATCGACCAGTTCCATCGGGAATCCATCCGCCAGAATCTCCAACCCCGTTGCTTCTTCCAGCCGCTCGATCATGCGGTCCGACTGTGCACGCTCGCCATAACGCTTTTGCCCATCACTCATCATTTCAATCATCAAGGGCGAGATTTCCAGCGGCACACCTGCATCATCCGCCAGCTTTTGAAACAGCCCGATATCCTTTTGAATAAGATCCATGGTGAAATTCACATCCCGCGATCCCGACAGGATCAACTGGCTCTCTGTCTCGTGGACAAAGCTGGTGCCAGACGACATGGCAATCGCCTCATAGGTCATGCCAAGGTCCATCCCCTGCGCCTTCATCACTGTCAGCGCCTCACATACGGTCAGCAGGTTCGCCGTGGCGAGGTAGTTCGTCATCACTTTGAGAACACTGGCATTTCCCAGATCTCCCACATGCAAAATCCGCCGCCCCATATGCGTCAGGACAGGCAGCACACGCTCGAATGTCTCACGGTCACAGCCCGCATAAATGCTGATGTTGCCCGTATCCGCACGGTGGCATCCCCCCGACACCGGGCAATCCACACCTTTGCCGCCCGCCGCCGCGACCAGCCCCGCCAGCCGCTTGATCTCGCCCGCGTCCGTGGTCGACATCTCCATCCAGATTTTACCCTCGCGCACTTCTGGCAGCATCTGCTCCACCACTGCCGCACTGGCCGCAGGGCTAGGCAAACAGGTGATCACCGCATCACAGTCCCGCATCATTTCCGCAGGACTGCCCCCCGCCTTTGCCCCTGCCGCGACCTTGGCGTTTACCAATCCTTCATCCAGATCATAGACTCTCAGGTCCACACCGTTGCGCAGCAAACTCCCCGAGAGTTTTCCACCCACATTCCCAAGTCCGATAAAACCGATTTTCATTTTGCAGCCCCATTAACCAATCATTAAGCATTAACCTTTCGGTAACCCTTGCCGCCCCAAAGCGCCCCGTCCATCCCAAAAACGACCCCTCAAGGTTCTGATCGTCCACGCACAGACACTCTGCAAAGGCTCACCTTGCCGCAACGCACCGCGCCCCCTACATCTGTCCCAACCCCAGATGAGGAGCACGCCGATGTCCATCCGACCCACCCTAGAGACCCGCGCCGCCCAGCCCACCATGGAAGGCGCAGGCGTCAAACTGCACCGCGCTTTCGGGTTCCAAGACCCAAGTGAACTTGACCCATTCCTGCTGTTTGACGACTTCCGCAACGAACGTCCCATTGATTTCGAGAAGGGCTTCCCATGGCACCCCCACCGCGGGATCGAGACGATCACTTATGTCCTTGAGGGCACCGTTGAGCATTCCGACAGCCTTGGAAACAACGGCACACTGGGCGCAGGTGACGTGCAATGGATGACCGCCGGCAGCGGCATCCTGCATCAGGAGATGCCACACGGAAACACGCGCGGCCAGATGCACGGCTTCCAACTCTGGGGCAATCTGCCCGCCGCGCAAAAGATGACAGCGCCCCGCTACCAAGACATCACATCCGACGCGATCCCCGAAGTCATCGACGACGACGGCACAAAGGTTCGCGTCATCACAGGTGAGTTCTGGGGCAAGCGTGGCCCCGTCGACGGCATCGCCGCCGATCCGCAATACCTCGACGTGACTGTCCCTGCTGGTGTGCGCAAAACCTTTAAGATCGATACCTACCGCCGCGCCTTCGCCTATATTTTCAAAGGGGCTGGCGCCTTCGTGGACGCCTCCCGCCCCTCTGGCATCTTACTGGAAAAGGAAGTCATGGGCGAGGAGTTGAACATCCGCGACATGTCGGGCGACCGCACATTGATCCGCTTTGGCACAGGCGATGAAGTCACGGTTCAGGCTGGCCCCGACGGGTTGCGCTTCCTGCTCATTTCAGGCGCGCCCATTGACGAGCCTGTCGCATGGCACGGCCCCATCGTGATGAATACCCGCGAGGAGCTGATCCAAGCTGTAACCGAGCTGAACAACGGCACCTTCATCAAGCCTGCACACTGAACCCTATTTCACCGCGCGGCGCACCATGTCCCAGTACTGCGCGGTGATTTCCTCCAGTGACAAACGCCCGCCCGCGCGGAACCACGTGTTCACCCCCGTCAGCATCGCAATGATCGCCAGCGTCGCAATCTTGGTGTCTGCCACGCTGAACACCCCACCTGCTACCCCGTCGCGCAGGATACGCTCCAGCCCGTCCTCATAGGTCCGCCGCAGCGCCTCGATCCACGCAAAGTTCTTGGGGCTGAGGTTCCGCAACTCCATATATGCGATGAAAACCGCATCGGGTCGCGCATGGTGAAACTCGATGTGGAACGCCACAAACGCGTTCAGCCGCGCGTCTGGCGAAAGGGCTGCATCATCCACCGCCGCCGCCAACAGTTCGGTCATATGGCTTTCCATCAGGTCAAACAGCAGCGTCTGCTTGTCAGGCGTATAGTTATAAAGCGCGCCCACTTGCACACCCACCTCCGCCGCAATCGCGCGCATGGACACCGCCGCATAGCCGCCCCGCGCAAACAGCTTGAGCGCCGCCTCGCGGACCCTTGGGCCGGTGTTTTCTGAGTGTGATCCTGCGGTGCGTGCCATGACCCCAATATCTGAACGCCTGTTCAAAAAGTAAACCCTCGCTGACCCGCCCCCATAACACTTGCAAGAGAGGGGCAAGCTGGTGCAAACCGTAGGCCATGAAACACGCACGCATCCTCGCCGCCCTCGGGGCCAGCCTTGCCCTTACGGGCGCATGCACGCAAATCCCCGCCCTCGACCGCACGATCACACCAACGCTCGCTACATCAGACTATCCGACGCTGGTACCCATCGATCCGATCCTCGCCGCAGCACAAACATCTACGGTTGAACCGATCAAGGCCACAGCCGCCATTGATGCCCGTGTCGCAGCCCTCAAAGCACGCGCCGCCCGGCTCAGCGGATCGGTCCTCAGCGGTGCACAGCGCCAGCGCCTCGCCCAAGGACTGAGATAACCCCACCCCCGCTTATGCTCCGTTGCGCGGCCCGTCCGAACGGGCTACATCGGCGCACAGATCAACCACGCAAAGGAAACGTTACCATGTCACAGCCACTTCGCCTCGGGATTGCGGGTTTGGGAACGGTCGGCGCAGGCGTGGTGCAAATCCTGCGCAAGCAGGCGGCGTTGCTGGAAACCCGCACAGGGCGCCCCCTTGAGATCTCTGCCGTATCCGCGCGCAGCAAGGGTAAGGATCGTGGCGTAAACCTGTCCTCCTACGCGTGGGAAGATGATCCAGTGACGCTGGCCCAACGCGACGACGTGGATGTGTTTGTCGAATTGATGGGCGGCGAAGACGGTCCTGCAAAAGCAGCAACCGAAGCTGCCATTGCCCTCAGCAAAGACGTGGTCACAGCGAACAAAGCCATGCTCGCCATGCACGGACAGGCCATGGCCGAAGCAGCCGAAGCCCAAGGCAGCGTCATCAAATACGAGGCCGCCGTCGCAGGCGGCATCCCCGTCATCAAAGCATTGGGTGAAGGCCTTGCTGGCAATGAGATCACCCGCGTGATGGGTGTGATGAATGGATCGTGCCATTATATCCTCACCCGCATGGAAGACGC
>CAWVWS010000207.1:0-3671 GCA_963933905.1 uncultured Sulfitobacter sp.
GCATCGCCACAGTGATGATGAAGGCAAGGAAGAACCAGTTGGCGACGTAGATGTGCTTTTCTTTACGCTTGTAAATCGTGCCCATGTAGATCGCGAGATAGGACAGCCAGACCACGGTCAGCCACAGATCGACGTACCACTCTGGTTCGGCGTATTCTTTGGACTGGGTGGAGCCCAGAAGGTAGCCTGTGGCCGCCAGCACGATAAACAACTGGTAGCCCCAAAAGACAAACCATGCGGTGTTCCCGCCCCAGAGGCGCACGCCCGAGGTGCGTTGCACCACATAAAGCGAGGTTGCGATCAGAGCGTTGCCGCCGAACGCAAAAATCACCGCACTTGTGTGCAGCGGGCGAAGGCGGCCGAAGTTTGTGAAGGGTTGACCCCACTCGAAGTTCAACTCGGGAAAGGCGAGCTGGAAGGCGATGAGTGTGCCGACCAGAAAGCCTGCGATGCCCCAAAATGCCGTGGCGATCACGCCTGCGCGGATCACGCCGTCGAAATAAATACCGTCATGTTCAAGCCCCGCTTTTGCCGGCTCACCTGTGTTACGCAACACGTAGATGAACATGACAAATGCGATCACCATGATCAGCAGTGCATGTACCTGATAGGCCAGATCCCGCGCCCAACTGCTGGCAATTGCCGCAATGACGGTAATCAGTCCGAAGAGGATGATTTTCACATAGTCCATAAGATGCTCCTATTTTACTCAGAGCACCGATAGACGCTCCTGTTCGCTCCATCTTACTAGGGCGCGCGGGCGTGTGATTCCTTGATCTAAATCAAGAAATCACTGTTTTAGAGAATTTTACGTCAGGAAAGTATGCCGCCGTCGGAGTCGTCTCCTGTGGCATCGCGCAGGGCGATTAAGTCAATGACTTCAATCTGTTTGCGCCCCGGAAGGGTGATGATGCCCTCTTTTTTCAGCGCGTTGAACTGGCGTGAAACTGTCTCGAGGGTGAGGCCGAGGTAATTGGCAATCTGGTCGCGGGTCATGGGCATCTCAAGGGTGCCATCGGAGTCAGGATTCCCTGCAATTTTGCGCTGGGCCAGCATGTCGATAAAAGTGGCGATCTTCTCGCGGGCGGTCTTGCGGCCCAAAAGCAGCATCCAGTCGCGCGCAGCGTCCAGCTCGTCCAGAGCCAGCTCCATCAGGCGCTGGGCCACATGAGGCGTGTCGATGACCAGTTGCTCGAAGGGTTTGATCTCGAAGCGGCAAAGCGTCACTTCGGTGGTGGCGACAACGTCGAATTCGACCTCCTTGCGGCCCGGGCATCCGATGAAGTCGGAGGGCAGCAGCAGACCCACCATCTGGGTGCGCCCGTCTTCAAGGGTTTTGGACAGGCTGGCAACAACTTCAACCAGTGATGCCACATATTCGAGCGGCTCACCGCGCCACATGATCGTGTCACCTGCGTCGTAGCATTTGTAGTATTTCATATTCTCGAGGCGCGTGAGTTCGTCATCGTCGCACCGCGCGCAAACGGCCCGATTATGGATAGGGCAATCATTGCAGCGCACTGCAGCGAGATTCATTTTTTTCATATTTTTGATCTGTATCAAAGTTGTTGGCTACAGAACCAACTCTAAAGATAATATGGAAAATATTGAACCCCTTATCAGGCACGGCTTGTTCGATGCCAAAGTGCCGCGGTACACCAGTTATCCGCCTGCGAACCATTTTGAAAATGGGATCAGGCGGCGCCATCAGGTGAGTTGGTTGTCCAGTATTGAGGAGGGGGAGGATGTATCGGTCTATATCCACATCCTGTTTTGCAAGCGGTTGTGTTGGTTCTGTGCCTGCCGCACGCAGAGCACGCAAACGATGCGGCCCGTTGAGGCCTATATCGACATTGTTTTGCTGGAAATAACTGCTGCCATTCGTGAAATCCCTGTGGGGATCAAGATGGGTCGCCTGCATCTTGGCGGGGGAACGCCCACAATTCTGGCGCCAAAGATCATGGGTAAGCTGCTGGATGCGGTGTTTGACGCCTTCACGCCGTTGGATGATTTTGAATTCTCGGTCGAGATAAACCCGACCGAGGCCTCGCCCGCGTTGCTGGGGACGCTGGTAGATTACGGGATGAACCGTGCCAGAATCGGTGTTCCGGACTTTGATCCGAAGGTGCAGGCGGCGATTGGCCGCATGCAGTCGCTGGAGAAAACCATCGCTGTGGTTGAGTTTTTGCGAGGGCGGGGGGTGGACGCAATCAACCTCGATCTGCTGTACGGGCTGCCGTTCCAGACCAAGGAGAGTTTTCGCACCACACTGGATCATGTGATCGCGATGGACCCCGACCGTTTGGCGATCTACGGCTATGTGCATGTGCCGTGGATGTCCAAGCGGCAGGTCTTGATCAAGGAAGAGACGCTACCTGATACGATGGCGCGCTTCGAGCTTGCCAATATTGCCCATGACGTGCTGACGAAAAAAGGGTTCGAGCCTGTGGGCATCGACCATTTTGCCAAGAAGACAGACAGCCTTTTTGATGCGCTTCAGACGGGGCGGTTGCGGCGCAATTTTCAGGGCTATACCGATGATCCGAGTGCAACATTGATTGGCTTTGGTGCCTCTGCCATCTCGCGCTTCAAAGAGGGCTAGCAGCAGAATGCGCCTGCGACTTCGGCCTATCAGGAGCGGGTTTTGGCGACAGGGTTTGCGGGGCACAAAGGGTATCTGATGACGCCCACGGACGATGTGGTGGCCGCGATGATCGAAGAGTTGATGTGCCGCTTTTCGTTCCCGACAAAGGCATTGCAAGAGCGGTTTCCCGATCACGCGACAGCGATCCGCAAAACGACTGTTTCGCTCATGTCAGAGTATCCTGATGTGTTCAGGCTCACGTCAGGGGGGCTGGAAATGCTGGCGGGGACCTATGCGCTGGTGCGGGTTGTGGCGAGTTATGTGGATACATTCACCGCAGAGGGCGTGGCCCATGCGGCAGCGATTTAGGGCAACTCTAGCCAAGAAGATGTAAAAAGGGGGACAGATGAAAATCTGTCCCCCTTTTGCGTGTGTGCGGAGCGTGGCCGCGTTATTTCTGGAGAGTCTCGATATAGTCGAGCAGGGCAATCATATCCTCGGGAGGGATTTCAGCGGTGGGTGATCCGTCCTGTGCCGCGTGTTTCAGGCCCATCGTGCCGAATTCAGGCATGGCGGCATCAGGGTCTTCTTTCTCGATCTTGCCAAGGACAAAACGCTGCACAAAGGCGCGCGGGAAGGCACCGTCATTGCGCGCAGTCAGGCCCGTTAGATCAGGCGCACTGGTGGTTGCGAGGGCAGTTTCAAGCGCGCCGCTCTGGCCGTGGCAGGCGGAGCATTCTTTGGCAAATATGGTCTGGCCACGGGTCACGCTGGATTTGTCGGGCATCAGGCCTGTGGCACAGGCCCCCAAAGCTGCAATGCAAGCCAACGGTACAAGTGGTTTGACCAATGTCATGGGGGTTTCCTTTGGTATTCTAGGGCCACTGTGGATCGCATGGCCGCGTAATGAGTTCACGCATCACCTTAGGCTCATGACCTGTGCAAGGCAATCTGGCCTGCGGGGAGGGGGCGGAAAATAGCGTAGCAGCAGGCCCCGTTGGTGAGGCTTGCTGACATGGGTAGGCGCGTTTAGATTACCTGACTTTTCAGGACACGGCGCAGGATTTTGCCCGAAGCGGATTTCGGG
>CAWVWS010000208.1:0-3562 GCA_963933905.1 uncultured Sulfitobacter sp.
CTTCGGCTCGGCATAATAGGATCCACCAGATAAGTAAGAAGGAAGTAGGCATGATGTCAGTTCAGACTTGTATACATTATACCGTAAATCAAGTGAACTTATGACCGAACCGACCAGAAATATCCTCGATATGTATACATATCTTCCATGCAGCTTCCCAAATCAGCGGCCTTGCATCGGTCCGACTCCCGCAAAAATCACTGCGGCACCGTACTTTTAGCCTCTTTGACCCTATTTCTTACCTTAATGTGTAACCGTGAGAACGCCGTAAGGTTCGCGTAAGGTTGCAGTGGTGAAAGGCGCTGAAACAGCAGCAAAGAGCCTCGCGATGACCCGTTTTACCGACCTAAAAACCCGCTTCCACACTCTGCGGCAGGCCTATCCCCTCGCGCCCATCGGGTTAGTTGCACTCACAATCCTGTATATTTTTGCGACCATGAATGCCACGTTCTGGTCAATCGGGGCAGAGGTGTTTGCAGGCCATCCGCTCTCTTTTACAGGTTATATTCTAGCCGTCTTTTTCCTCACATTGGCATTCTTCGCGGCCTTCAGCTTTCCGTGGCTGGTCAAACCTTTCCTCGTCTTCATGGTTATTCTGAGCGTGGTGACGTCCTATTATATGGACACACTGGGCGTTATCATTGACCGCAACATGATCCAGAATGTCATGGTTACCACAGTGACCGAGTCAAAGCACCTTTTCACGGCTGGTTTCATGACCCAAGTCGTCATCTTTGGCTTACTTCCTGCGCTTGCGATTACCTGTGTAAAGATCAAAAAACTGGGCGCTCTGCGAACACTTGCCCTCCCCCCGCTGACAGTTGTCCTGAGCCTCACGCTAACCGCGGGTTTGCTCATGACAGACCTCAAGTCATACTCCTCGATCCTGCGCGAGCGCAAAGATTTCATGAGCAGCTTTCAACCCGGCGCACCTGTTGTCGGTGCTGTCCGCTACGCGAAGATGATGGCGGTTTCGGCAAATGTCGTTGTAGCATCCGTAGGCGAGGATGCCGTTAAGGGCGCCGCATATAGTGCAAACCGCAAGCCCGTTTTGACCATCGTCGTCGCAGGCGAGACTGCGCGCGCCCAGAACTTCAGCTTGAATGGCTATGCCGTCGAAACCAATCCCGAACTCGCCAAACTGCAGGTGATCAGCTTTGCCGACGTCACCTCCTGCGGGACTGCCACGGCCACATCCTTGCCTTGCATGTTCTCCAATTTCAGTCGAGAGGCGTATTCCTACCAAAAGGGTATTTCGCACCAGAGCGTGCTGGACGTGCTGGATCATGCGGGCCTTCATGTGGAATGGTGGGACAACAACACAGGCGACAAGGGCATCGCCGCGCGCGTGGCCACCCGCTCCCTTACCCACATCGAGAACCCCGAGTTTTGCGCGGCAGGGGAATGTATGGACGGCATATTTATGCAAGCACTCAGAGATTATGCAGGCACAATCACCCAAGATACGGTTCTGGTGCTGCACCAGATTGGCAGTCACGGGCCAACCTACTATTTGCGCTATCCTGACGAGTTCGAGAAATTCAAACCCGCCTGCCGCACTGCTGAATTCAAGAATTGCACACCCGAAGAAATCACCAATGCCTATGACAATACCCTCGCCTATACGGACGCGATACTGGCACAGACCATCGCGTTTTTGGAAGGTCAGGACCAGCTTTCCACGTCGCTTTTGTATATTTCTGATCACGGTGAGTCCTTGGGTGAAAGGGGGCTATATCTGCACGGCGCTCCCTACTTCATGGCCCCTGAAAACCAGATCAAAGTGCCGATGATCCTGTGGATGTCCAAGATGTTCCAAGAACAATTCGCGCTTGATTAAAGGTGCCTGAACAAAAAAAACAACGCGCCCTTGTCGCACGACAATCTGTTCCACTCCCTGCTCGGCATGCTCGATATCCAAACCGATGCTCGCAATCCCGACCTTGATCTCTTTGCCTCATGCCGGAATATTCAAAAGGTAGTTAGAAATTGAACGCTCCTTCCTCAAAACTTCGCCAAAAACCCGCACGCGTCACCGGCCTCGCCCATGTCTTTGCTGCCGCAGGATATTCCATCGGGGGCCTCAGGCGGCTGTGGCAGGAAACTGCGTTTCGTCACATCGCGTTGGCCCTGCCGATCAGCGCTGCGGTACTGGCGCTCGCGGGTGCCACTGTTGGGGACTTTTGCCTCCTGCTGGTCCTGTTCTTCGGACTGGTCGCAACCGAAGCACTCAACACAGCGATTGAATGCATTGTCGATCACCTTGCGCCAGAGTGGGAAGAATTTGCGCGCGATGCAAAAGACCTCGGCTCCCTCGCCACCATGTGCCTGTTGGGCGCAAATGCCGTATTTATCGCAAGCGTGGTGTTTCGGGGGGTGGCACGCTGATGAACGCGCGCTATACGATTATATCCGCCGCTGCGGCCCATATGGCATCCCTGCCCGATTGTTGTATGTTCTGCTCCGACCCTATTCAAAGGCCCCGACCCTTCCATGCGCATATTGCTGATTGAAGACGAGGCGGGGCTGGCCCGTCCCCTGCGCGAGCATCTGGAGGCGGATCGCCATATCGTGGAGTGGTTTACCACGCTGGACGAGGCACGAAGCGCTGTCGCCACGCTTGAATACGATGTGGTGCTGCTGGACCTGCAGCTGCCTGATGGCGACGGCCTCACCTTTCTAAGCACGCTGCGCGATCAGCACATCCGCACGCCAGTAATCATTCTAACCGCACGCGACAAAGTTTCCGACCGGATTGACGGCTTGAACCGCGGGGCGGATGATTATGTCATCAAACCCTTTGATCTGGACGAAGTGAAGGCGCGCATCCACACAGTCTGCCGCCGCAGCGCGGACCAGATGACCCAGACAACAGTAGTCCGCGATCTGAGCATCCGGTTTGACGACCACAGCGTGACCCGCGCAGGGGCGCCTGTCCGCCTGACCGCAAAAGAATGGAGCGTTTTGGAAGTTCTCCTGCGTCGCAAATCCAAGATCGTGCCGAAAGAAAGCCTGGAGGCGGCGGTCTATGCCTTTGGCGACGAAGTCGAGAGCAATGCGATCGAGGCCCATATCAGCCGCTTGCGCGCCAAGCTGGGTAAGGACCTGATCGTCACCCATCGCGGCATCGGTTATATGCTGCACCCATGAGAAAACCCGACAACAGCCTGTTGAACACCCTGTACAGGTCTCTGCTTTTGCCCGGGGTTGTTGCAGCTGTCCTTGGGGTATTGATCGTACATAGCCTTGTGAAAGAAGAATATGACGAGCTGCAAGACCTCAGCCTGATCAGTAAAGCGCATTTGTTGTTGCAGGTTTTCGAAGCCCAAAACCCAAGCACCAGTGCCCCGACAAAACAAGGCGCGTTGAACCCGCTGGCGTTTGAACCTGCTCTGCTTGAGCCTGAAGAACAAACCGCGTTCTGGGTTCTTGATGCGGATGGTGATGTAATCGCGCGATCAATCGGCGCGGACGATGCGCTGTTGGCGGCGCGGAGTGAGGGTAGCATTACCACCGACCTTGGCTTCCGTATCGCTGATGTAAGCAGAGCCGACACCCGATT
>CAWVWS010000209.1:0-3545 GCA_963933905.1 uncultured Sulfitobacter sp.
ATCGCGCAATGACGGCATGTCGGCCTCAGCTTTTTTCGCCGCTTTTGCATCAGCTTCTGCCTTTTCAATTGCAGCTTCCGCAGCTTCGGCCTCCGCTGCTGCTTGCTCGGCGCGGCCGCGCAACGTCTCGAAGGCGCTTTCACGGTCCAGCGGCGTGTCATATTTCCCTGCCATGGCAGAAGTCGCCATCAGCGCGTGACGCTGGGCCATGGAAATCGGTCCGAGCTGTGAGGACGGTGGACGGATCAGCGTGCGCTCTACAATGCCCGGAACGCCCTTTGGCTGGAGCATGGATGTTACGGCCTCGCCTACGCCCACTTCGCGGATCGCCTCTTCAGTGCTGAAAGCAGGGTTGTCGCGGTAGGTTTGCGCGGCCAGTCGCAGCTCTTTTTGGTCTTTCGCGGTGAAGGCGCGCAGTGCATGCTGCACACGGTTGCCAAGCTGGCCAAGGATATCTTCTGGCACGTCCGCCGGGTTCTGGCTGATGAAGTAGACACCGACCCCTTTGGAGCGGATCAGACGTGCGACCTGCTCAACCTTATCGACCAGCGCTTTCGGGGCATCATCAAACAGCAAATGCGCTTCGTCAAAGAAGAAAGCAAGTTTGGGCTTGTCCGCATCCCCAACCTCGGGGAGTTCCTCGAACAGTTCCGACAGGAGCCAGAGCAGGAAAGTCGCGTAGAATTTCGGTGCGCCCATGAGCTTGTCCGAGGCGAGAATGTTGATCATCCCGCGCCCGTCTGCATCTGTGCGCATCAGGTCCGACAGCGCCAGCGCAGGCTCGCCGAAGAGTGTGGTGCCCCCCTGATTTTCCAGTACCAGCAAGCTGCGCTGGATCGCACCGATCGAAGCAGTCGAGACATTGCCATAGCGTAGTGAAAGATCCGAGGCATTCTCGCCAATCCAGACCAGCAGTGCTTGCAAATCCTTGAGATCCAGCAGCGCCATTCCGTCTTCATCAGCAAGGCGGAATGCGATGTTCAAGATGCCTTCCTGTGCGTCAGTGAGGCCCAGAAGCTGGCCCAGCAGCAGCGGCCCCATTTCGGAGACTGTTGTGCGCACAGGGTGGCCCTGCTCCCCGAACATGTCCCAGAAGGTGACGGGAAAGGCTTCATATTTGAAATCGGTGAATCCGATTTTCTCGGCGCGCTCCGTGAACGGACCATGCAGTTTGTGATTGGGATCACCCGCCATGGCGAGGCCACTCAGATCACCCTTTACGTCAGACAGGAACACCGGCACGCCAGCATTGGCAAAACCCTCAGCCATGATCTGGAGCGTGACTGTTTTACCGGTCCCCGTTGCCCCCGCCACAAGGCCATGACGGTTTGCGTATTTGAGCGACAAACACTGCTGCGTGCCGTAGTCGGGCCCACCGCCGCCGATAAAAAGATCAGAACTCACAATCATAGTCTCCTGTAATTTACGTGGGCGGATCAATTGCATCCCGCCAAACCGCCCCGTCCGAGCATACTTACTTAACTTTTATGCGCATAGTGAAAGCGTCAATGGCCCGATGTCCTTGGGTCTGTTGACACTTCCTCCCTGTCAGACTGGCCGTGCCTTCGGGTACGGTCCTTTTTTGGCGCGCTCTATTTGATGAAGTGCCCCGTTATACACAGGCCCCTGTCCGTTAACCGTCTCGACGAAAAACAAGAATGCGAAAACTTCGGTTTTCCTGTTGACCGTTCGTGCCTGCTTGGCATAACCTTCGTTCAATAAGTCGGCACAGTCCGGCAGGGAGTGACCAAAAGTCGAAAGAGAGGGTGCGTTGCGCCCTCTTTTTTCATATTTGAACACAGAATATTTCAGTATCTTTAGGTATTAAGCAGAAAAGCGCTGCCTAGTTTTACAGCTGGTGCGCAATCCCCCTGACAAGGCCCCAAGAGAATGCTAAAGCACATTAACTCTTCACTAACGACGGATTTTCCATGACCAAATTTCTCTCTGTATTGCCCCTTTGCGCAGCATTGGCATTGTTTTCACCTGCACATGCTTTTGCCCAGACAACGACAACGGACGGTACCGTGTCAGTCACCACAAATGAAGATGCCTCAGCCCCGACCCCTGATGAATTGCTCAGCCTTGGTGAAGACGCGGATCCGGCACCCGTTGCAGGCAAGCCTTATACCCGTGAGGTTATCGGCTCTTGGGAGATGCGCTGTATCAAAGGGGAAGAAGGTTCCACCGAGGAAGAGCCGTGCCAGATGTACCAACTGATGAACGATGGCCAAGGCGCTCCTGTTGCCGAAGTGTCGTTGTTCCGCCTGCCCGCAGGTGGCAAAGCGGTTGCTGGTGCGACGATCATCGTCCCGCTTGAGACATCACTGCCAAGCCAGGTCACCCTTGCGATTGATGGTGGCAAGGCACGTCGCTACCCCTATGCCTTCTGCAACCCAATTGGTTGCTATGTGCGTCTGGGTCTGACTGGTGATGATGTTGCAGCGTTCAAGCGCGGCAATGAGGCCGTTATGACCATCGTACCAGCCCTTGCCCCCGATCAAAAAGTCGAGCTCACGCTGTCTTTGACAGGTTTCACGGCGTCCTATGAAAAGGTATCTGTCCTCGATCAGTAAAGTCGCGGACCAGAACACAAAAGCCGCTCCTTTCGGGGCGGCTTTTTTTGTGGGTAATATCCTGTCTAACGGTGTCAGATTTTGCGCAATGCAATCACGGCATTCATGCCACCAAAGGCAAACGCATTACTCAGCGCCACATCTACTTTGGCCTCACGCGCCACGTTGGGCACCACGTCAAGAGCGCACTCGGCGTCAGGCTCCTGATATCCGATAGTGGGCGCGATCACCCCGTCGCGCAGCGCCATGATGCAGGCCAGCAGTTCAACAGCGCCTGTGCCGCCAATCAGATGCCCGTGCATGGACTTGGTGGAACTGATCATCAGTTGGTCCGCGTGAGGCCCAAAGACATCCGCCACTGCCGCACATTCGGTTTTGTCATTGGCGGCAGTGCCTGTGCCGTGCGCATTGATATAGCCCACTTCACTCGCGTCAATCCGCGCATCCTGTAGCGCGCCTGCCATGGCCCGTGCAGCCCCATTTTTAGAAGGCATGACGATATCGGAGGCATCGGACGACATGGCGAACCCGGCCACTTCACACAGGATTTCAGCCCCACGTATGCGGGCATGCTCGTATTCCTCAAACACGAAAATCCCCGCCCCTTCGCCCTGTACCATCCCGTTGCGGTTGGCCGAGAACGGGCGGCAGGCGTCTTTTGACATGACACGCAACCCTTCCCATGCCTTCACACCGCCAAAGCACAACATGGATTCAGACCCGCCCGTGACCATCACAGGGGCCATGCCCGAACGGATCATCATGAAGGCCTGCGCCATCGCGTGATTGGAGGATGCACACGCCGTCGAAACCGTAAATGACGGTCCCTTGAGATTCCATTCCATGCTCAGATGGGAGGCCGCAGCATTGTTCATCAGTTTCGGCACCACAAAGGGGTGCACACGGTTCTTACCTTCTTCATAGACGGCGCGGTAATTGTCATCCCACGTGCTCACTCCTCCGCCAGCA
>CAWVWS010000210.1:0-3534 GCA_963933905.1 uncultured Sulfitobacter sp.
AAGTTCCACAGGGACGTGGTCATTGCCCTCATCTGCTATCGCCGCTTTGGCCACAATGAGGGGGATGAGCCGATGTTCACAAACCCCGTCATGTACAAAAAGATCAAAAAGCAGAAAACCACGCTCACCCTCTATACAGACCGCTTGGTAAAAGACGGCCTCATCCCCGAGGGCGAAATCGAAGATATGAAAGCCGCGTTCCAAGCCAAGATGAACGAGGAGTTCGAGGCAGGCAAAGAATACCGCCCCAACAAGGCAGACTGGCTTGACGGGAAATGGTCCAATCTGAGCCGCCCTACGGAAAAGAAATACCAGCGCGGTAAAACTGCCGTAGAGCCTGAAACATTGACCGAAGTGGGCAAAGCCATCAGTACCGCCCCCGACGGCTACCCGCTGCACAAAACAGTTGCACGTCTGCTGGAGGCAAAAGCCGCCATGCTCGACAGCGGTGAAGGCTTCGATTGGGCAACCGCCGAGGCGCTCGCCTTTGGGTCGCTGCTCACCGAAGGGTACAAAGTGCGCCTCTCAGGTCAGGACAGCGCACGCGGCACGTTCAGCCAACGCCACTCCGCCCTGATCAACCAAGACACCGAAGAGCGGTATTATCCCCTCAACCACATCCGTAAAGGCCAAGCAGAGTATGAAGTCATCGACTCCATGCTGTCGGAATACGCGGTGTTGGGTTTTGAGTATGGCTACTCGCTGGCCGAACCGAACGCCCTCACCCTCTGGGAAGCGCAGTTCGGCGATTTCGCCAACGGCGCGCAGATCATGTTTGACCAGTTCATCTCGAGCGGTGAAAGCAAATGGCTGCGCATGTCCGGCCTCGTCTGCCTCATGCCCCACGGCTATGAGGGTCAAGGGCCCGAACACTCCTCCGCACGTCTTGAGCGTTTCCTGACCATGTGCGGCGGCGATAACTGGATCGTGGCCAATTGCACCACACCCGCCAACTACTTCCACATCCTGCGCCGCCAGCTGCACCGCAGCTACCGCAAACCACTGATGCTGATGACCCCCAAATCCCTGCTGCGCCACAAACTCGCGGTCAGCAAGGCCGAGGAATTCACCACAGGCAGCAGCTTCCACCGCGTCCTTTGGGATGACGCCCAACAGGGCAACTCCGATACCAAACTGGTGGCCGACGACAAGATCAAGCGCGTCGTCATGTGCTCGGGCAAAGTCTACTATGACCTGCTCGAAGAGCGTGACGCACGCGGCATCGACGACGTCTACATTCTGCGGTTCGAGCAGTTCTACCCCTTCCCCGCCCAATCGGCGGTCAAGGAACTGGAACGCTTCAAAAACGCCGAAATGGTCTGGTGTCAGGAAGAGCCAAAGAACCAAGGCGCATGGAGCTTCATCGAGCCGAACCTCGAATGGGTCTTGGGCCGCATCAAGGCAAAGCATGGCCGCCCTGATTACGCCGGCCGCGCCACCGCAGCGTCCCCTGCGACCGGCCTCGCCTCACAACACAAAGCACAACAAGCCGCACTCGTGAACGATGCGCTTACCGTTAAAGGATCCAAATCATGAGCAGCGAAGTCCGCGTCCCAACCTTGGGCGAATCTGTTACCGAAGCCACCGTGGCCACATGGTTCAAAAAAGCAGGCGATACCGTCGCCGTTGACGAAATGCTCTGCGAGCTTGAGACGGACAAAGTCACCGTCGAAGTGCCCAGCCCCGTTTCCGGCACCCTGTCAGAGATCGTCGCTGCCGAAGGCGAAACAGTAGGCGTCGACGCCCTGCTCGCCATGGTCTCCGAAGGTGCCGCAGGCGAAGCATCCCCCGCCAAGTCCGAACCCGCGCCCGCAGCAGCAAGCTCGGAAAGCACATCTGTAGATGTTATGGTCCCGACACTGGGCGAGTCTGTGTCCGAGGCCACAGTCAGCACATGGTTCAAGAAAGTCGGCGATACCGTCGCCCAAGACGAGATGCTCTGTGAGCTGGAAACCGACAAAGTCTCCGTCGAAGTGCCAAGCCCCGCCGCTGGTACGATCACCGAAATCATCGCCAATGAGGGCGACACAGTGGATGCAAAAGCAAAACTCGCCGTGATCTCCTCCGGTGCAGGTGCCGCCACAAGCGCCCCCGCGTCCGAAGCGGCTCCCGCGCCTGCAGCGCAAAAACCAACATCAGGTGGCAAAGACGTAGAAGACGCCCCCTCCGCCAAGAAAGCCATGGCCGAAGCGGGCGTCAGCCGCGACCAAGTCACAGGAACAGGCCGCGATGGCCGCGTGATGAAAGACGACGTTGCAAAAGCACTCGCCGCCGCCAAATCCGCGCCAGCCCCCGCTGCCGCGGCTCCACGCGCGCCCTCCAGCGCCGATGACGCAAGCCGCGAAGAGCGCGTGAAAATGACCCGTCTGCGCCAGACTATCGCGCGCCGCCTGAAAGAGAGCCAGAACACCGCCGCCATGCTCACCACCTACAACGAGGTCGACATGACCGAGGTGATGGAGCTTCGCAACGAGTACAAAGACCTCTTCCTCAAGAAACACGGCGTCAAACTTGGCTTCATGTCCTTCTTCACCAAGGCCTGCGTGCATGCCCTGCGTGAAGTGCCCGAAGTGAATGCCGAAATCGACGGCACCGATGTGGTCTATAAAAACTTCGTCCACATGGGCATCGCCGCTGGTACGCCCACAGGCCTTGTCGTTCCCGTCATCCGCGACGCCGACGCCATGTCCTTTGCTGCCATCGAAAAAGCCATTGCCGAAAAAGGCGCCCGCGCCCGTGATGGCAAGCTGAGCATGGCCGAAATGCAGGGTGGCACTTTCACCATCTCCAACGGCGGCGTCTACGGCTCGCTCATGTCCTCGCCCATCCTGAACCCACCACAGTCTGGCATCCTCGGCATGCACAAAATTCAGGACCGTCCCATGGCGATCAACGGCGAAGTCGTCATTCGCCCGATGATGTACCTCGCGCTGAGCTATGACCACCGCATCGTCGACGGCAAAGGGGCGGTCACCTTCCTCGTCCGCGTGAAAGAAGCGCTTGAGGATCCACGCCGCCTGTTGATGGATTTGTGACCCCAGCGATTGCCATAGACCAAAGCCCCCTCTGCGGAGGCGATTGCATATGAAGCGCTTCTTGCTTTTCATTGCAGCTTTGGTTGTGGCAATCCCACTTTATACGATGGTCATGGCACGTCTTGATCTGGTAACCCCTCCGCCCATGGTTGACCTGCAAAAACAGGCCGACCTTGTTGAAGTAGGCAAGTCAGAGCGCGTACTCACCTTATCCCGTAACGGTGAGGTATTTGCCTCGTATCAAATTAGCTTGGGCGCAGCAGGTGACGATGGTCATAAACAGCACGAGGGGGACGAGCGCACACCTGAAGGCCTCTATGAGATTGACTGGCGCAACGATGGGAGCTTCGCATACCTCAGCTTGCATATCTCCTACCCCAACGCGCAAGACATTGCCGCTGCCGCCGCCAAGGGCGAAGACCCGGGAGGCTTCATCATGATCCACGGAATCGCAAACGGGTGGGGATGGTTGCGCAATTTGCACCTTGCTTGGGATTGG
>CAWVWS010000211.1:0-3487 GCA_963933905.1 uncultured Sulfitobacter sp.
CACCCGCCGCAGGCAACCTGCGCACAATTTCCAGTGAGCGGTCAAAATCAGGATCTCCCGCCATCACATAAGACACAAAGGCCTTCTTACCGTTGGCTTTGAGGTCGGCGAATTTGGCGTCAATGCGGGTCATGGGATGGCCTTCTAGATGAATGTTACGCTTGGAATGCCCAATTCCGCAGGGGAAATCAATCCACGACTGCACCCGCGCGCGCACCATCAGACCCTTGCACAGCGCCCGCGTTCGCCATAACACGGCGCAAACGCAAAAGAGGATGCTATCATGGGTTTCAAAATGGGTATCGTCGGTCTGCCGAACGTGGGCAAATCAACGCTTTTCAACGCGCTCACCCGCACGGCCGCCGCACAGGCCGCCAACTTCCCCTTTTGCACGATTGAGCCGAACGTGGGCGAAGTCGCCGTCCCCGACGCGCGCCTCGACACATTGGCCGAGATCGCCAAGTCCAAATCCATCATCCCCACGCGCATGACATTCGTCGACATCGCAGGTCTCGTCAAAGGCGCGAGCAAAGGCGAAGGCCTCGGCAACCAGTTCCTCGCCAACATCCGCGAGACAGACGCCATCGCCCACGTCCTGCGCTGCTTTGAAGACGACGACGTGACTCACGTCGAGGACCGCGTGGACCCTGTGGCCGACGCCGAAACCATCGACACCGAGCTGATGCTCGCCGATCTCGAATCCATCGAAAAACGCCGCGCAGGCCTCGTGCGCAAGATGAAGGGCAACGACAAAGACGCCGTGCAGCAGGACCGCCTGCTCGCCATGGCCCAAGCCGCGATTGAAGAGGGCAACCCCGCCCGCGTCTGCGAGATCGACGAAGACGACGCAAAAGCGTGGCGCATGCTGCAATTGCTCACGACAAAACCCGTCCTCTACGTCTGCAACGTGGGCGTGGACGACGCCGCCAAAGGCAACGCACACTCCGTCACCTTGGCGGAAATGGCAGCGTCCCAAGGCAACTCCGCCGTGGTCATCTCCGCCCAGATCGAAGAAGAAATCAGCCAGCTCGACGCCGAGGACGCCCAAATGTTCCTCGACGACATGAACCTCGAGGAAGCAGGCCTCGACCGCCTCATCCGCGCAGGCTATGAGCTGCTGCACCTCGAGACATACTTCACCGTAGGCCCCAAAGAAGCCCGCGCATGGACCATCAAATCAGGCACCTCCGCGCCAAAGGCCGCAGGCGTCATCCACGGCGACTTTGAAAAAGGCTTCATCCGCGCCGAAACAATCGCCTACGATGATTTTGTGTCTCTAGGTGGCGAAGGCCCCGCCAAAGAAGCCGGCAAAATGCGCGCCGAGGGCAAAGCCTACACGGTAAAAGACGGCGACGTGCTGCACTTTTTGTTTAATAATTAATCCCGCAGGGATTGGATGCGGGCAAGCTGCGCATCCGCCAACCCGAGATAATGCGTAGCCCCCGCCTCAACAAAAACCTCACGTGCATCTAAGAAGTGGCGCTCTGCCACGTCCAAGTGCGCCACCGTCCCGTCTTTCTCAAAATATGCTAGATAAACCACCGCAAGGTTGCCCTGCGTCATGGCCCATTCCAGCGGCACCCGCTCGCGTGTCTGCTCTTTCAGCGCGTCGCGGAAGGCCAGCACCGCCTCATCCAGCCGCGCCGTCCCGCTTTCCCGCTCCCCGAGGATGCTCAGCGCCATTGCTAGATCATTCAGCACAGCCCCCTGCGCATCGGTCACTACTGCGCGCGGCAAAGTGCCCTTTGATACCTCAATCGCAATCAGCAAATCTGCTGCTGTCCCTTTGTCGCGGCCCCGCTCGTAAAATTCGTCTTGCACAAGGCGCAGCGCCTGAACATCTGCTGTCCCGCCTGCTGAGCGGTCCGCCTGAGCAACAAGGAATTTTGCCGCCTCTTTCGGGTCGCTCAGCACCAGCAAGTTGCGCTGCCGCTGCATCAGGCGCGCGGTGCGGGCCTCGAACGCCTCTTGCTGCGCCGCTTGTTCTTCTGCATCCCCGCGCAAGAGCATCGCCGATCGCATCCAGCGCAGGGCTGTACTCCCCCTTTGCCGCCAATTCACGGGTCAGGGCGATCACATCATCCACAAAATCATCGTGGTTGGTGGCGGGGGCCTGTTCCTGCACCTGCAACGCCGCCTTGAAAAACGCGAGCAGGTCGATCCATGCTTGTTCAAGGTTATCCGTGCTCACTGATGCCTTGCGCGCCAGATCGAGGATGACCGCCTCACTGATCCCCGCATCGCGCAGGGGTTGGTCCTCGTTCTTAGCGTGAATGAGCTGGGTGAGCTGCGCCATCATCGCCTGTTGGTTTGCTTCACTCGCCGCTAATCGGCCCAGCATTTCCTGATCATTTGCTTGTGCCTGCGTCTGCGGCGCGCACAGCGGCGTCAGAACAGCAACCAGCGCCGCCTCATAGGCCTCCAGCACTTCTGGTTCGCGATGCTCCGGATCAATCGCTTCTGCCGCCACCTGCCCACGCATCTGCCCCGCGATCTTGACTGCGTCTACGTCGCCCCGCGCAATATCCGTTTGGGCAGGGGTGAAGCGGTCCAGCACCTGCACGACCTGCCGCTGCACCGCCTCGGGTGTTTGCGCGTCCGCCAGATGCGCTTCGAGCGCCGCCACCATCCGCTCCGCAATCTCGGTCTGCTCTTTGGGCGTCTTGCGCATCGCCAGCGCGTCCAAAACGGCAGTCGTCACCGTCTGCGCACCCCCAAGCGAAAACAGCTCAACCGCCCCCGTCACCATCTGGAGGCAGCAGCCCCCGACATTCACACCGTGTAAAAACCGTTCCATCAAACCCCGTGTCGTGCGCCGTTTTTGAAATCGTAACGAAACCCTCCGATTGCACAACCCAAAGCTGTGGAGGTCTCTGGATATGTCTTAACTCAAACTTCCAATCTATCCAGCTCGTCCATACCCGTCCGAAGGGTCGTCGCCCTCATCAGCGGCAGCGCAATCCCCCTCTAAGCGACATAGGAGGGCAGGGACCACCCCGCTTCCTGCCCTCTTGATGCACCCCTAAACGCTATCTCTCCATGAGAGCGCCTTACCCTTACCCGAACACCCGCTCAGATCTACACAAAACCATCTAACACTCTGGCCGCTCCACTCGAGAATCGCATGAACGATGTTCACACTGGCATTCATTGTCTTCCCCGTCCGCTGGACCGTCCCCTGATCAAAGCCCAAGACCTCTATCTGGCCCTCACCAGCAACACCTATCTGGACCGTCAAAAAGGGCAGGGACCCCACATTTTCTACCCTCCCAAGCATCCCCAAACGCCACCACCCCAGTGTACAGGGGGTGTACAAGAGGTGTACCCATGGCACCCCCCTGAAAATCCCCCCAAAAACCCCCTTGCCCTCCCCAGACCCCACCGCTAAACGGGTCAGCGGAGACGTGGCCGAGTGGTCGAAGGCGCTCCCCTGCTAAGGGAGTAACGTTAACGCGTTCGAGGGTTCGAATCCCTTCGTCTCCGCCAC
>CAWVWS010000212.1:0-3309 GCA_963933905.1 uncultured Sulfitobacter sp.
CTGTAACTCCCTCGCGGAGACGCACGCCTGGTTCGATTCCAGGGTCGCCCACCATTTACCCAAGCATTTGATTTATGTATACAAACTATATTTTCAATGTACCGAAGCGTTCCATAACTAGATGAAACTTCGCATCATTAACCGTCGTTTGGCAGATGGTGGAATCACAACTGAAACCTACCGATCTTACGTTAATGCGGTGACCGCCCCGTCGCGATCATGAAATGGTGCTGTTGGTGATGGGCTCCGATTGTCATCAACCCAAAAAATCCCAGTCCCAGCACCTGATTCAACTCTTCATCTGAACCGACCTGAACCAGCATCGATGCGCCATTATCTATTTCCCCAGCGGTGACGGCCCAATCCGATGATCCCTGCAACATCGGGCTGTGTGCCAACACCATGCGTTGGATCGATGCTGCAACCACCTGATCGCCAGTGACCACGAACGCCGCACTCATTCCATCGACCGTTCGTTCAACCGACGCCCTAGTCGTCACGTTGTCCATATCCACGAGATGATCACGCAGAGCTTTGATATCGACCTGCGCCCAGTCTGTACCAGGATCATCGCGCAGCAGAGTGACGATCTCGGCAATCGCTGCGAACTGGGATTGGCCCGTTTCGCTTGATGACCCCAACGAATGCGCATGCTGTGCCATTGCACCCGATGCGACGAACAACATTGCTGCTGATAAAAAACCTAGTTTCATTGTACACTCCTATTTCTTGATCACCCTATTCAACTCTACTCCGATCCTTTATGATCTGGATCATATGTATCCTGATCCTTTTTCCCATCTGCCCACGCCTGCATGTCGCATAATTCTCATGCAAAAGGGTGACGTGCTTTTTCGCCAGAACCAGACAACATCGGGACTTTACCGTGTCGTTTCTGGATGTGTGACACTGCAACGGGCTGGGCTGGGTGGCGAAACCTTGACTCTTCACAGGGCAGTGTCGGGCGGGCTGTTTGCTGAGGCATCAGTCTTCTCAGCGACCTACCATTGCGATGCGATTTGCACAGAGGCTGGGAGCGTCACGAAGATGGTCAAAGCTGAAATCGTTTCGACCATGCAATCCAATCCTGCGTTCTCCGAAGGCTTCACAAGGTTGCTTGCTTTTCAGGTTCAACAGTACCGCGCACATATAGGGTTATTGGCAATCCCGTCAGCCAAGGAACGCATATTGGCGGCTGTTCATGCAGGCTACTTCGATGCAACGGTCACCGAATTGGCGACCCGCGTCAATCTTAGCCATGAAGCTTGTTATCGCGCACTGCGGGGACTGTGTGACGATGGTCGTATGATCCGTGTTGGTCGTGGAAAATATACGCTGTCATAGCGTCCAGTGCTTTTCGGGTCGATGTGCCATCAGTGCGGTGGGTTCCTGCTTGCTTGGACTTCGCGTTCCCGCTCAGACCAAGTTGATCTGATATAGGCGAGGATATCCCATATCTCATCATCGGTGAGTGTTTCGCCAAATGCTGGCATCCCGCTGTTGAACCCAGTGACACCTCTGACCTCTAATGCAGCAGCGCCACCCAACTTGGTGTATTCGAACAGCAGTTCATCATCGTGATGCCATGTGTGACCCGTCCGATCATGCGGCGGGGCTGAAAGCACACCATCCGCGTTCGGGGATTGCCAGTTCGGCTGTCCCTCAAGGTTTGCACCGTGGCACGATACGCAGTTGTCTGCGTACAGGCTTTGCCCCGCAACGATGTCGCGGTGTTCCCAGTTGTGATCAGCAGCGGCGGTTGAAGCAAACGACAACAGGATTGGGATCAACCACCTCATACAACGTTCACCCATGTGCGCATCCCGCCAACAGCGTGGCTAAGCATGTGGCAGTGCAGCAGCCAACGACCAGGGTTGTCGAATACACAGATGACGTCGCGGCTTTCACCTGCGTCTACCAGAGTGGTGTCCCGCAGATCACCCAAGGCCCCGTTCTGATCAACTTCATAGAAGTGGTGACCGTGCAGGTGGATGCCGTGTGGGAACGAGGTATCGTTCGCGAACGTGATCCGCACGGTTTCGCCATTCTGGAATGAACCGAATGGGTCGGTTTGTAGGTCCGAGACGTTGTTGAAGGCCCAGATGTTGTCTCCATCATGGCGACCACCCATTGCACCACCCATCATCGTCAGAGTGAGGTGTTGCGTGGGTTCAGCAGGGGTTGGCAGATTAGGGGGTGACAGGGCCATGATCGATCCAGATTGCCTATCTGTATTTGTGCCACTCACTGTCAAATCAGCCAATCGATATGATCCCTGACGGGCCAACATATCAAACCCAACAGGGCCTGTGATATCTACGATCAGGTCTGCGCGTTGTGCGGGTGCGAGGGTAAGTTTTGTCATCGGACGTGGTTCGGAAAGGGCCATACCATCCAACGCTACGACCGACCCGCTGACGCCGCTTACCGCGACAGGAAAAATGCGATTCGTCGCCGCATTGATCAACCGAAACCGAACCCGATCCCCAGTTTTCACCTGATCTTGGGACAGGAACGCACGGGCAAAATTCCCCATGTAACCGCCATGGGCGACACTGTGCATATCGGCGAACTCATCTGACAGGCTGCCATCTTCCAGCATCTGCCAATCCGCCATTAACACGGTGATGTCGTGATCAACATCTGGGGGTGTTTCATCCTCAACAATCAACGCGCCCATCATGCCACGTGCGACCTGTTCATGAGAAATGTAATGCGAATGATACCAATAGGTGCCTTCGTCTGGTGGGATGAAACTATAGGTTTTGGTGTCGGAAGGTTCGATCAACTCTTGCGTCAACATCGGCACCCCATCCATCTGGTTTTCCAACCGGATGCCGTGCCAATGCACAGCGGTGCCTTCCTCAAGGCCATTCTCGACAGCAATGCTCACCCGTTCCCCACGCAGCACCCGAAGTTCTGGACCTGGCATTGATCCGTTGAAGCCAAGCATGGATGTTGCACCATCTCCGTCAGATAGGATTTGCTGCGTCACCGCTTCTGCCTTCAGTCGCAACGTGTCTTGGGCTGCGAATGTGGGCATGGGTAAGATTACTGTGGCTGAAACGGTGGCCAAGAAGTGTCGTCTGTTCATGTGGTGCCTCATGTTGGCAAAGTAAGGTTTGTTGTGAGAACAGCGGTCGTTCCCAGCACGGCAAGGATAACCAGCCATTCGATTGAAATAAATTTGGAAAGATGGTTTGCCGCTGCTGTATCGCCCGCACGAAGCGCCGGGATGAAACGAAGCTTGTTGCCAGCAGCCAGCCCCAAAAGCAGACCAACCAGCAGCACCTTGATGATCAATGCCTG
>CAWVWS010000213.1:0-3273 GCA_963933905.1 uncultured Sulfitobacter sp.
GTCGTTGGAGGGATCGTACAGCGCCTCTTTGTCACCGGGACTTGAGGCGTGGATCGCCTCGGCCTCGACAACCCAGATGCTCACGCCCTCATTGCGGCGGGTATAAACATCGCGTGCGTTCTTCATCGCCATTTCCGCGTCTGGCGCATGGAGCGAGCCGACATGGCGGTGCGACAGGCCATGCTGGCCGCGAATGAACACCTCGAAGAGGGGCCATTCGCCTGTGCGTTTTGGTGCTGTCTCAGGCATTTTTGATCCTGTCGTTGGTCCGGTGGAGGGAGAACTCATTTCGCAGTCCTTTCGTATGTATGTCAGCCTCTGCCACGCTCGGGTCCAAGACCGTTCGCGTAGGGCGCGGAGTTGGTATCGTGACCGAAAGCAAGGCAGTGACTATCCGGATCGTAAACGCCAAAATCACGACAGCCGTAGTCTTTGTCTTCTGGCGGACCGGTGACAGCCACGCCAGCGGCAGTCAGGTCGTCGTGCAGGGCGTCAATGTCGTCCACGTAGATATAGACTGACCACCGACCCCCTGCTTTGTTCACCGTGTCTGCCACCTGCAGCATCAAGGTCACGTCACCGCGCTGCATTATGGCGACACCAGAGGGGTCTCCCCAGGCACCCAGAACACCAAAGCCAAGCGCATTGTAAAATTCAGCGCTGCGTTTCATATCCGAGATTTGTAGCACGGTCATCGCTCTTAGAGTGTTCATTATTCTGCCGCCAGTTTAACAGCGCGCTTCTTTGCGGCGTGGGCGAGCATGCCCTCGCGGACCCATGCGCCGTCTTCCCAGGCGGACTTGCGGGTTTGCAGGCGTTCCTGATTGCAGGGGCCGTTGCCGTTCAGCACGTCAAAGAACTCGGACCAATCCGGCTCGGCAAAGTCATAGCCGCCTTTTTCCTCGTTCCATGCCAGCGTGTCATCAGGCACTGTAAGGCCAAGGTATTCGGCCTGTGGCACGGTCTGGTCCACGAATTTCTGGCGCAACTCGTCGTTGGTGTTCATCTTGATCTTCCACGCCATCGACTGCTCGGAGTGGACAGAGTCCTTGTCCGACGGGCCGAACATCATCAGCGAAGGAAACCACATGCGGTTCAACGCGTCCTGCGCCATTTTCTTTTGCGCAGGCGTGCCGTTGCACATCTTCATCATGATGTCGAAACCCTGACGCTGATGAAAGCTCTCTTCCTTGCAAATTCGCACCATAGCACGGGCGTAGGGGCCGTATGACGTGCGTTGCAGCGGCACTTGGTTCATGATCGCCGCACCATCCACCAGCCAGCCCACAGCGCCCATATCGGCCCATGTAAGAGTGGGATAGTTGAAGATTGAGGAATATTTCATCCGCCCTTCGTGCAGCGCCTCGTACATCTCGTCGCGGGTGATGCCCAGCGTCTCGGCGGCGCAATAAAGGTAGAGGCCATGGCCTGCCTCATCCTGCACTTTGGCAAGCAAAATCGCCTTACGCTCCAGCGTGGGCGCGCGGGTGATCCAGTTACCCTCGGGCAGTTGCCCCACCACTTCGGAGTGGGCGTGCTGGCCGATCTGGCGGATCAGGTTCTTGCGGTAGCCGTCCGGCATCCAGTCTTTCGGCTCGATCTTGCCGCCTGCATTGATACGCTCCTGAAAAGCGCGCTCGACGGGGTCCATATCGTCAAGCGATTTGACGCCTTTGCCCGTGGATTTGATCATCTGTGCATACATCAGTTCAGGTCCTTTCAAGAATGAGTAAGTTCTTTAGTCTGCGCGCTCTAGGATGAGCGCGACCCCTTGGCCTACGCCCACACACATGGTGCAGAGCGCATAACGGCCTTGGGTACGCTGGAGTTGGTAGGCGGCAGTCAGCACAAGCCGTGCGCCCGACATGCCAAGCGGGTGGCCAATGGCAATTGCACCACCGTTTGCGTTCACGTGGGGTGCGTCATCAGCAACACCAAGCGCACGCAGCGTTGCGATCCCTTGGGAGGCAAACGCCTCGTTCAGCTCGATCACGTCCATCTGGTCAATGGTCAGGCCCGCACGCTTGAGCACTTTTTCGGCGGCTGGAATGGGGCCAATGCCCATCACGCGCGGGGCGACCCCTGCGGCGCATATGGCAACGACACGCGCCATAGGCTTCAACCCATGCTGGCTCGCCGCGGCCTCGGACGCGATGAGCATCGCCGCCGCACCGTCATTCACACCAGAGGCATTGCCTGCGGTCACGGTCTTGTCCGCGCCGTTGATCCCGCGCAGCTTGGCCAGACTGGCCGCATCTGTTTGGGGGCGGGGGTGCTCGTCTTTATCAACGACCAGTGCGTCGCCTTTGCGCTGGGGGATGGTGACGGGCACGATCTCCTCTGCAAAGACACCTGCCGCATCCGCAGCAGCCCACCGCGCTTGGGAGCGGAGCGCGAAAGCGTCCTGATCCGCACGGCTCACGTCATGATCCTCGGCCACAATATCGGCAGTCTCGGGCATGGAATCGACGCCGTACATTTCCTTCATCTTGCGGTTCACAAAGCGCCAGCCGATCGTCGTGTCATAGACGGCATTTGCGCGGCTGAACGCAGTTTCGGCCTTTGGCATCACGAAAGGTGCGCGGCTCATGCTCTCGATCCCGCCTGCAATGGCGAGGTCCATGTCACCTGCGCGGATCGCACGGGCCGCAGCGCCGACAGCATCAAGGCCGGAGGCGCAAAGACGGTTCACAGTAATGCCGGGCACATCGACAGGCAATCCTGCGAGCAGGGCGGCCATTCGCGCTACATTGCGGTTGTCCTCGCCCGCTTGGTTGGCACAGCCCATGACCACATCGTCGATACGCGTCCAATCGACACCCGCATTCCGCGCCATCAAAGCCGCAATCGGAGCAGCAGCCAGATCATCCGTGCGCACCGAGGACAAGGCCCCGCCAAACCGCCCGATGGGCGTGCGCACTGCGTCACAAATAAAGGCGTCAGCCATGAAATCTCTCCCGAAAATATTCCCTCGTCAACATAATAGCCTGCGCACTTGATCCAATCAAGATTTATGTTACTCATTTTTCCTGTAGTTGAATTTTTCGTAACACAATAGCGGAATAATGCCGTGGAAGCTCAAATTTCCGTCAAAGACATAGCAATCCGCAGTTGCCGAGGGTGGGGGTTCGCGCCATGTTAGGGAAAACCGCCCCGTTAATGGGGATGCTATTGAAACAGGCGGGCAGGGACACCACATCTCTATCCATACAGGAGATGGCCCAAACGTTGCCTCGTTGAGGGACTAAAGCCGTTTTGCCAAGATTAAGGAAC
>CAWVWS010000214.1:0-2997 GCA_963933905.1 uncultured Sulfitobacter sp.
GGCCAATGGATGAGCTAACTCCCCTGTCGAATGCGACACTAATCAATTTGCCAAAGGACATTCGCGTCCCACGCTATGACCGCAGTACGCTGAGCGCGGGAATGGTGCATATCGGTCTTGGAAACTTTCACCGCGCCCATCAGGCGTGGTACCTGCACCGCTTGTTTGATGCAGGGTTGAACCACGACTGGGCCATTATCGGCGCAGGCGTGCGCGCCAACGATGCCGCCCAGCGTGAGCGTCTTTTGGCACAGGATTGCCTTACAACCCTCATCGAACTGGACCCCTCGGGCAAGTCGGTTGAACTCTGCGGCGCGATGATCGACTTTGTCCCTGTCGATCCTGACAATGCAGCACTCATCGCCCAAATGGCCGATCCTGCGATCCGCATTGTCTCCCTCACCGTCACCGAGGGGGGGTATTTCATTGATCCTGCCACGGGTGGTTTCGATGGCACCCATCCGGACATGCAGCATGACGCAGCAAACCCGCAAAGTCCCCGCACCGCATTCGGTGCGATTATCGCTGCCCTCAAATTGCGCCGCGACGGCGGGCATGGTCCATTCACCTGCATGAGCTGCGACAACCTGCAAGGTAACGGTAAGGTTCTGCGCCAGACTGTCCTGTCCCTCGCACGTTTGTCCGATCCCGCACTTGCCGATTGGATAGAAGCCGAATGCAGCTTTCCCAATTCGATGGTCGATTGCATCGTGCCTGCAACAGGACCGTCCGAGCTGGCCCTCGCCCGCAGCTTTGGGATCAACGACGCGGCACCCGTCACCCACGAGAACTATCGCCAATGGGTGATCGAGGATGACTTTTGCGCGGGCCGTCCTGATTGGGACAAAGTGGGTGCCACATTCTCCAACCGCGTACACGATTTCGAGGCGATGAAAATCCGCGTCCTGAATGGCGGCCACCAGATTATTGCCAGTGCAGGTGAACTGCTCGCCCGTCAGACGATTTCAGGCACCATGGCGCATGCAGGGATTGCTGCCATGCTCGACAAAGTTGTGCGTGAAGAGATCGCGCACCATGTCGCTCCTGTTCCCGACTGCACGGCCGATCAGTACCTCACGCTGATCTCACGCCGCTTTGCCAACGACCAGATCGCAGACACAACGCGCCGCGTCGCCTTTGACGGGTCGAGCCGCGACCCAGGCTTTATCGTGCCTTCCATCCGTAAGGGCCTCTCTGAGGGCACACCCGTCAACGGCTTGGCCTTCGTTACTGCCATTTGGGCACATTACTGCGCAGGTGTGCGTGAGAACGGAGAAGCGATTGAGGCCAATGACCCAAACTGGGCAAGCCTGCACGCAACAGCACAGGTCGCAAAATCCGATCCCGTTGCATGGCTTGAGATGCGTCAACTCTACGGTGATCTTGCAGATCATCCAGAGTTCGTCGGCAACTTCACTCACTGGCTTAACCTGCTCAATTCAGACGGGGTCGAGGCGGCAATATACGCCTACATTTCGGGGTGAGTTACCTTGGCGTTGATATCGGCACATCAGGGCTTCGCGCGCTTTTGGTCACGGATGAGGGAAAGGTAGTCGGCGATGCCGAGCAATCCTATCCAACCGCACATCCCCATTCGGGTTGGTCGGAACAGGACCCCGCAGATTTGACCGCAGCACTGGACAGCGCTGTTGTCACATTGCGCGCGGCATACCCCGAGTTTCGCCATCTCAGAGGTATCGGTGTGGCAGGCCATATGCATGGTGCGAGCCTGCTAGACGCAAATGACACGGTCCTGCGCCCCTGCATCCTGTGGAACGACACCCGCGCCCATGCCGAAGCTGCAACCCTTGATGCAGACCCTGATTTCCGAACGCTGAGCGGGAACATCGTCTTTCCGGGATTTACTGCGCCCAAACTCGCATGGCTGCGCACCCATGAGCCTGATGTGTTCAAACGCATCGCAAAAGTGCTCCTGCCTGCGGGGTATCTCAATCACTATCTGACAGGCGATACAGTGGCCGACGTTTCTGACAGTGCTGGCACGGCATGGCTGGATGTCGGGCTGCGCGATTGGTCGGATACCCTTCTGACCGCCACACAGATGCACAAAGACCAGATGCCACGTCTGGTGGAAGGATGCGCAGCCGCAGGTCTGCTTCGCAGCGAACTCGCCCAAAAATGGGGCCTGAACGGTGACGTTGTTATCGCAGGGGGTGCAGGTGACAATGCCGCTGCCGCATGTGGTCTCGGCCTCACCCAAGAGGGCCAAGGCTTCGTTTCTCTCGGAACCTCCGGCGTTGTTCTGCTCGCTCGCGATTCCTACCAGCCCGCAGCAAGCACGGCGGTCCACAGCTTTTGCCACGCCGTACCAGAGCGCTGGTATCAAATGTGCGTCATGCTTGCGGCTACTGACAGCCTGAACTGGCTCGCCACAATCACTGGCACGAGCGCACAAGAGCTGACACAGGCACTTGGCGATACCATCCTGCCACCCTGCCCAACCCGCTTCTTTCCATACCTCTCGGGGGAGCGGACACCACATAACGATGCCCATATCCGTGCAGGTTTTGTCGGGATCGGAAGCCAGACCAGCCGCACTGACCTGACCAGCGCAGTGCTGGAAGGGGTTTGTTTTGCACTTAGGGACTGTTTTGAAGCCGTTTTCGGTACAGCGGCAAGGCCTGCGCATCTGTTTGCCATCGGTGGAGGAAGCGCCTCAGGCTACTGGTTGCAGCTTCTTGCAACAATCCTGAACACCCCCCTTCATATCCCCGCCCAAGGCGAAAACGGCGCTGCCCTCGGGGCGGCAAGACTGGCCATTGTCGCGGCAACAGGCCAGCCTGTTGATCGCATAATGCAAACTGTTGAGACGGCTCAGATCATTGCGCCTGTTACAGAGCTTGTTGGCGCCTTCGATGCCGCATATCAGACGTTTCGCAAAAGCTATCCAATTCTCGAATCCCATACTCATACAGGTGCACAATGATACTTTGTTGCGGTGAAGCATTGATCGACATGATTCCAACAGCCACGAAA
>CAWVWS010000215.1:0-2978 GCA_963933905.1 uncultured Sulfitobacter sp.
TGTGCCGATGTTGACGTGCGGTTTGTTACGTTCAAACTTTTCCTTTGCCATGGTGGGCGCCCTTCCAAAAGTTCAAGGGCCCAGAGTGGACCCGTATTGCATATGGCGCGCGGCATATTTGGTCTGGACGATAAAATCAAGCGGCTCTTGCAGTGCAACCGCAGTTTCATGCCAAGCGGCGCATCACCGCCCGTTGCTGATGACAGTTACGTCCGCTGACGCAGTTGCAGCTTGAGCCTCATCCGCTACGGCATCATCCTCTTACACTGGCGCTGTTTCGGGTTTCGCACTTGTTCCCGAGCCATTGAACCAGCCTTTTTCCTTGTTTTCGCGTACAAGGAAATTCTCGATCTGTTTGACCGCGTTATGGCTGAGGTTCTTGAACTGTTGTTCAGCGGTCTTGGTATAGCCCGACCCGACAAGCGGCCCTTGGTCCAATGATTCCAGAACCGTGATCTGATGCGCCTTCGGTGTCAGCTTTTTATTCTTGGCGTCGTCCCAAACAGTGATGCGGATGACCATTGCGGATTTTGGTGCCGCCACCACAGGGATACCCGGAGGGGCAAGGCAATACCCTTCGATCGAGATACCAAAGTGGTACAGGCGGTCGCCGTCATAGCGGTCAAACCTTTCTGCCACAGCTTCCTGAAGCATGGTGGTCATAACATCGGTTTCCAGCTCGCGGCACAGAGGAACCTTTTGCACTTTGGGCGCGACTACGATGTTATGCTTGAGGTTGAAGTCCCCCAGCGGAACGGCGCTCTTTCCCAAATCCGATGCACCGTTGCAGGCGGCCAGAAAGCCTACCAACATCAACATACCTACACTTCGCATCATTTTGGTGCTGCCCATCCGACGGCCCTCCTCATTTGGCCACAGCGATACCGCAACGCCTTGGGTGGCGCAATGCAGCCGAATGATTTGCATTTGCGTTGGCAAAAGCCGCCACCCGACTTACCTATCATATAGCGTAAAAAGGAAGCTGCTGAGATGTCTGCACCCGAACAACCTGTAAGTGTTCCGCTGATCGACTTTGACCCTGGTTTTTTCAAATCTATTGCCAACATGCGCGACAATATCCTCCTTGCCATTCCTGCCCAAGCGTTGGAATCACCCATCTTCTCGGGCCGCACTGTAATGCGCTGGCACATGATTATGGAGCCTGCTGCAATTAGGCGTGTTCTTCTGGATGCGGTGGATGACTATCCCAAGTCGAATGTCACCAAAACACTGCTCAGCCCTGCGATTGGCGATTCTCTGTTCATCGCCGAGGGCGCGCATTGGCGTTGGCAACGCCGCGCTACTGCACCTGCATTTGCCTACCGCTCCGTCACTGCCTTGGGCCCTGTGATGAGCCGTGCCGCCGAGCAAGCCTGCGCACGCATTACCGCCGCAGGACCACGGGCCGTTGATCTGACAGAGGAAATGGTCACTGCAACATTTGACGTCATCGCTGATGTGACATTTTCGGGCGACGATATGATGGACCGCGCCGCCGTGCATGATGCGATTGACGGCTATATCACACAAGCGGGGCGCGTCAGCATGCTGGACCTGCTGGGTGCACCGCCATGTGTGCCACGGCCCGGACGCCGCGATGCCATGAAACGGCTTGAGGTCACAAAAACCGCCGCCGACGCAGCAATCGAGCGCAGGAAGGCGCGCGGGACCTGCGATGTACCTGATCTGCTGGACCTGTTGCTCTCCGCCGAAGATCCGAAAACGGGCCGCACCATGACAACCTCCGAGCTGCGCGATAATCTACTGACTTTCATAGTGGCGGGGCATGAAACAACCGCGCAAACGATTGCTTGGGCTTTGTATCTGATGGGGCATGACCCTGACGTGCAGGACCGCGCACGGACCGAAGCGCAGGCCGCCTTGCAAGGGCGGGCGGCAGGGGCCGATGATCTCCCCTCCCTGCCCTATGTTCGCCAGATCATTGACGAGACGTTGCGCCTTTATCCCGCTGGCGGGTTGCTGTCGCGCACAGCAATGGCCGACGATACGCTCTGCGGGACCAAGATCAAAAAAGGGGATACTGTGATGATCCCCGTCTATGCGCTGGGACGGCACCGTGACCTTTGGGACGCCCCTGACGAATTCCGCCCCGAGCGGTTCAAGGATCGCAAGGCGATTGACCGCTATGCCTATCTGCCCTTTGGCGATGGGCCACGCGTCTGCATCGGTGCGTCTTTCGCGCTACAAGAGGCCGTGATTATTCTGGCAACCCTGCTGTCACGCTTTCGGTTTAGTGCGGTCAAGGGGCACACCCCTGATCCCAAAATGCTCATAACGCTGCGGCCCGAGGGCGGCGTATGGATGACAGCAGAGCCTGTTTAGTCGCAGACCGTCTTGAGCGCAGCCCACTCTTCATCACGGATAATGTCGGAATAGGTCGCATCTTCACGGGCGGCCTCCCGCGAGCGGGTGATGCGGCTGCTCAGGGTGGGATGGCTCACGAAATGGGCAACCACCCCTTCGGCATCGCCATATTTCTCGCGCAACCGCTCGAACATATCGCCCAGCGCTGCGCGCGATACCCCCGCCTCCTCCAATGCGACATAGGCAAACGCGTCAGCGCCTGTCTCGGCCCCTTGGCTATAGCTGGCACTGATCAACTGCTCCGTCAGGAACAGGACCGCCGCACCGCCCGCAAAATCACCAAACAACAACCCCAGTATCCCGATGGATCCCGCCGAGCGGAGCGCGTGGCGCGTGGGATCACGGTTTTCCACATGGCCGACTTCATGAGCTAGCACGGCGGCAATCTCGTTCGGGCTAAGGGCGGCATCGATCATCCCGCGAAAGAACACCACATAGCCACCCGGCAAGGCGAAGGCATTGACCATCTCGTGATCCAGCACAAAGACCTTTACAGCTTCGTCCATGTCCCGCTCAGCGCCAAGGGCCACCAGCATCGTCTCTAACGCGGCAAGGCCCTCCGCCTTGTCACAAGTCGGCAGTGGTGGCAGGCC
>CAWVWS010000216.1:0-2904 GCA_963933905.1 uncultured Sulfitobacter sp.
GTGCGGGGTTTTCAACGTCAAGATGACGGGTGGTGCTGGGCAATCGCGAAGTGTTTGATTCTAATGGTGGGGGGAAGCTGGGAGAAACTCTGCGGCTCTCAACGCTCCTGCCATTTTTTGTCATTAGGGGCTGTTAGACAGGTCTCAGGAAAACAAATACACAAAGGAAGACAGACAATGGAAAACGAACAGATCAATGCAGTCGTCGAAGCGAATAACGCGGCAGATGCAGCAAGAGACATGGAGGCGATCCTTGCCACTTTTGAGGAGGGCGGGGCGATGCAGGGCCAGCCAGGGATGGTGGCGCAGGGGATGGAGGCGTTGCGCGGGGCGTTCGGGCATTTCATCTGGATGAAGCCGCAGATCAGCGTGATAGCGCACGAGATTATCCAGACTGGCGACATCGCGCTGCATTCCTCGACCTGGGATATGAAAATGACTGCACCTGACGGATCGGAAATCGAGCAGAGCGGGTTTTCGGTGGTGGTGTTGCGCAAGCAGGCGGATGGGCGCTGGCTCATGGTGATCGACAATCCGTTCGGTGCGCATCTGATGGCGCAGGGCTGAAAAACCCGAAGATTGATGGTCAAGGGGCTCTGACAATTGTCGGGGCCTTTTGCCGTTTTGGGGCGTGTGCGCGTGGAAAGTGCTTTTGTCGGGCGGGGTGAGGTGCCTATGTTGGGGTAACACAGCATTTTGCCAAAGGAACACGCCATGACTGCACAGACACCGCCTGACGCCACCCATCTTGCATCCCTTGTGGCGACGGGGGCGGCATCGCCTGACGAGTTGCTGGATGAGGCGCTGGCGCGGGTGGCGGCGTTGAACCCCGCGCTCAACGCGGTGGTGCTGATGCAGGAGGAGGTCGCGCGGCAGGCGATCAGGGACGGGCTGCCCGAAGGGCCGTTCAAAGGGGTGCCGTTTTTGATCAAGGATCTGAGCGCGGAGGCGATTGATTTCCCGACGCACAGCGGCTCGAACCTGCTCAAAAACACGCGCTACACCTATGACAGCGAGATTTACCGCAGGATGCGCGCCACGGGGGTCGTGACATTTGGGCGGACGACATCGCCCGAAGGGGGCGTGGGGCCTGTGACGGAGGCGGCGGTCTACGGCGGGCCGACGCGCAATCCGTGGGATGTGACACGCACCAGTGGCGGCTCATCGGGTGGTGCGGGGGCTGCTGTGGCGGCGGGGATCGTGCCGATGGCCCATGGCTCGGATGGGGGCGGCTCGGTGCGTATTCCTGCGTCGAGTTGCGGTTTATTCGGGTTCAAGGCGACGCGGGCGCGGTTTCCTGATGGGCCGGCCTCTGGCGAGGGCTGGGGCGGGATGGCGATTGACGGCTTCCTCAGCCGCTCAGTGCGCGACAATGCGGCGATGATGGATGCCTGCGCGGGCCCTGATCTGGGCGCGCCCTATGCGGCACCTGCGATGGAGACGACCTATGCTGCGGCGATTGCCAAGCCGCCGCGGCGCTTGCGCGTCGGGGTATGTGAGACGCGATTTACGGGAGGTGCAGTTCATCCCGAGTGCCGCGATGCGGTGAATAAGACGGCGCATATCCTTGAGGGTTTGGGGCATGACGTCTTTCCCGCCTGCCCGTCGGCGGACCATGACGGGATGATGCGGGCCTGGACCAAGGTTGTGGCCTGTGGCACGGCGCTGTGGATCGAAAGGACGTTGGAGGCCAAGGGGCGCGGGTTGCAACAGGGCGATGTGCAGGGCGTTGCCGCAAGTGCGGTTGAATTTGCACGCGGCATTTCGGGAGCGGAGTATCTGGAGGCGGTCAACAAAGTGCATGCCTACGGGCGCGAGATGGCAGCGGCCTTTGGCGATTATGACATCCTGCTGTCGGCGACATTGGCAGAGCCACCCGCAGCGGTGGGCCGCTTTACCCATGAGCGCGATGATTACGAGAATTACCGTGTGGGCAAAGGCGGCGTGTTTGAATATTCGCCGTTCTGTGCCGTGTTCAACGCAAGTGGACAGCCCGCGGCGACTGTGCCGATGCATTGGACGGCGGAGGGCCTGCCGGTGGGTGTGCATCTGGCGGCCCCGTTTGGGGCGGATGCAGAACTTATCGCGGTCTGTGCCGAGTTGGAGCAGGCGGCCCCATGGGCGCACCGCCTGCCGCAGATGGTGCAGGATTATCTGGCGTCCTAGATATCTTTGACCAGCCGCAGGGCGTCATAGATCGCGGCGTGGGTGTTGCGGGCCGATACGGCATCGCCGATGCGAAACAGTTGGAAGGTGCCTGCATCATTGCGGGTGATGGTTTGTGGCCTGCCAGCGATAAGGGCGTCCTGATCCACGGCGCCCTCATTGCTGCTGTGCGGTTTTAGGTCGAAATAGAGGTCATCCAGCGGCAGTGTGCCGTAGTTGACGATGACCTGATCGTACTCACGCTGGTCGGTGTGATCGCTGTAATCGGTGCCGATGGTTGCGGTGAGTTTGTTGCCGTCCTTTGCCACGCCCAGCAGGCGGCGGGTGACGGTGAAGGTCACATCCTTGTCCTGCAAGCTGCGCATATAGGGGACGAGGTTCATCGCCATGATGTCGGGGGCGAAGGTGCGGTCTGGGGTCATAATCTCGACGGCTGCACCTGTGTTGGCGGCGATTTCAGCCGCTTGGAGGGCGGGGTGATCGCCGCTCTCATCATAGATCAGTATATTCTGCGCGGGGCGCACATCGCCTGCGATGATGTCCCATGCGCTGACGACATTGGCGGCCTCACGGCCTGTCTCGAACAGCTCGATGTTGGGGATGCCGCCCGTGGCGACGATGACCACGTCGGGGTTTAAAGATTTGATATCAGCGGCTTCAGCCCATGTGTTGAAGTGAAAGGTCACATCGCGGGCGGCACATTGGGACATGCGCCAGTCGATGATCGAGATCATTTCG
>CAWVWS010000217.1:0-2813 GCA_963933905.1 uncultured Sulfitobacter sp.
AAAGTGGCAGCCCGTAGGGGAGTCGAACCCCTCTTTTCAGGTTGAAAACCTGACGTCCTAACCGATAGACGAACGGGCCACGCTTGGTGAGGCAGTCTTTAGGCAATCGGTGGGAATGGCGCAAGTCAAAATATTCGACTCGGTGTGGTTTTTTACAGGTTTAGACGCGAGCTGCGTCTTCCAGTCGCAGTTGCACGCTTTGACGGCCCTGCCACGTGTTGATGTCCAGGCGGCCCGCAAGGTGGAAATGCGCACCGCCATGGGCTTCAAGTGCAGGACCAAGAGCCGAATCGAACGCGCCAAAGCAGATCGCATCAAGGCGTGCGCTGTGACCGTCGCCAAAACTGACCTTGAGGTGGGTCTCGCCGACGCGTCGGGCGGAGAAAATGCGCATATCGGCAAAAACATAGCGCGGGGCGGAGGCGCCTGCGCCAAAAGGGCCTGCCGATTCGACCGCTTCGGTCAACTCGACGCTGGCGGCGGCGGGCATTAGCATCCCGTCGAGGCGCAGATCGGCAGGGCCGCGCAGGTGCGCGCCCTGTTTCTCCAGCAATGCCGACAGCTGGGCCATCGCCTCTTCGAGCTTGTCTTCCTCAACTGTCAGGCCTGCGGCCATTTTGTGACCGCCCCCTTTGAGTAATACCCCTTGGGTGGCCAGTTTCTGGATACAGGCACCCAGATCGATTCCCGTGACGGAGCGGCCCGAGCCTTTGCCGATGCCATCATCCAGCCCGATAACCACGGCAGGGCGGCCTGTGGCTTCCTTGAGCCTTGCGGCCACAATGCCCACTACGCCCGGATGCCAACCAGCACCAGCGGCCCAGACCAGCGCGCCATCGGTGCCGCGTTCTTCGGCTTGGGCCAGTGCTTGGGCGCGCACGGCGTTCTCGACCTCGCGGCGTTCGGTGTTCAGCAGATCCAGCTTTTCGGACAGGGCGGCGGCCTCGTGCGGGTCTTCGGTGGCAAGAAGACGTGCGCCCAGATCAGCCTTGCCCACGCGCCCGCCGGCATTGATACGGGGCCCCAGCATAAAGCCCAAGTGATAGGCGGCAGGGGCGGTGTCCATCCGCGCTACATCGGACAGGGCAGAGACGCCAACGCGTTCGCGCCGCGCCATGACTTTGAGCCCTTGGCGCACAAAGGCGCGGTTCACACCAATCAGGGGGGCCACATCCGCCACAGTGGCCAGTGCGACCAGATCGAGCATGGCCATAAGGTCGGGGCCTTTGACCTCGACTTCACGCAGCTGACGACCTGCCTCGACCAGCATAAGGAACACCACGGCGGCGGCACACAGATGCGCCAGCGCGCCGTCCTCGTCCTGACGGTTGGGGTTCACGACCGCATGGCAGTCGGGTAGAGTTTCACCACCAAGGTGGTGATCCAGCACGATCACATCCGCCCCTTTGGCCGCCGCAATGGGACCGTGGGACAGCGTCCCGCAATCGACGCAAATTATCAGGTCATGATTGCGTGCAAGTTCGGCCATGGCCTCATCGTTGGGGCCGTACCCTTCGTCGATGCGGTCGGGGACATAGAGCGTTGCCTCGCGCCCCATCTGGCGCAGCCACACAAGCAGGAGTGCGGCAGAGCTGCCACCATCCACGTCATAGTCGGCAAAAACGGCAATGCGCTGGCGGTTTTTCACGGCGGCGAGGAAACGTGCGGCGGCTTTCTCCATATCGCGCAAGGAGCGGGGATCGGGGAGCAGATCGCGCAGGGAGGGGGCGAGGAAAGCCTCGGCCTCCATCGCTTCAACCCCGCGCTGCGCAAGCACTTGGCATATCGCCATGGGCAGTTGCGTTTGTTGGTGCAGCGTTTCGGAAGCGCGGACGGCCCCCACATCGGGACCGATCCAGCGGCGACCTGTGAGGGAGGCTTCTACGCCCAGAAATGTGGTGGCTGTGTCCATGGGGGTCTCCACCTTTTGCTATGTCCCGGGTTAAACTTCCTCGATCCGCAGCGCCACGGGATCACCCGAGACAACGGAAGTTGCGGCAAATGCCATGAGGGCATGATCAATATCCGCGCGTGTTGTTTTATGGGTGACGATCAGCACTTGGGCCGTGTCCTCGACATGGCCATACTGGCGCATGCGGTCGATGGAGACGCCTGAATCCCCTAGCACAGCAGCGACTTTTGCCAAGGCACCGGGTTTGTCCAAAAGCGTCATGCGCAGATAGTAGGCGGCGGCGCGCTGGCTGAGTGCGGGTGTCGCTGCCTGAAGCGTTTTGGCAGGCTGGCCGAATGTCGGGCCACGGTACCCGCGTGCAATGTCGCAGATGTCCGACAGCACGGCGCTTGCCGTGGGGCCAGCACCCGCCCCGGCACCGCGCAGCACAATCTGGCCGACAGCATCACCCTCAAGCACAATCATATTGGTCCCGCCCTGAAGCTGACCCAGCGGTGAGGTGTCAGGCACCAGACAAGGCTGCATGCGCTGCTCAAGGCCGCGACCTGTCATCTGGGCCACGCCAAGCAGTTTGATCTTGTAACCCATGTCGGCAGCAGCGCGGATATCCTCGATAGAGACACGCTCGATCCCCTCAAGCTCGATGCCTGCAAAGTTGACTTGGGTGCCGAAGGCCAGAGACGACAGCAGCGCCAGTTTGTGCGCCGCGTCGATGCCGCCCACGTCAAGCTGTGGATCGGCTTCGAGATAGCCCAGCCCGTCTGCTTCGGCAAAGACGTCCGCGTAGGGCAGGCCCGCGTCTTCCATGCGGGTGAGGATATAATTGCACGATCCATTCATCACACCCATCACGCGGGTGATTTCATTGCCAGCAAGGCCTTCACCCAATGCTTTGATGACG
>CAWVWS010000218.1:0-2692 GCA_963933905.1 uncultured Sulfitobacter sp.
ACATATCTGCGTGTTTCCGTCACGGACCGCTGCGATTTTCGCTGTGTTTATTGCATGTCGGAGAACATGACCTTTCTGCCAAAGAAGGACCTCCTCACGCTGGAGGAGCTGGATCGCATGTGCTCCACCTTCATCGGATTGGGTGTGGAAAAGCTGCGCATCACCGGCGGAGAGCCGCTTGTCCGGCGCGGCATCATGACATTCTTTGACGGGATGAAGCGGCATCTGGACAGTGGCGCGCTCAAGGAGCTGACACTGACCACCAATGGTAGCCAGTTGGAGAAATACGCCGCCGATCTCTATGCGGCGGGTGTGCGACGGGTCAACATATCGCTCGATACGCTGGATGAGGGCAAGTTCGCCGAAGTGACCCGCTGGGGTCGCCTGCCCCAAGTGTTGCGCGGGATTGATGCGGCGCAAGCTGCCGGCCTGAGGGTCAAGATCAATGCTGTGGCGCTCAAGGGCTTTAACGAGCCAGAGTTGGCCCAAATCACCGAATGGTGTGCCGAGCGCGACATGGACCTCACGTGGATCGAAGTCATGCCCATGGGCGACATCGGCAATGAGGATCGCATCGGGCAGTATTGGTCACTCAAGGATGTGCGCGCCAAATACGCCGAGCATTACACCGTCACCGATCTGGCCGAGAAGACGGGCGGGCCTGCGCGCTATGTGCGCCTTGAAGAGACGGGCCAAAAAATTGGCTTTATCACCCCGCTCAGCCATAACTTCTGCGAGAGCTGCAACCGCGTGCGCCTGACCTGCACCGGAGAGATTTACCTGTGTCTCGGACAAGAGGACAGCGCCGATCTGCGTGCGCCGCTGCGTGCGCATCCCGACGACAACACCCCGCTTGAAGAAGCCATTCGCGCAGCCATCAATCTCAAGCCAAAGGGCCATGATTTCGACTATTCGCGCCAAAAACTCGACGGCCAGATGCCCCGCCATATGAGCCACACGGGCGGCTAAAGCCCATGCGCGCACCACTGTTGTACACCGCCTATGTCGGGCTGAGCATGCTGCTTGTGCCGTTTGTTGCGCGAAGCGCTATCGCGAAGCTGCGCCGCGCTGATGTCCCTGCCCACCGCGCCCACGAGCGCCTTGGCAATGCGACAGAGCCGCGCCCTGACGGCACCCTTATCTGGTTTCACGCCGCCTCCGTCGGAGAGAGCCTGTCAGTACTAGCGCTCATTACACGCATGGGTGCGGCCCTGCCCCATGCGCATTTCCTGATCACCTCCGGCACGGCCACATCGGCCGCTTTGATCGCGCAACGCCTCCCCCCGCGCAGTACCCATCAATTTGCCCCTTTCGATACGCCAGGGCCGCTCAGACGTTTCCTCAAACACTGGCACCCTGACGCAGCCGTTTTTGTCGAAAGCGAGCTTTGGCCCCAGATGCTGCGCCGCATCCGCGCCACGGGTGCCAAGATGGCATTGGTCAACGCGCGGCTCTCTGAAAAATCAATCAGTTCTTGGGCCAAAAGGCCCAAACTCGCCGCCTATATCCTTGATGTCTTTGACCTGATCCTGACGCAGAATGATGCAATGGCCGAAGCGATGGTGCGCATCCATGCCCCCGCCCCCCGTGTGGCGCGCGGTCAGAACCTCAAATCCTTTGCAGGCCCCTTGCCCGCGGACGAAGACCTGATCTTCGAAGCGCGCGCCGCATTGGGTCACCGCCCCGTCTGGATCGCTGCCTCTACCCATGAAGGTGAAGAGAAAATCGTGCTGGCCGCCCATAAAAGGCTGCTCAAAACACGTCACGACCTACACCTGATCCTCATCCCCCGCCACCCCGAGCGCGGCAGTACTGTTATGCAGTACATCGCCGACACCGGCATGGAGTTCACCCGCCGCAGCCGTGGCGACTTGCCGGACAAGGCAGTCTACCTCGCAGATACTCTGGGCGAATTGGGCAGTTGGTATGCGCTCAGCCCCATCGTCTTTCTCGGCGGGTCCTTGCTGCCCATCGGAGGGCACAACCCCTTTGAGGTGGCGCAATCAGGCGGCACAGTGCTTTCGGGCAATCATGTCTCTAACTTTGCCGAAACTTTTTCGGCGATGGAGGCCGTGGGTGCCGCGCGGATTGTAGCCGATGCAGAGGACCTCGCGGCCCAACTCGACATGCTGCTCGGCGATACCCATACGCGGGAAAAAGCGATCAAGGCGGCCCATAGCTTTGCATCAGAGCAGACGGGAAAGCTTGATACTATCGCCACTAGCCTCATCAATGCGCTGGACCTCACATGACCGATTTTTCAAATATCCAAGTCATCGCTCCCAATTTCAAAAAACGTCTGTCAGGTGTCACCGCCACCATCGTGCGGCTGGTGCCAATACAATCCCGCGACATTGGCATCGTGGCGACTGGCCCTGTCCTGCCCAATCATGTCCCGCAAATCCCCCTTGGCTCCCTCATTACAATGCCCCGCCGCCCTGCACGTGTCTGGCATGCGCGGCGCAACGTCGAGATGATCGGCGGGCTGGCGCTGAAATACTTCCTGCGCAAAAATCTAAAGTTGGTTTTTACTTCCGCCTCCCAGCGCAAGCAGACAAAGCTGACCCGCTGGCTCATTCGCCGCATGGATGCAGTGGTCGCCACCTCGGACAAAACCGCCAGCTATCTGGAAAACCCAGCAACCGTCATCATGCACGGCATTGATCTGGATGGCTACGCCCCCGCACCCGAC
>CAWVWS010000219.1:0-2660 GCA_963933905.1 uncultured Sulfitobacter sp.
AATTTCTGCATCATCTCAGACCAAAATCTTCGGGTTTTAGGGTAACTGCGGTATATATGGAAATTTGCCCACCCATCTCCTGCGCCAGATGATAGGTGATACCTGCATTTGTCTCACAGCCGGGGTGGAGCGTGGACATGGTGCCATCAAGGATCACAAAATGGGTCTGCGGCCCGCGGCTGGCTTTGGCGGGGCCAAAATCACTGTCTGGACGCGTCCAGAGGCGGCCAAACAGCCGCCTCAGAAACGGCGTTTCGTCATTCTGCGGCGATGGCTTCACCTTGGAGCAACTCCCAGACTTTATGCGGGGTGAACGGCATATCCGCCTGTCGAACCCCATGATCCCACAACGCATCCTGCACCGCATTCGACACTGCGGCAAGTGCGCCAACCGTTCCTGCCTCGCCGCAGCCCTTCATGCCCATGATATTGGCGGTTGAGGGCACAGGCTCGCTCGTGAACGAGATGAATGGCACATCCTGCGCACGCGGCATGGCATAGTCCATAAACGATGCCGTGAGGAGCTGGCCATCTTCATCATAAACCACACGTTCCTGCACCGCTTGCCCGATGCCCTGAACTACACCGCCATGCACCTGACCTTCGGCCAGCAGCGGATTGATCAGATTGCCAAAATCATCCACCACCGTATATCGGTCCGTGGTCACAATCCCCGTTTCGGGATCAATCACAACTTCACAAATATGCACCCCGTTGGGGAAACTACGCGCCTCCAGCGTGGCACGCTCATGATGCGTCAACAAATCATCACGCCCCTGCGCACGCGCCATATCAGCAACCTCCAGCATGGTCGGTGTCAGGTTTGACCCCTCCGCACGAAACCGCTCGTCGTCAAAGCTGATCTCGGCAGCAGGCACGCCCATCTCATCGACCAGAAACGCCGTGAAATCCTCGATCATCTTGCCCACAGTGGCCAGCGTCGCATTGTTCTGCACGGTGACCGAGCGTGAACCGCCTGTACCACCGCCCGTCGCAATGCGGTCACTGTCGCCCTGAATAACCGTGATCTTATCCGCAGGTATCCCCGTCTGGTCGCTCAGGAATTTGGCATAGACTGTCTCATGCCCCTGCCCGCCCGACTGCGTACCGACCAAAATCTCAACAGTGCCGTCCTCAAGGAAGTTAACCTTTGCCCCCTCGCTAGGGTCACCCAGAATACTCTCGATATAATAGCAAAGCCCCTGACCGCGCAGCAGCCCCCGCTTGGCATCCACAGCTTTGCGTGCGCCAAAGCCCGCCGCATCCGCTTCATGCGCGCCACGCGTCAGCACCTTGTTGAAATCGCCCACATCATAGGTCTCGCCCGTACAGGCCGCATAGGGAAACTGCTCGGGCTTGATAAAGTTGATGCGCCGCAATTCCAGCGGATCAACCCCCAACTCGCGCGCTGCACGGTCCATGACCCGCTCCAGCACATAAATCGCCTCGGGCCGCCCCGCACCGCGGTAGGCATCCACCTGCACCGTGTTGGTGTAATAGCCTTCAACCTGCAACCAAGTGGTCTGCACATCGTACACACCCATCAGCACGCGGGAGAAAAGTTGCGTCTGGATAAACTGCCCGAACTGGCTGTTATACGCCCCCAGATTACACTTGCTGGTCACGCGGTAGGCCATAATCTTGTTGCTCTCGTCAAACGCCAACTCTGCAAGCGATGTCAGATCGCGCCCGCCATTATCCGTCAGCATCGCTTCCGTCCGCTCCGACATCCAGCGTACAGGTTTGCCCAACACGCGGGTCGCATGGCTGATCACGAAATACTCGTGATACGCCATCCCCTTCATCCCGAACGCACCGCCCGTATCGGGGTTGGTCACCCGCACCGCATCCTCGTCCAGACCAAAGGCATTCACGAGGTTCTTCTTATGAACCCAAACGCCCTGCCCGTTATACGCAACGTGCAAACGCTCCCCGTCCCATTCCGCATAACAGCCGCGCGGCTCGATCGAATTCACGATAATCCGGTTGTCCCCAACGTCCAACGCCACCGTCCGCGCCGCCGCCTTAAACGCAGCCTCGGTTGCCGCCTCATCCCCCATGCCCCAGTCAAACGCACAGTTGTCCGCAGCCTCCGCATGCAAGGCCTCACCGCCCCGCACCAAATCCATCTTGGCGGGCAACTCATCCACATCAAACATAATCAATTCGGCCGCATCACGCGCCTGCTCGTAAGTATCGGCAATCACCATCGCCACAGGCTCACCCACAAACCGCACACGATCCTTCGCCAGCATGGTCCGCACAGGCGCTGCCGCGTTCGATCCATCACGGTTCTTGATCACCGCACCAGGGATCGCAACATCCACCCCCGCCGCTTCCAGATCGGCACAGGTCACCACCAGATGCACCCCCGCCGCCGCCGCCGCCTCACTCACGTCCAACTCGCTAATCACGCCGTGCGCCAAGGGTGAGCGGAAGGCAAAGGCATGCAACGCACCCACAGGCGAGATATCATCCACATACCGCCCATGACCGGTCAAAAACCGCACATCTTCAACCCGCTTGATCGACTGGCTCTTCCCGAATTTTTCCATGGACTTGGCTCCCCCTGAGGCACATCAAATATTTGAAAGCAAATTAGCGGGGATATACCGCTTGTCCAGCGCCACATAACGTCACAACCCCCCTGCGGGAGGGCG
>CAWVWS010000220.1:0-2604 GCA_963933905.1 uncultured Sulfitobacter sp.
TGGCCACTTCCACCCGCGCGGACCCGCGTGTGGGCCACTGCTCCTCTGAAAAATGGGGGCATTCCCATTGCATCAGGTCCGATCATTTTGTCTATGACACCTGCAACGCGATTGAGACGTTCAGCAAACGCCACGGCCTCGACACCGGATTTTTCGCCCGCCTCATCTGGCAGGAAAGCCGCTTTGACCCCAATGCGCTCAGCCACGCCAACGCCCGCGGCATCGCACAGTTCATCCCCTCCACCGCCCATATTCGCGGGTTAAAAGACCCCTATAACCCCGCCGACGCGCTGGAACATTCCAGCCCAATATCTGGCCGAGATGTCCAAGAAATACGGGAATGAAGGGATGGCCGCCATCGGCTACAACGGCGGTGACGGACGCGCCAAGGGGTTTCTGGAAGGCAAAGGCCTCGCCCCCGAGACGGAAAACTACGTGCCCATCATCACATGTCTCACCGCCGAGCAATGGCGCGACACCCCGCCAAAAGACCATGATTTCAGCCTCGCCCCAGACAAAAGCTTCTCCGAATCCTGCACCGAGATGGCGCGAAAACGCCGCCTGACGCCAATGAAGCGCGCCACGCCACCGCCACCGCCAATCAAACCATGGGGCGCAACTCGGCTTTGGCACGTCAAAGAAATCGGCATTGGCAAAAGTGCGCAATCAGACCCGCAGTTGCAGCGGCGAAGTGGGCCGCGAAAAGATCGACCTGATCTATGTGAAGAACCGCGTCTCGGGCAAGAAGGGTTACTTCTTCGCCCGCATCGGCCGCAACAATCGTCAAACAGCACAGACCCTGTGCAGCAGCCTCAAGCGTCAGCGCTGCGCCTGCCTTGTTGTTCAAAACAAATAACAACTACAATTAATTAATCGGCACAGCTCATGCACTACATGAGCTGTGCCGCCGACTTAAATCTCGTCCGCGAAATGCTTCATTGTCATGCGAATGGGGTTCGGTGCTGCCTGCCCCAAACCGCAGATCGACGCATCCACCATGGCCGAGGACAGCTCTTCCAGAAGCCCCTGATCCCATGTGTCCGCTTGCATCAACTGCACGGCCTTGCCACAGCCGACACGGCAAGGCGTACACTGACCACAGCTTTCATCCTCAAAGAACCGCAACATATTGAGTGCTGCATCGCGTGCGCGATCCTTGTCCGACAGGATCACCACCGCCGCCGACCCGATGAACGTGCCATGCGGTTGCAGCGTGTCAAAATCAAGCGGGATATCGTTCATGGAGGCTGGCAACAGGCCAGAAGACGGACCACCGGGCTGGTACGCTTTAAAGCTATGCCCCTCGGCCATGCCGCCTGCCGCTTCGATCACATCCATCACAGTCGAGCCTGCGGGCAGCAGGTAAACACCCGCTTTGGCCACACGCCCCGAGACAGAATAGCTACGCAAACCCTTGCGTCCGTTCTTTTCGACACCTGACAGTATTTCAGGCCCCTCACGGAAAATCCGCGCAACCCAATGCAGCGTCTCGATGTTATGGACCAGCGTCGGACGACCAAAGATACCCACCTGCGCCACAAACGGCGGACGGTGACGCGGCATCCCACGCTTACCCTCGATACTCTCGATCATCGCGGATTCCTCACCGCAAATATATGCCCCCGCCCCGCGCCGCAGCTCGATATAGCCCGCAGGCACAATGCCCGCATCTTCCAAGGCGGCAATTTCCTCGGCCAGAATATGCAGCACTGCAGGGTATTCGTCGCGCATGTAGATATAGGCACGCTCCGCCTCGACGGCCCAAGCAGCAATCAACATACCCTCAAGGAAAAGATGCGGCACACGCTCAAGATAATAGCGGTCCTTGAACGTCCCCGGCTCGCCCTCATCGCCATTCACCGCGAGATAGCGGATGCCGTCATTGGCGCGAACAAATCCCCATTTCTTGCCAGACGGGAAACCCGCACCACCCAACCCGCGCAAGCCGGACGCGAGGACAGTCTCCTGCACGGCTTCCCAATCACCGCCCTTGCGCAATTCTGCCAGTTTGGCATAGCCACCCGCCGCGGCATAGTCGGCATAAGTCTCATACTGGGGGATATGCGCGTGAGTATCATCCGCCGCAATCGCCGCATGCACTTTCTCGACCGTCGCATTGTCGATATGGGCATGACCCAACTCCAGCACAGGCGCCGTATCACAACGCCCCATGCACGGCGCGCGCAACACACGCACTTCCGCAGGGTCCAGCCCGTCCTCCAGTGCCGCCTTCAACGCCTGAGCGCCTGCCAACTCACAGCTGAGCGAGTCGCAGACACGGATGGTCAGCGCAGGCGGCGGTGTCTCGCCCTCTTTGACCACATCAAAATGCGCATAGAAGGTCGCTACTTCATAGACTTCAGCCATGCTCAGCCGCATCTCCTCTGCCAGCGCGCGCAGGTGCGCCGCAGAAAGGTGGCCGAACTTGTCCTGAATAAGGTGCAAATGCTCGATCAGCAGATCACGGTCGCGCTGCTCTGCTCCCAACAGGTCACGCACTTCGCCCCATGCTTTATCCTCAAGCTGGCGACCCTTGGTATGGCGGCGGCCCTTGCCCTTGCCCGACTTCCAAACACCCTTGTCCGGCGCCCCATTACCCGAGCC
>CAWVWS010000221.1:0-2594 GCA_963933905.1 uncultured Sulfitobacter sp.
AGTGCAAAGGGCTCCTATCACGGGGCCCTTTGTCAGTTTGGGGCCTTGTTAACGCGGCTTCAAGGATTGGCCTGTTAGGCTCGCCGGTGAACGAGTTTGAAAGGTCATCCATGACGCGCAACGCTGCACAGGCTGCTGCTCCAACAGGAGCGCCCGAAACCGAAACCCAGGACATTGATGATTTCATCTATTTGATGAGCCACGATGTCCGCGCGTCGGTCCGTGCCTTGCTGGAATTGCCCCAGTGGATTGCGGAGGATCTGGCAGAAGCAGGGGTGGAGATCACAGGCTCTGTCGCGCAATCGATCGAGATGATGAACCGTCATACCGCGCGCCTTGACCGTATGTTGATGGATTTGTTGACCTACTCCCGTATCGGGCGGATGCAGCCTGTGGTGCGTGTGGATGTTAGGGCCGCGTTGGATGAGGTGTTGGCGGAGTTACACCTGCCTGAAACCATGCGCCTGAGTCGCGATATTGCAGGCGCCCATGTCATGATGGGCGAGCAGGACGTGCTGCTGTTGTGGAGCGCGCTGATCGGGAATGCAGTGAAGCATCATCATGCAAAGCGCGGCGTTATTTCGGTCACGACACAGCAAGAAGGTGCGATGATCCGCTTTACCGTGTGTGATGATGGCCCCGGTATTCCGCAGCGGTTTCATGCGCGTGCGCTGGGCGCGATGACCACGCTTCGCCCACGCGACGAAGTGGAGGGCACGGGTATGGGGCTGGCCAATGTGCGCAAGCTGGCAGAGCATTATGGGGGGCAGGTTACACTGTCCGGAGTTGGCGCCGGGAGTAGCGGCCTGCGGGTTGATGTCTTGATCCCCCATGGTTGTCCACGCTGATGCATTGAGCCGGATCAGTTTGTGCCGGAGACTTCCCTATCTCCCTAATTTGAGGGGGTTTTGGCGATAATCCTGACCAGTTAGGGGTGCCTGCATTTATCATTTGATAGGCATGCCCGAGCTAGGCTGGACGTAGAGCGGTCTGCGGGAGAGCATGAGCCATGTCAGTGCAAGTTGAAGTTTTAGGCCCCGACGAGGGGGCGTTTCCAAAAATTATTAAAACCCTGTTGCTGGATGACAGCACGTTTGACCGTGCACGGATCAGACGGCTGAGCCAGAACAGCCGCCTGATGGTCGCCCTGACTGAGGTCAGCACAATCGCAGAAGCAAAAGAGGCGGTTGCGCGGGAGGTTTTTATTTGATCCTGATCGACTACCGCCTGGCGCAGGGGGACGGGTTGGAAGTGTTGGAGCATATCCAGAACAGCGTTCTGAACAGTGATGTTGCGACGATCATGATTACTGGAAATGGCGATATGGAGACTGCCGTGACTGCCATGCGCAACGGGTGCCATGACTTTCTCACCAAAGAGGCAATGACTGCCGACCAACTTCGGTTTGCCATGGTGGGTGCGATGCAAACCGCTGCCGAGCAGCGGGATCTGGTCGCTCAGACAGCGCATCAACGCGAAATGATCAAGCAGGGTCTCACGGCAGCGCTGATGGACAGTGATGTGCAGGGCACTGTGGTGTCCTTGTTCAAAGAAGAGATGCGCAAGATGATGGTGGGCCTGCCTGCGGCGAGGACAGGGCAGGATCACAGTGATCTTGATGCGTTGATTGCGACCCTTGGCGATGACGATGAGTTTATCTTTACCTGAGCGAATTGACCTTGGCGCGTGGCGGTCAACGCGCTACGCCCGAGTATGCGATTGATCCTTCTGACTGTTCTCACGATGTGCGCCTTTGCCGCGAATTCTCTGCTGACGCGGGCGGCGGTTGAGGGGGGGCATATCACGCCAGCTGCCTTTGCCGTGCTACGGGTTGCTGCAGGTGCGGCGATGTTGGGGGGGATTGCCCTGTGGCGTGGGGTGGCGCTGCCGCTTTTTCGGGCAGAGCGGATCATCGGCGCAGTGAGCCTGACCGCCTATATGGCGGGTTTCTCGCTGGCCTATCTCACTTTGGATGCAGGGCTGGGCGCGCTGATCCTTTTTGGCGTGACGCAGATCGCCATGTTTGCGCATGGGGCGCTGACGGGCCAAGCGGCGACAGCACGGCAGCTGACAGGGGCCAGTGTTGCCTTTGGCGGGCTGGCGCTGGCTTTATGGCCAGGTAGCGGCGGATCTGTTGATTTGAGCGGTGCCGTTTTGATGTGCATCGCCGGGCTTGGCTGGGCGGCCTATACGATTGCGGGGCGCGGTGCATCTGATCCTTTGGCTACAACGGGAGCCAATTTTATCCTGTGTTTGCCGCTCTTGGCGTTGCTGTTGGTCTATGGCGGTATCGAGGGGGACGGACGCGGCATCCTTTTGGCGGTGATTTCTGGGGCGGTCACCTCGGGATTGGGCTATGCGCTGTGGTATTTTGTTCTGGGCAATATGCGCGGCAGCACGGCGGCGGTTGTACAGCTCAGCGTGCCTGTGATTGCGATTCTGGCAGGGGCGATTTTGCTGGGTGAGGCTGTGACATATGTCGTCATGTTCGCTGCTGCCCTTGTTGTGGGTGGCATCGGCTGGTCCGTCACCGCTAGGCGATAAGCGGCTCTAGCGGGTCATATATAGGGGCATCCGCATCGCGCCATGCCACC
>CAWVWS010000222.1:0-2583 GCA_963933905.1 uncultured Sulfitobacter sp.
GACATGACGCTGCTAGATGTAAAATCACTGACAATCGGCTTTGGAAGAGCGCCTGCCGTTGTGGGAGGTGTTAATTTCTCAGTTGAATCCGGTGAAACGCTTGCGCTGGTCGGGGAAAGTGGGTCGGGCAAAACGCTCACGTGCCGGTCTGTCTTGCGGATTTTACCCGCAAACGCGCAGCTTCGCGGCGGGGAGATTCGATATCACCACGCTGGCGTGACCTGTGATCTGACAACCGCCCCTGAAAAACAGATGCGCAGCTTGCGCGGTGATCGCATCTCGATGATCTTTCAGGAACCCATGCGCTCGCTCTCGCCATTGTTGTAAAAGGTTGGCCGCGCCTGTCGGAGACCTTCATCGCACAAGAACTGGTAGCGCTCGAGGAGGCGGGTCTGAGTTTTGATCTGTGGTCCTTGCGCCATCCAACCGACAAGAAAACCCACCCGCTGCATGACCGCCTGAGCGCCCGCGTGCGGCTATCTGCCCGAATATCTGCACCAGGAGTCACGCCGCGTGCACGAGGCTATGGGGGCTGTCACGGCACTGTCTGGGTTCGATGCTGCCGCCGATATGTATGCCCGTAATCTGGAACGCGATGACACCGCCAACCGCCGCCGCCGTTGGGGGCAAGCCTGTGTACTGGCGCATGAGGCCGAAGGCTCGCTTGAGGCGCTCTATGCGCACTTCCTGCATACACCTTCCTCCGTCGCACGCTATGCGGCGATCCTGCGCGGGGTGCCGTGGTCCTTTTCGGCCCATGCCAAAGACATCTGGACCTCACCTGATTGGGAATTGCAGGAGAAGTTGAAAGGCGAGACCTATGGCGCCGCCTTTGGTGCGACCTGCACGCGGTTCGGGGCAGAGCATTTGCAAGGGCTGGCCGATACACCTGAACGTGTTGATCTCGTCTATCACGGCCTTGATCTGGCCCGTTTTCTTGCCCCCCCCTGACCGTCCCTTGCGCAGCACAAATGCGCCGCTGCGGATGATGTCCGTCGGACGACTGGTGGAGAAGAAAGGCTTTGATGCGCTGGCTTTGCTGCCTGCAACGCTCGACTGGCACTGGACCCATATCGGCGGCGGCACGCTGGATTGCGTGATGCGCGCCCGTGCGCAAGCGGCCGGTGTCGCGGACCGCATTACATGGCGCGGCGCTTGTGACCAGCCTGACGTGATCGAGGCGATGCGCACGGCCGATCTGTTTGTGCTGCCTTCGCGCATTGCCGCCGACGGCGACCGCGACGGCCTGCCCAATGTGCTGATGGAAGCGGCGAGCCAGCTGTTACCAATCCTCTCCACGCCCGTTTCTGCCATTCCCGAATTCATCACCACAGGCACACATGGCCTGCTTGCCACGGACAGCGCCGACGCCTTTGCCGATGCCATGCAGCAAATCGCAAGCGATCCGGCCCTTGGTCCGCGCCTTGCCCAAGCGGCCCATACCCGCCTGCATGCGGAATTCACCATGGCCCCCGGCATTGTACATCTGGCCAAACGCCTGCGCGGCATATTGAAAACTGCCTGATGCGGCTGGCCCTCTACGCGCCTCTAAAACCACCCGGCGACCCTGTGCCTTCAGGGGATCGCGCAATGGCGCGCAATCTGCTGGCTGCGTTTGGCCATATGGGGGCGCTGGTGGATATCCCCTGCACATTGCGCAGCCGTGACGGGCACGGCGACAGTGCAGTGCAGGCCGAGATCATGGCACAAGCCGACATGCTCATCCCCGACATCATCGCGCAGGGGCGGAATGCGACATGGCAGGCTTGGGTGACCTATCACAGCTACTACAAAGCGCCCGACCTCATTGGTCCTGCTGTGTCCCGCGCCCTTGGTATCCCCTACCTGCTGATCGAGGCGACGCGCGCGCGCAAGCGACTTGGCGGGCAATGGGATGCCTTTGCGCGCACGGCTGAGGCCGCCTGCGATGCGGCTGACGCGATATTTTACCTTACCGAAAGAGATCATCAGGCATTGGCAGAATACGCCCCCACGGGTCAGAAGCTGATCCACCTGCGGCCCTTCCTGCCGCAAGCCGACTTGCCCAGCCCCGCGCAGGGCAAGACCCTGCTTGCCGTTGGCATGATGCGCGTCGCGGCCAAACTGCCCTCCTACCAGCTTATCGCGCAGGTCATGGCGCTGCTGCCGGACACTACACAGTTTGAGATTGCAGGAGACGGCCCCGCCCGCGCCCAAGTCGAAGCTGCCATGGCGCCCGTGACTGACCGCGTGCGCTTCCGCGGTGCCTTGGACCCTGACGCGTTAGCCGCCGCTTACACGCGCGCGGCTGCGCTGATCTGGCCCGGTGTGGATGAGGCATTTGGCATGACCTATTTGGAAGCACAGGCCCATGGCCTGCCTGTCATCGCCCAAGACCGTGCAGGCCTGCGCGATGTCCTTTACCCTCGGACCTATCCATCCGTCGATGCAGGGGCGGCTGGCCTGGCCACCTTTGCCATGGCACCAGCACCTGCTCGTGACGATATTCGCGCTTATGTCGCAAAGTATCACCTCCTACCCGCCGCCGCAGCGACATTGCGTGCAGGGCTGTCACAGGTAGGTGTCACATGATCCGCCTCGCAC
>CAWVWS010000223.1:0-2565 GCA_963933905.1 uncultured Sulfitobacter sp.
CTTCCATTCCTGAGAAAGAATCGCACCATCAAACCATGGGATCAAACACCTAGGGGGTTTCTTCATACTGAAAGCTATCTTTCACGCCTGTCAGGTCTTCGTCAAATATCGCGTCGTGGAAGGTGTTGCTCATGAATAGGCCAAGCTCGTGTTTTTCTGCCCAGATGTGATTGTTGCCGATTGCGCTGTGGCTGAACACGCGTTTGGCGTCGGGTGCATCGGTCTATGTGTAGAGCCTGTCGCCTTCTTTGATCGGGGGGATGCAGGCATCGGGGTCGAGGGCACCGATGCGGTTGCAAACGATAAACCAGAACATCGGGCCTGTATCGCGTTTGCCCGACACGGTCGCCATTTCAAAGAACTGGTGCACGCCGGGTTCAAACCGCTCGACGAGGTTCTTGAATTTCGGGCTCACGAAAGCGGTGTTTTTGGGCGCCCACATATAATCGGCATAAGGGTATTTTGAGGGAGGGGAGCATTTGAGTTGCGTGGGCAAATCCTCCGCTGTGATGGGGCGTCCAGCATCGAGCGACTGGAGTTTTATTCTGCGCCCTTCGTCCTGTGTGTCATCCACGAAAGCGACCTTGTCAAAGGTGCCGTCCACATTCATCAGACTCTCCTCTTTGCCGAGTTCTAATGTCCGAGGTGTCTTTCCGTGGATCAGTTGATAGGCCAAAACGCCATTTCCTTTGATGTGGGTTGATCATGTAAGGAATGGTAAAACCTGCTAAGGTGTTCGTATAGTTATTTATTTTCCAAGGTGGGATGGGCGGCTTGCAGCGCCGCAACCAACCCACCCAAAAACCCATCCGCGGTCACATCAATCAGCGCCTTGCCCTCTTCGTCCTGCAACGTGAAGGGCGCTGGTTCGATCTTTTCCAACTCCCGCAAGCTCTTGCCGCCGCCGTGTTTCAGCACGTTAGCCGCGAGGTAGTAGGTGTAGACGGTCTGGGCGAGGTCGGTGTGACCCTCCGCCGCCAGTTTGCCCCTAAGTTTCTTAAAGAACGGGCCGCGGGCGAAGTGGTGTTGCAGGCGCGCCTCGAAAGCCGACACGGTCTCGACCACCATTGCTTCGATTTCGCTTACGTCTGCTTCTGGATTGTCGGCAACAGCTTGGGCATTGGCGAGGAGTTGGGCAACATCGGGCGTGTCAGTCATGGCATGGTCCTTTGGGATAAGTGTTCACGCCATAACTGCGCTTTTGGTTTGCTTACTTGCTTAGCGAGGGGAAGTAATCCTCGCATTTGCCCTCACGGTAGACGTCTGCGGTGCAACAGTGGAGGCCGCCGCCGAATGCGTAGGCATCGCGCAACTCGACTTCGACAACTTCCATGCCGAGTTTGTCCATTTGCTCGGCCTGGTAGACCTCGGATTTCTCGACGCAGACAGTTTTCGGGTCCAGCACCAGCACGTTCATGGACAGCCATGTGGAGGAGTAGCACAGCGGCGGGGGGCTGTTATGTGCAGGCGTTGCGGCGTCCACGATTTCCCAACCGTTGTCGTTGTACATCTTGCGCTGCTCTTCGGGCAGGCGGCGGTGTGGGTTGTTCAGGATGAGACCGGGGCGCAGGGGTGTGAAGGTGGCGTCGATGTGGATGGGATAGGGATCACCCGGGAAGTTGACGGTGTGCACGCGGTGATCGGGGAAGTGGCGGCGCAGCCATTCGATGCCTTTGAGGTTCGTGGTGAAGCCATGTTGCACGACAAGGTCGCGGCCAAAACGCAGCACATCGGCAGCGTCGAAGAGCGGCTCTTCCTCAGTGGTGACAAAGAACTTCTTGGCCGCCCATTCGAGGCGCTTGGTGTCGCCGATCTTCTCTGACAGGTAATCGGGGTGGTAGTCCGCATCGGTGAGCCGCGGCTTGGGTGCGCTTTCGTGGCGGAAGTTCGGGTCCTCGTCGAAATACTGCTGCATAAGCGGGCGGTAGTTAAGGTATTCAAACCAGCGGCAGCGGTAGGACATTGTCGCTTCCAGCATCTCGGAGCCGACGGTGAGCAGAACATCGCGAGGGGGCATGCAGCCGAACTGCGACTCGGTGTGGAAGTCCGGTGTGGTGGCGGGCAGCGAGTGGTCGATGCAGGTGGGACGGTCCACGCGCACGCCGCGCTTTTCCAGCATAGAGGCGAAGTTATCGAGCAGCTCATTGGCACGGTCGATGGTTTCCTGCGGACGGCGGCCCCACTGGCCGCGCATGTCGCTGTCCTCTGGCACTTTGGCATCGAGCGCGGGTTCTTCGGGCGGGATGTGGCAATCATCGGCACGGCCCACGATGACATGTTTGAGCGGGTCCCACTCGTTCCAGCTGTTTACGATTGTTTTGGACATGAGACGCCTCCGATACTGTATCTCCGGCCAAGTGGTAGGCGCAAAAAGCAGGCGGTGCAAAGGAAAAGAGCGACCTCTCATGACCGCTCTCTCATGGGGTATACGGGAGGGGGTTAATCCTTGGCCAGCGTCCGTGCTTGTGGCTGCCAGTTGCCATGGGTTGTGCGGCATTTTCTCCATCTTGGGGCCGACACCGTGGAGCAGTGGAAGCTTGTCCGCTTTGCTGTTGCGCAGCTCTT
>CAWVWS010000224.1:0-2520 GCA_963933905.1 uncultured Sulfitobacter sp.
GCCCCGCGCGTAACCCTCCCAGAACGTCCAGCCCCTGACCGTGCAGCCAGTGCAGCAGGTCGATAAACACCCAGTTCTCGGACAGTTTGTCGCCGCCGCGGCGGTAGATATCGACCACGCGGAACTCGCCTGTTTTGCCTGTTGCGGGCAGGCCCATGAAACCACCCGTCGCCGTGGCCGTGAAGTTGGGCCAGCCGAAAAAGCCACCAAACTCGCCCTCGGCCAAGCGGCAGAGATGTCCGGTGCCTGTGCGGTTGGTGAAGCTGGCGCGGAAGGGGCCTGCGTGCTGCTGCGCGTAGCGCTCGATTGTGTAGGTAGCGCCAATCCCTGCGGGACCCCACCAGATCATATCGTCGTTCCATGTGCGCGCCAGTTCTTCCACCAGCGGCAGGCCCGATTGCCATGTGCCAAGGTCGTTTATCATGGCGTTGATGACGGCGAGGGTTTTTTCGCTCTGCGCCGCTTCTTGGGGCGCGTCCATCAGCCCCGTGTGTGTGACTGGACCTGGCTGGACCAGATGTGCGGCGGTTTGAGGCGGGAAGGGGTTTACGCCTGCCTGTACCATCAGATGCGGGATATCGCAGAACAGGGCCGTTTCCGTGATCTTGCCATCCTCGACGCGTGAGAACTCAGCGTAACGCAGGAAGGCCATTTTTCGGGTCGCGGGGATGCCCAGCCATGGCGCGTCGTGCAGGCCCATGAGGTGGCCCATGGAGACGACCCAGACGGATTGGAAATCATCCATCTGGTTGCACCCTGCCATAAAGATATCTTCGCGCCGCGTGAGGGAGGTAAGGGCGGTTTTGAGCGGGGACCAGAAGACCTCGGCCACTTCGGCAGCACCTTTGCGGATGTCAAAAGGGTGCATGCCACGCCAGAGGTAGTCAGTGCTGGTGTGGGTGGCTAAGGCATCAGCCACGGCATCGGGGGCGGCTGCAATCACGGCAGCTTGATAGGCGCGGACAACCGCTTTTGCGTCTTGGAAGTCGGACATGGGGTTACCCTTTTACAGCGCCTGCGGTGAGGCCACTGACGATCTGGCGTTGGAAGAACAGGATGAGGACGAACAGAGGTGCCGTGGCCGAGACAACGGCGGCAACGGCGAACATCACATTCCCTTCAACCTGTGTCGAGCCAAGGAAGCTGGCGATTTTCGGGATCATCGTCTGGTTCTCCTGATTGAGCAGCAGCGCCGTCACGGTGAAGTCGTTATAGGCCAGCAAGAAGGAGAACAGCCCTGTGGTGATCACACCGGGCCACATGACGGGTACGATGACATGGCGGAACGCTTGGAACCGTGTGCAGCCGTCGACCATGGCGCTTTCGTCCAGATCCTTGGGGATGTTGAGGAAGAAGGAGTGGAGCATCCAGAGGGTGAACGGCTGGTTGATGGCGACCAGCACAACGATGGTGGTGGGGATATGGCCCCATAGGTTCCATTCAAAGAAGGGCAGAAGATAGCCGGACACAAGCGTGATGTGTGGCATGGCGCGGAAGACAAGCGCGAGCATCAGCAGCCAGAAAGCATAGCGGTAGCCGGAGCGCGCGAGGGCGTAGCCTCCCAGCGTGCCGAGGGTGAGCGAGATGATGACGGTGAAGAAGACGATGATACCTGTGTTCAGGGCTGCGCGCCAGAATTCCTTTTCAATCCATGCGCCCTCATAGCCTGCGCCTGTGAAGGGGGCGCCTGTCTCAATCACGGTGCGTGTGCCCCAGAGTGCGTTCATCCAGTCGGCTTTGGAAAAGAAGTCCCCTTGGACTTTGAACGATCCCCAGAGGGTCCAGAGGAAGGGGAAAGCAGCGACCACGATCCACGCCAGCACGAGCAGCGACGAGATGAGGACCAGCGGGGTGGAACGGCGTTTGGATGCGATAGCCATGGGTTACACCGCCTTGCGGTTGAAGTCGCGCCATGTGCGGATCAGCACAGGCGTCAGGAGGATCGCCACACCGATCACGGTGAGCATGGAGGTTGCGGCAGCGGAGGCATATTGTGCGTTGTCACCCAGAAGATCGCCGTAAATCTCGGTCGAGAGCGAGGAGGCCTTGGCCTGTGCGGAGAAGCCGATGATCGGCTCGAACACGCGGAAGTTATCCATCAGCTGGATCAGGGCGACAAAGACGAACAGCGGCCCCATGTAGGGGATCACGACATAGCGGATACGTTCCCAACGGCTGGCCCCATCGATCATGGCGGCCTCGAGGGTTTCTTCGGGAACGGTTTGCAGGCCTGCGTAGAAGACAACAAAGGCAAATGGGATGCCGTGCCAGACGCCATAGGTGAAAAGGGTGAGCCATGTCAGAAGGGGCGATGCCTTGAGCGAGAGAGCGGGATCGTCAAAGATATATTGCAGCGCTTTGCCCAAGATGCCGTCTGCGTCGATCATCCAGTAGAGGATCAGCGAGCCGATGAGTGGGGTGACGATCATGGGCAACAGCGAGATGAAGATTGTCGGCCCTTTGAGCAGTTTGGGTAGGCCGTTCACGCCCAAGGCAACTGCCAGCCCGAGGAGGATCACC
>CAWVWS010000225.1:0-2423 GCA_963933905.1 uncultured Sulfitobacter sp.
AATGGCGCTAACGCAGGATATTTTGGCAACCTACAAGGGGCCGGGACGTGTGGTTTCACGCTTTTTGGAGCAGGGCCGTAACGAGGTGCGCGCCTTGTTGTTTGTGCTGATTGCGGGGGTGCTGATGTTTATCGCAGTCACTCCCTATCAGGCGCGCGAGGCACAGATTGATCCTGATATCCCGTTCGAGGCGCGCCTCTATTGGAGTGCGTTCTTCTACATCCTGATCCTGCCGATCCTGATCTATGTCTTTGCTTTGATCGTAACAGGGTTGGCAAAGATCGCACGCCGCAGGATTACGGGTTACCAAATTCGCTTCACGCTTATCTGGGCGCTGCTGGCTGCAACGCCTGTCACGCTTTTGATGGGCCTGACGGCAGGTTTCATGGGACCGGGTATACAGTTACAGGCAATAGGCGTCATCTGGGTGGCCATCTTTGGCTGGTTCTGGGTTTCGGGACTTTTGAGTGCGGATGGTGCAAGCGAATGATGAATACTGATGCTCTGAAAGAGCTGGCGCTGGAAACAATCCAGAGCCCGCGCGCGGCCGCGAAAAAGATTATATCCCTGCACCTCAGCCGCGATGTGCTGTGGTCGAGTCTGTTCCTTATAGCCTGCATCAACAGCATCATTTACAGTTTCTCGCTGTTTTTGGGCGATACTTCGGCCTTGCCGACGCTTTTCCGCAATCCCGTGCTGTTTTTCACGCTGATTTCAGGTGTGCTTGTTCTGACGGTGCACGGATTTTACTGGACTGGTCGTGCCTTGGGCGGGCAGGGCGATCTGGGTGACTTGCTGGCACTGCTGGTCTGGCTTCAGGGTCTGCGTGCCATTGCACAGGCTGTGATGTTTGTGCTGATGCTTGTCTCTCCTATAACCGGGCAGCTGTTTTCCCTCGGAGTGGGCGTTCTGGGTCTTTGGATAACGGTTAATTTCATCACCGAAGCGCTGCGCCTTCCGGGGTTGATGCGCGGTGTCGGTGTGATCGTGCTGGCCGCTGTGGGCATAATTTTTGGATTGGCGATTTTGATAGGCATGATCGGCCTTGGCGCCATGGGAGTACCTGCAATTGTATGATGTGAAGAAAATCCGCAGTGATTTCCCGATCCTGAGCCGCGAAGTGAACGGCAAGCCGCTGGTCTATCTCGACAACGGTGCGTCCGCACAAAAACCGCAGGTGGTGATTGATGCGATCACCACGGCCTATTCCCATGAATACGCCAACGTGCACCGCGGACTGCATTACCTGTCCAACCTTGCGACAGACAAATACGAGGCAGTGCGCGGGAAAGTGGCGAGGTTTATCAACGCCGCTTCCGAGGACGAGATTATTTTTAACTCTGGCACGACCGAGGCCATCAACATGGTCGCCTACAGCTGGGCGATGCCAGGCATGGAAGCGGGTGATGAGATTATCCTCAGCGTGATGGAGCATCATGCAAACATCGTGCCGTGGCATTTCCTGCGTGAGCGGCAAGGTGTCGTGATCAAATGGGTCGATGTGGACGCCACAGGCGCGCTCGACCCCCAAGCGGTCATTGACGCGATCACACCCCGCACAAAATTGATTGCAATTACCCATATGTCCAATGTGTTAGGAACTGTTGTTGATGTGAAAACCATCACCACAGCGGCCCATGAAAAAGGGGTTGCTGTGCTGGTCGACGGCTCCCAATCCGCTGTGCATATGCCGGTGGATGTGCAGGACATCGGCTGTGATTTCTACTGTCTGACAGGGCACAAGCTTTATGGCCCGTCAGGTTCTGGTGCGATTTATGTAAAACAGTCGCGGATGGACGAAATGCGCCCCTTCATCGGAGGTGGCGATATGATCCGCGAAGTGAGTAAAGAGGGCGTGATTTATAACGATGCGCCGATGAAATTCGAAGCAGGCACACCTGGCATTGTGCAGACCATCGGCCTTGGCGTAGCACTTGATTACATGACCGAAGTGGGGTTGGAGAACATCGCCGCCCATGAGGCATCCTTGCGCGATTATGCCATTGAAAAGCTGGCGGGGCTGAACTGGATACAGGTGCAGGGCACGACCCCCGACAAGGGTGCGATCTTTTCCTTTACGATGGACGGGGCGGCCCATGCCCATGATATCTCGACCATTCTGGACAAAAAAGGTGTGGCGGTACGCGCAGGGCAGCATTGTTGTGGACCATTGATGAACCACCTTGACCTCAACGCCACCTGCCGCGCTTCCTTTGGCATGTACAACACTACGGATGAAGTAGACGTGCTGATTGACGCTCTCGAACTTGCCCATGATCTTTTCGCCTGATCGCCCCTGCTTTTGAATTGCAGGGGCAGGGCACAGGCACTATACGGCACTTGTCGGTCCCATAGCTCAGCTGGATAGAGTGCTCGCCTCCGAAGCGAGAGGTCGCTGGTTCGAATCCAGCTGGGACCACCAT
>CAWVWS010000226.1:0-2234 GCA_963933905.1 uncultured Sulfitobacter sp.
TCAGGACCATACTCTCGAACGACATCATAACCATATGCATTACCCCCGGCGCTACGACCTTTGCCGATGCGTCCCTGTAAGCCGCGTTTTGTTTTGAGAGCCAAGTCTTTTAAGAACAAGGCATTCATAGTGCCCTTGAGGCCAATATGAAGTTCACTGACTTCACCTTCTGCAAGAGTAACAAGCTTGGCTCCGGCAAAACGAACGATTTTGAATAAAGCGGCAATATCTTCCTGATCGCGTGATAGCCGATCAAGTGCCTCAGCCAGAACAACATTAATACTGCCTTGGCGCACAAGAGCTAATAGGCTCTGATATCCAGGGCGCAACACAGATGCGCCGCTAATTGCACGGTCCTCAAATGTACCTGCAATAGTCCACTTTTGGTCAACGATATATTGATTGCAAAGCCTGACCTGATCTTCAATTGAAGCGTCTCGGGACATATCCGAAGAATACCGCGCATAAACAATACAACTGGTCATTATTTTTCCTCCCCATCTTCCTCAAACAGCTGCTCAAAAGGCAGATCAAAAAAGTCCTTCGTACGGTCATCGCTATTACCTGCAGCCTGCATTTCCAGAATGAAGTCGTTGAGGCGCGCCCCAGCGGCGAGCATGCTGGACTGTTCATAATGTCCAATGGTGGTGCTCAGGGTGTTGTGGCCCAGAATACGCGCTGCGGCGAGAATATATTCAGGCGCGTCGCTCGACATGGCACTTGCCGCACAGTCCCGCATCAGATGTGGATTTAGGCGCACGCCAAGCAGACGCTCAGAAAGCTGACAGATGTTACAGTAAAGAGACTGCTGCGACATTCTCTTGCGGCGTGTAGATATCCACAATGGTCCAGTTAACTGCGACGGCAGTATGCCCGCTTTTTCATCATGCGGATCTCTCAGAAGCACAGGTCGATGCTCGGTGAGATAGCGTTCAAAGCACGTGACAAACGTAACATCCGTGGGCAGTGCAAAATGAAGTGGCTGTTTGTCCTTGGTCTCGTAACCAGAGAAGCTGCATTGCCATTGGGAGCCATCAAACCTTAGCTGTTCTGATAGGGTCAATTGTGTGAGGTTCTTTAGCCTAATAGGACGCAGGGCCAGAAGGCCCAACGCCAAAGCATCGCGATAAGCGCATGACCTATGCAGTGGTGTAAGCTCATCGGTAGTATGCGCATCATCCATTGCTTTGCACGCTGCCCCCCAAATCTCAAACGGGTGTTTGATCCTGGCAGCTTTATTGCGCGACGGCGTGGCGCGCATGTTCAGCACCGATACAAGATGCTTGATCACTGTAAGGTCACAAGATGAGCACATGACGCGCAGGGCCTCACACAGGTCCGTCAGCCTTGAGACTATTGTCTGCGAAGCAAGACCCTGATTGGTTAAGAGATCGACATAGGCCCGCAGCCTATCTTTGGTAACACGATCAAACGGGCTTACGCTTTCTTCCGAGGGCAGTGCTGACACCAGCGTCAAATAATAGACCCATTTGCCATAACCCTTCTCCACCTGCCACTTGGTTTCTGGCACCCAGTGGGCCGCTTTACCATCGGGAGCAAGAAACTCGCCTTTGGTTGTCGCAGAATACCAGAGGCGCTGATCCAATTCTGGCCAAGCCGACAGACTGATTGATGTCCGTATCACCTGCCCCATTTTTATTTACCCCGCTTCTGACCCAGCAGGGTCAGTGGATCCATAAAGGGCGGCTCTTTTGGGGTGGCCGTTAATCTGCGAGATTTGCCTTTTGGTGAACGTACGCGGTGATTGTGGGTTTCAGGCGCACTTCGAATGGCTGCAGGACGTCGAAGCTGCAGGATAATGTCGTCATAAAGCTCAACCGCTGCATCAGTCTCTGCACCCGCGTAATGGGCATAGGTGGTGGTCAGCGATTTATGCCCCAATAGTTTACGTACAACCTCGTAATGGCCAGGCCTTGCATCCAGCAGCAGCTTGGCTGCCGCGTGGCGAAACTGATGCGGCGTCATCTGCAAACCCGTGTGATCAAAGATTGCCTTCTTCATCTGGTTGCGCAGAGCAGACTGATCTTTTGGTTTTCCGTTGCGGCCCGGAAACAAATACGGATTTGTTGCGGGTATAAACAGTGACCGCCATTCCTTAATGTATCGTTTAATCCGCTCAGAGGCCTCAGCTGGTAAAAGGAAGTCCAACGCCTGATCGTTTTTTACTTCATGCGCAGGGAAAGACAGCCGAAGCCGTTCTGCCTGCCAGCCCA
>CAWVWS010000227.1:0-2203 GCA_963933905.1 uncultured Sulfitobacter sp.
GGATAGGTGCGTGGAGCAAGCCTGATCTGGGGGGGTGGAGTGGCGCAAAAGCTGGACTACAAAAGCGCCATGACACGTATTTCAAAGCTTCTCAGCGCCCTTGCGGCATCTACGACACTCACGGCCTGTGCCCAGCTTGGTCTAGGGCAGCCCAATGACGTGCTCCCTCCTGCGCAAGCGGCGGAACAGGCCGCAACCGAAGCGGCTGCTGCTGCTGAAACTGCGGCGGCATTGCCTGAAGCTACTGCTGCCGATGTGGCTGCTGTTCCTGCGGACCCCAAGCTGACCGCAGCGCCCAAACCGCCCAAAGCGGCCAAAACGCAAGAGGCGCTGGACACGACGACAGCCGAACAGCGCAAGGAGGCCGCAGCACCTGCTGCTCCTGCTGCTGTGGCGAAATCACTTGGCACAACGGTCGCCAGTCTGGGCAGCCCGACAGAGCCTGGGTTCTGGCTCAAAACGCCGTTGATGAAATCGGAAACAAAGGGCCGCGTGACAAACAAGGCCAACGGAAAGTCGTCGGCGGTGACACTGATCCCGATCGACGGTCCCGCCACTGGTGGCAGCCGCCTGTCCCTGCCTGCGATGCGAGTGATAGGTGCCTCTGTCACTGACCTGACCGAAGTCGAAGTCACGTTAGGCGGCTAAAAGACCAAACGAGAGAGGGCGCGGAGCCTATCTACGCGTTTTTCTTCATTTGGTCAATAAACTCAATTCCGCCAGATGCCCCATCGTCTGAGGCCAGCGATTATTTGAGCAACCGTACCGCCTCTTTGCGCGCAAAGGGTTTCATGGTGTCGCCGTGAGCCGCGATAAAGGTATGCACCCGCTCTGGATCATGCTTACCCAGATCACGCAGCCACCATGCGATGGCTTTCTGGATGAACCATTGCGGGTCCGACGCATAAGTCGCGGCCCAGCCGAGGACGCGCTCGCGCACTTCCAAATCGGCAGGCTTGGGGTTGTTCATCTTGGTCCACGGCAGCGTGATTACGAGTGCGGCGCGCCGCGTCCACATATGCTCGGAGCGGGTCCAGCCTTCGACACGCTCGATGCGAGTGGGGTCGGCCACCAGCCGCTTTGCACCAGCGGCACAGGCGTGGTCGGCAATCGCCCAACTGTCAAAATCACGGTACCATGTCGCGATAAGCTGCCATGCGGCCTCGTCGCCGTCGCGCATCCGCGCTTGGGTCAGCATTTTGGCGGCTGCGACGCGGGCCTCGTAGATATTCGTGCGCCACAGGCCGTCCGCGATGGTTACACGGTCCTCGACCGAGAGATCTTCGCGCCACTGCTTGGTGAGATCGTTGATCTGCGGGTTGGTCAGGCCGAGGTATTCACGATCAACCTTGTGATACTCCCGCATGCCCTCCGCGCGTGTCGGATCGGCGAGGGCGGTCAGCGCCGAGAGATAGGGGTCATGCATTGGGGGTATCTTTCACGATGCAGGTGGGCATTCCGTCGATGGTCTCGCGGTTGCGTGTGTCCCAGTAGGTCTCAATGCCTGACTGGCCTTTGTCTTCATTCCACCGCGCTAACACATCACGCTCGCCAGCGTAATCGAAGAAAGGCACCGCAAAGCCGCAACTGGTCTGAAGCATCTCGACGGTCATGTCATAGAACTGACGTGCGCCGAGGGCAGGTGGAAAATATGCTTCGGCCTCTGCGAACTCTTCGTCGCGGGGGTGCAGGGTTTTGGCGGTGCCATAGGCGCGCATGATCATGGGGCGTGTCTCGAACCCGCACCACATGAGGGTCATGCGGTTGAGGCGTAGCAGATGGCCTGCGGTCTCGTTGCCGGACCCTGTAAGGTTGCGCCAGATGATGCGGTTGGGGCCAATCAAGCGCAGGCTGTCCATCCCTTTGGGCGAGATGTTTACCCGTCCGTCAGGGGCTGCCGAGCCGCAAAAGAACACGTGCTGCGCTTCAATAAACCCGCGGTGGTCGTCATTTATGGCGTCGAATTGTTTGGCCATTATTCAACTGTTGTGGAATGACGTTGTAATGATACATTAACCATCTGTTATTATTTCTTTTTTTAATGACGTTTTTGTGCGGGATGATGATTTTGTGAAAAATTCACTACTTCCATCACTTATATCGTAACCATCTTTAACCGATTTACCACTCTTATCCTTCTTAAACTTCCACTCAAACTTGTCGTTTACATAAGGCACATTGAAATTTATCTTTAATCTATGAG
>CAWVWS010000228.1:0-2007 GCA_963933905.1 uncultured Sulfitobacter sp.
CACATTGTGACATGCGCCAGTCGATGATCGAAATCATTTCGCGGCGGCGCGGGGTCTGGGCGGTGAGGCGAATTTGACCACCCGGAACGGGCTGTGCCTCGAAGACGGTGACGCGGTGGCCGCGCTCTGCGGCAACGCGGGCGGCTTCCAGCCCTGCGGGGCCTGCGCCGATGATGACGACTTTGCGCTGTGTTTCGGCGGGGGGGATCGTGTGGGGCATGGTAAGTTCGCGGCCTGTGGCGGCGTTGTGGATGCACAGGGCATCGCCCGCTTGATAGATGCGATCAAGGCAGTAGGTTGCCCCCACGCAGGGGCGGATGTCATGCTCGCGCCCCTCCATGATTTTTTGCACCACATGGGGGTCGGCCATATGGGCGCGGGTCATGCCGACCATATCGAGCAACCCTGCCTCGATTGCATGACGTGCGGTGGCCACATCGGGGATTTTAGCGGCGTGGAACGTGGGCATGCCCGTGAGTTTTTTCACCTCGCCTGCGAAGTCGAGATGAGGGGCGTTTTTCATGCCCTGCACGGGGATCGTGTCGGTCATGGCGGGGTCGGTGTGGATGCGGCCACGGATCACATTCAGGAAATCAAGTTGGCCTGTTGCGGCCAGTTTTTGCGAGATGAGGAGGCCTTCTTCGGTGGTGATTCCGCCCTTTTGTGCCTCATCCGCCGTGTAGCGGAAGCCGACGATGAATTCCGCGCCCACACGCTTGCGAATGGCGGCAAGGACATCGAGCGGGAAGCGCATTCGGTTTTCCAGAGTGTCGGCACCGTAGGGTCCCACCAGATCATTGGTCAGCGGCGACCAGAATTGATCGAGCAGGTGGCCATAGACCTGAAGCTCGATCCCGTCCATCCCGCCTGCCTTCATCCGCTCGGCGGCATCGGCGAAGTCGTTGATGATGCGGTCGATGTCCCAATCCTCGATCAGTTTTGGAAATGCGCGGTGGGCGGGTTCGCGGTGTTTTGAGGACGAGACCGAGGGCAGCCAATCGCCTTTGTTCCATGTGGTGCGGCGGCCCAGATGGGTCAGCTGGATCATCGTGGCGCAGCCGTGCTCGTGACAGGCATCGGTGAGGTTCTGAATCCACGGCACCACTTCGTCGCGGTAGGCGAGGATGTTGTTGAACACAGGCGGGCTGTCGCGGGAGACTGCCGCCGAGCCTGCGGTCATGGCGAGGGCGACGCCTGCTTTTGCGCGCTCTGCGTGGTAGGCGCGGTAGCGGTCTTTGGGCATGCCATCTTCGGGATAGGCGGGCTCATGGCTGGTGGTCATGATGCGATTTTTGAGCGTGAGGTGTTTGAGCTGGAAGGGCTGGAGCAGGGTATCTTTTGTCATCTGGTAACTCTCGCGATCAGGGGTGTCATCGCCAGCTTTGCACAGGTGTTTGGCGCGAGGCCAGCAGAAGATCAGACAGGCACGATCAGGCGAGACTGGAGCCAGAGGATTGACGGATAGGCGGCGAGCCAGAACCAGACAAAGCGGTTGAGGCCAAAGAGGCAGGCATTGGCGATGTGGAAAGCGGCGGCGCAGGTGAGGACCGCAATCAGCAGCGTCTGGTTGAGCAGGGCGAGGGGGAACAGAACCTCGAACCCGATGACGGCCCACGATGCGGTCCGCATGGCGCGGGGATGGGGGGCAAGGGCGCGCAGGTTTTCTGCCACGGGATAGGCAGAAAAGCCAAGACATCGCGCAGGGCCGCACCGCTGCGCCATGCGGGGTTGAGGATTTTGACCCAACCAGAGATGAAATAGGACAGGATCACCTGCACGCCCAGATAGGCAAACGCGGTTTGCACCAGTGGCCCTTCGGGGAGCCAGTGCGACAGCGTGAGGCAATAGAGGATCAGCAGGCCCATGCGGTCACTGCCACCATTGTAGGGGCCGTTATACCGGTGGAGGACTGCGATGCTGTGGATGCTGAGGGCCAGCAGCGACCAGTCAGAATAGAAACCCGTGAGCAGCGCAAGGCAGAGTACCGCGCGCGTGAGAAACATGGCG
>CAWVWS010000229.1:0-1837 GCA_963933905.1 uncultured Sulfitobacter sp.
TTGAAGGTCATATCGCTGAGGTCCGTGTCCACCGAATGGATGCGCTGGCGATCCCCGCCGATGTCGAATTTGATGTCGCGGCGGATCATCGCGTCCATTTTGGCGCGGGCCTCGTCAAAGCCTTCGTCGAGCGCCATGGTGTATCCTTCGGCCCGAAAGCCTGCGAGATATTCGGGGGCATAGGGTTCTAAGGCGGCCAAGTCCCAAGGCTCTAGCGCGTCGGTGAAGCGTTTGGGCAGGGAGCGTGAGCCGAGGACCAGCACATCGTCAAAGAAGCGTGCGACGCGGCCAGAGGCGCGGTTCCAGCGGACCTTTGCCACGCGGACCTGTTGGCGTTTACCGTCGCGCATGACGGTGCGTGTCTCATAGTAGACGGTGCCGCGCTCGCCTGTGTAGCGGCTGTCGGATTGGGCGTCATAGGTCCAGTAGGGGACATAGATGCCGTCCATCTGGCGGCCTTTGCGGGCGTAGGCCTGCAAGCCGTTGGGCGCGAACCACAAACCACCAAGCCAGTCTTTCATCGCGTCGCGTGCCGTTTCCTCGGCCAGTGCAAAGGGCAGGATGGCGCGGGGTTTGATGTGGCGGTGGGTGCCTGTGTCGACCACAACGGGGGTCGCGCAAAAGGGGCACTCGGCGGCTTGGGTCGTGCTGTCGAATTTCACTTGGGCGGCGCAGTTGGGGCACGCGCTGACGCGGGTGACTTCCATCTCGGCGCCATCAAGGGTTTGGGACAGGCCGCGGTGCAGGTCCAACTCGGCGATGGCGCGGGACTGGGTCCAGACGCTGCCGATCGGCTCCACATGACCGCAGTGGTCGCATTTGAGGTCCGTGCTGGCCGGATCATAGCGCAGGTCACTGCCGCAGGTGTCACAAGGAAACCTGTGCTCTTGCTCTACGGTTTCGGGATTGAAGTCGGGCAAGGGCGGGCCTTTTGCGCTGGAGGGGTCGGGCGTAACATTCAGCCTTGCGACGGGGGCGTCAAGGGGCGGTTACAGAAAGCGGTGCAAGACCTTGGGTGCCATGATGCGCAGGGCATTGTCGCGCAGTTTGAAATGGCGCCAGATGTGGAAGGCGGCATGCCCTGTGATAACCACGCCAAGCAGGTAGAACTGGTAGATATGGAGTGTGCCGATGATCCTGTTCGCCTCCATCCAGCCCATGGGGGGCGCGATGGGGAGCCACAGGCCTGCCTTGAGTTGCACATTGGAGGTGAGGCCGAGGAGGAAGCCGCCGAGGGCCATCAGAAACAGGCCCCAGATGATGGTCAGATGCAGCGGGCGGTGGATGCGCCGCGCCCAGCCTTGCAGCTTTGGGCCCGGTCGTGAGGTGAGGCCGCGGCGCATGAGATCAGCGGTCCACAGGAGGCAGATCGAGACGAATACCAGTGCGAGGTTGGAGTGGATGGCAAACCACGGCGCGCCCATGGGAACCACCACATCAGGGGTCACCAGCATAAACCAGATGAACAGCGGGATCACCAGGCCATGGGTCCATTTCAGGACGGTGCGGCGGTTGGGTTTATGAAGGGTCTGGCGTTTCATTTGAAACAAGAAATGGCGCAGTGGTGCGCCATTTCAAGAAGTAGGTGAAGGTGTTGTCTTAGCCTTGGGGCGGTGGGGGCGGCAGCACGGTGAAGAGTTGCGCCAGTTCCATCACGTCCTCGGCCAGTTTCCAACCGTCTTGTCCCGGGGTCCAAACATATGTTTCGCGCGTGAGGGCGCCATCAGTGGCCATGCGGCCCATTGCGGCCTTGGAGAAGGGGCCAGTTGTTTTGCCAGCTTCCGCGATGTGCCAGACATGCTCAACGGGCGGCGGTGGGGGTGCGATGCGTGCAGTG
>CAWVWS010000230.1:0-1664 GCA_963933905.1 uncultured Sulfitobacter sp.
CCTGCCGAGCAAGGAATTGACGGAGGATCAGGCGGCGGGGGCTGCTGTTCTGGCGGCGGGAGTGACTTCGGGCGACTATGGTACCACCCTGCTGCGCGGGGTGACGGGATCGGGCAAGACCGAAGTCTATCTGGAGGCGGTCGCAGCAGCGCTGCGCGCGGGGCGGCAGGCGCTGGTGCTGCTGCCAGAGATTGCGCTCACGGCAGAGTTCTACACCCGTGTCGAGGCGCGGTTCGGGGCCAAGCCTGCCGAGTGGCATTCGGGTGCTACCATGACCGAGCGGCGGCGCATTTGGCGTATGGTGGGTCAGGGTCAGGCGCAACTGGTCATCGGGGCGCGCTCGGCGCTGTTTTTGCCGTTCCAGAACCTCGGGCTGATCGTGGTCGATGAGGAGCATGATACCTCATATAAACAAGAGGATGGCGTGCTTTATAATGCGCGCGATATGGCCGTTTTACGGGCGTCGATTTGCGGAGCGCATGTTGTGCTGGCCTCGGCCACGCCGTCGCTTGAGAGTTGGGCCAATGCGCAGGCGGGCAAGTATGCCAAGCTGGAACTGACCTCGCGGTTTGGCCCTGCTGTGATGCCCACAATGGGTACGATTGATATGCGCACGGAGGGGTTGCCGTCGGACCGCTGGGTGTCGCCCACCCTAAAAAAAGAGGTCGATGCGCGGTTGGAGCGGGGCGAGCAAGCGATGCTGTTCATCAACCGCCGTGGTTATGCGCCGATCACCCTGTGCCGTGCGTGCGGGCACCAGATCGGGTGTGACGATTGTGATGCGCGCATGGTGGAACACCGGTTTCTCAAGCGCTTGATCTGTCACCAGTGCGGGGAGAGCAAGCCGATGCCCACTGCCTGCCCGAGCTGTGAGGCGGAGGATAAAATGGCCCCCATCGGTCCCGGTGTGGAGCGTTTGGGCGAGGAGGCGCATGCGCTTTGGCCTGATGCGCGGATCGCGACTTTGAGCTCTGACATGTATGGCTCTGCGCGTGCGTTGAAGGAAGAGATTTCTGGGATAGCCCAAGGGTCGGCGGATATAATCATTGGAACTCAATTGGTTGCGAAGGGGCATAACTTTCCTAAGCTGACACTGGTTGGAGTGATTGATGCGGACCTTGGGCTGACGGGGTCGGACCTGCGGGCTGCGGAGCGGACGTTTCAGTTGATGCGGCAGGTGGCGGGGCGTGCGGGGCGGGCGGAGGCACCGGGGACGGCGCTGTTGCAGACGTACCAGCCTGATCATCCTGTTATTCGCTCGATTTTGGCAGGCGATGAAGAGGGGTTCTGGAGTGCGGAGGCCAAGGAGCGGCAACAGGCGGGAATGCCGCCCTATGGTCGTTTGGCAGGGATAATTTTGAGTGGGCCTGATGTGGCAGCAGTATTTGATGCGGGTAATCAATTGGCGCGTAATGACAAAGCCTTACGGGATGTTGGGGCGCAGGTCTTTGGGCCCGCACCAGCACCTATTGCGCGGGTGCGCGGGCGGCACCGTGTGCGGCTTTTGGTGAAGGCGGACAAGAATGTGGCGCTGCAACGGGCGTTGCAGGTTTGGGTGAGCCAGATCAAACTCAAGGGTGATTTGAGACTGGCGGTGGATATTGATCCGCAGAGTTTTTATTAGCGGCGGGATTTTGAGTTTATTGGCAAAATAGAGGGGGTGC
>CAWVWS010000231.1:0-1642 GCA_963933905.1 uncultured Sulfitobacter sp.
TCGGGCGGGCAGTTGTACAGTGTGGAGAGATGATCGGCCATGCGCTGCCGTATGGTTTGGCAGGCGTTGAGCACGGCCATACCGTTGAGGTCGGTGCCTGAACTGGCGGCTGTGGCGGATGTATTGGGGACTTTGGCAGTGTCGGTGGCGGTGATCTTGACCTGCTCAACAGGAACGCCGAATTCGGAGGCGGCGATCTGCGCGATCTTTTGGAACAGGCCTTGGCCCATCTCGGTGCCGCCGTGGTTGAGGTGGATGGAGCCGTCTTGGTAGACGTGGACGAGCGCGCCTGCTTGGTTGAGATGGGTCAGGGTGAAGGAGATGCCGAATTTGACGGGGGTGAGTGCGATCCCGCGCTTGAGGATGGGGTTTTGCGCGTTCCATTCGGTGATGTTTTTGCGGCGCTGGGCGTAGTTGGCGCTTTGGCAGAGGCGGTCCGTTAGAGCGTTGATGATGCAATCGGTGACGGGCTGTTGGTAGGGGGTTGTCTGCTGGTCGTTGTTGTCGCTGTAGTAGTTTGCGCGACGTACTTGGTGCGGGTCGAGGCCAAGATGCGTGGCGATATGGTCCATGACGCGCTCGATCCCGACGATCCCTTGGGGGCCGCCAAAGCCGCGAAAGGCGGTAGCGCTTTGCGTGTTGGTTTTGAGGCGGTGGGAGGTGATGCGGATGTTGTCGAGGTGGTAGGCATTGTCGGCGTGCAACATGGCGCGGTCGGCGACGGGTAGGCTCAGGTCCATGGCCCAGCCGCAGCGGGCGTAATGGGTGAAATCGAGTGCTGTGATGCGGCCCGTGTCGTCGAAGCCAGCGTCATAGGTCACGCGGAAATCGTGGCGTTTGCCGGTGATCATCATGTCGTCGTCACGGTCGTAGCGCATTTTGCAGGCAAGCCCCGTATGCCTTGCAGCAACTGCGCATGCGACGGCTAAGGCGTTGCCTTGGCTTTCCTTTCCACCGAAGCCACCGCCCATACGGCGGGTCTCCACGCGCACAGCGTGCATGGGCAGGCCGATGGCCTCGGCCACTTTGTGCTGGATCTCGGTGGGGTGCTGGGTGGAGCTGTGGACCAGCATATCGCCGTTCTCACCGGGAAGGGCGAGGGCGGCTTGACCCTCAAGGTAGAAGTGTTCTTGGCCGCCGATTTCCAAGCTGCCGGAGAGTCGGTTTTTGGATTTTGGGAGGGCTGTGTCTGGGGTGCCTTTGGTGTAGATGCGGGGGCCGTCCTCGAAGCGGGAGTTGGCTTGCATGGCCTCGTTGATGGTGAGGATTGGCGTCTCGGGCGCGATGGTGATGTCAGCCAGACGGGCGGCTTTTCGGGCAGCGAGGTGGCTGGTGGCGATGACCATAAATATGGGTTGGCCGATGTACTGGACTGTGCCTGTGGCGAGCAGCGGCTCGTCGTGGTTGGAGGGGGAGACGTCGTTGGCGAAGGGGAGATCAGCGGCGGTAAGGATGTCGATAACGCCAGCGGTGCTCTTCGCGTTTTCAAAGCTCATCGCTGTGATTTTGCCGTGGGCGACGGTGCTGAGGCCGAAGGCGAGGTGGAGAGTGCCTGTGGGGGTCGGGATGTCGTCGACGTAGCGGGCGGTGCCTGTGACGTGGAGGTGTGCGGCGTCATGGGGGAGGGGTTTTCCGACGCTCA
>CAWVWS010000232.1:0-1561 GCA_963933905.1 uncultured Sulfitobacter sp.
CGAGATTATCGCAGGGAGGCTAATTGCCGATGCGCGCCTGCCCTCCGAAGCAGAACTGGCCGAGCAATTTGAAGTCTCGCGTCCCACCGTGCGCGAGGCACTCAAACGCTTAGCCGCGCAATCGCTCATACGTACCCAGCGCGGTGCCACGGGCGGCGCATTTGTAAACCGCCTGAGCTTTCCCGAAGCCTATGCCCAACAAATCACCACATCGACCCTGCTGCTCTCGATGAATGATGTGAGTTTCGAGACCGCCTGCGAGGCGCGGTTCGCGCTGGAGCGCTCTTGTGCTGACCTGACTGCGCAGCGGTGCAGTGCCGATCACCTTGCGGCCATGCGGGCGGAAATCCACCGCCAGAGCCAGCCGGGCCTCACCGACGAGGCCTTTTGCGCCTCTGATGTTGCCTTTCACCGCGCCTTGGTCGACGGGGCCGACAATCCTGTGTTGTCATACCAACTCGCTGGTGCGGTCGAGGCCATGCAACCCTTGATGAACATGATCACTTTCTCCGCCCTTGACCGTGCGCGGATCGTAGCCCTGCACGAGCGGATCGCAAGCGCCGTAGACGCACAAGACGGACGCGCCGTGAGTGAAGGTCTCACCGCACTAGAGCAGGAAACCCAGACCCTCGGGCGCAGCCTATTTCAAAGATAAATCCTGATCTGTATCAAGGGACTGCATGTCGATCCTAATGTATATTTCCGTCAGAATGGCGGCACCGAACAAACTCACACAACTGTATGAGACCGACATCAAAAAGGCATCAAGATAGTCAAAACTGGATGGCAGATAACGATCCGGCTCCTCCATTATCCGCATCAAAAGATCACTCGGAAGCCACGTAAGCGCGATCTGTGCGCTGCCCGCAAACAATGCAGCCCCAGCGATGGGCCACGCCAAGGGCTGCGTAATCCGCCACCCCTTCCATATGTCGACTTTTGAATGACCCGCTGCAAGATGCGGCAGAACCACACCAAAACGGAACACGAAATAGGTAAATATCGTCGTCAAAACCATTACTGTGATGTAAAATGAGACCCCAAAAAGCTCATCACCCATAAACGCATCTTCAAACAAATAGGGCTGACCCAAAGCAATGCTGGCCAGCCAGACAATTCCTGCAATCGCTGCGATGATCAAAGACAAGATGAAGAATATCGCCAGCCCCATCACAAACCACTGGGCAAAGTAGCGGCGATAGAGATCGTCGCTGATGAGCGGCACAATGCCCTGCGGCTCCTCCAGTAGGATTAGGCGGTGCCATGCGACAGCAACCAGCGAGACGGTCATGAAGTTCACGACCACCACCAGCCAGACAGCGGAGCCTGACCCCTCATAGCCGGACATCACAAATCTATGAGTATCATAGAGCTCTACCAGGATGTTGAGTGCCATCGGCAGCGCAAGGATGCTCAGCGCCTGAACAGGCCTGCGAAAAACATGCCCGACAGCTGTAAAGAAGATCGAACTCATGTCGGATGCCAAACACCGCGCGACTGGCAGGCCGCGCGGCGATGATCAGTTCTGGACAACCACTTTTAGGTTGCGGGTGCCGACCTG